>DDWO01000018.1:9357-36579 GCA_002345705.1 Acholeplasmataceae bacterium UBA2284 | reverse complement strand
TACATTCGTACTGGGTCATCAATCTTAATATTGGATGCGATGGTTTCAATGTTGATTAATTCTTCTTCCTCAACTTCAAGTCCGCTTAGAGATAGATCATCTGGTTCTTCTTCCTCTAATTCAAACTCAACCTCGTCATCATCATCTTCTTCGATTTCTAAAACAGCAGTAGTTTCTTCTTCATCTTCTAGATCCTCTAAGGCGATGATATCAATATCCTCGTTTAAAAGTGCTCTTTCAATTTCAAAATAGTCTTCACTGTTTAGATTAGCGAAAGGAGTTACATCCTCCTGGTTTAAAAACTTATCTTTGCCAGCTTTTTTAATTAATTGTGCAATTATTTTTTCTCGATCCACAGTATACCTCCTAATTTTTCTTCATCAATTGAAGCTTGATTGCGTCTCTTTCCTTAACCAAGTGTTCACTATATTCCTCTAAGTTGTTAATCTTATCATTTAGATAATCATATCTTCTCTTCAAATTAGCTTCCTTGATTAGTCGAATGTAATTTTCAATTTCTTCATCAGAAGTCGAAAAATTATTGACCCAATACATATCCTTCAATAAATTTTTTTCCATGTGCTCCCTTTGGTCACTCGCAAGTCCATCTAAAAATTCATTTAGATTAAACTCTAGATGATCCTCATAGTAGTGCTCCAATTGGATACGGATAGTCGCGGTGATATGATCTGCGAAGTCTGTCGGTTTAAGTTCCTTTACGACATTCATGCATACATCTCTTGATCTTAACATGGAAAAGATTAAGATGCGTTCCGCTTTTTCATTCTTGTTTAACATCCTTGGCCGTTCAGCCTTTGGTATAACAGGTTCCACTACAGTTGGAGGTTTTCTTTTAAACTCCAATTCGGAAAGTGGAATATTCAATTCGGTCGATAGCTTTTGTACATAAAATGCACGAATCGAACTATCGGATGACTGTATCATCGTCATCACTTGTTTCTTAAATTCCTTTAAGTCATTGGCATTTTGTAGGTTTTTACCTATTTTGTAGTAATTGTATCTAAATGCGTATGCATCTAGCGTATACTCACCAAAAAGCGCTTCAAACTTTTCTGGTCCATATGACTTCACGAAGTCGTCTGGATCCATTTTTTCAGGAATGGATAATACTTCAACCTTGAGTGTTTCTTTTTCTAGAATAGGTATCGCATGGTCAGATGCCTTGAGACCTGCCATATCGCCATCGTAAGCAATAATAACAGATGGAGCGACACTTCGTATCAATTTTGCTTGATCCTTCGTTAGCGCTGTACCCATGGTAGCAACCCCATTTTTTACACCAGCACTATAGGAGCTGATGACATCGAAGAATCCTTCATATAAAACCACTTGCTTTTCAACTCTAATATCATTTAATGCTTCATATAAATGATAGAGCAGTAAACCCTTTTTAAAGATGACTGTTTCAGGACTGTTGATATACTTCACAGATTCCTTTGCACTCATTGTTCTTCCACTTAAACCAACAACTAAACCCTTTGGGTTTGTGATAGGGAAGATAATACGATCTGAAAATAAATCGTAATATGAACCATCATCCTTTTGCTTAACAACTCCAAGCTTAATCATATCAGATACTGCGTATCCCTTATCCTTTAAGAGCTGATAAAGTGCATCACCGTGAGTTGGTGCGTAGCCTAATCTAAAATGATCGATTAACTCATCCGTCATTTGTCTTTTATAAAGGTAGGATAATGCCTCTTGACCCTTTTCACTGTTTTTTAAATTAAAGCTATAAAATGAGGAAACCTCATTCATCAGCTTATAAAAATTTTCATAAGGGTCCTTTTTAATTTTAACATCCTTGATTTCAATACCTGCACGAAGTGCTAATTCATGTGCTGCTTCATTTAATGAGATGTTTTTGATTTTACGGTAGAAATTGATTGGGTTTCCGCCCTCATGACAGCTCATACACATTGCGATATTTTTTTCAGGAGAAACTGAAAAGCTTGGTGTTTTTTCCTGATGGAAGGGACATAAACCCATGAAATTTTTACCTTTTTTTTGAAGGGAGACGAACTCGCTGACTAAGTCAACAATCGGTGTTTTCTCATTGATTTCATCGAGAAGCTTATTGTCCATGGTTTCCCTCCTTTATTTTAGAATTTAGATTGTTCTTCGATATAGCTTCTTAAGTCCTTGATTGGAATACGAACCTGTTCCATTGTATCTCTATTACGAACAGTTACTGAATGATCAGCTGCTGTGTCGTGGTCTACGGTAATACAAAGATAGGTTCCTATTGCATCCTGTCTACGATATCTTTTACCGATATTTTGTGTTTCATCATAGATTACATCAAAATATTTGGTCAATTCACTATAGATTTCAAATGCTTTATCTGCATGTTCCTTTTTCATTAAAGGAAGGATTGCTGCTTTATATGGAGCAAGCGCTGGATGAATTCTTAGTATTTGGCGTGTATCTCCACTATCTAATGTTTCTTCATCTAGTGCATCTGTTAAAAATGCTAATACTAATCTTTCCACACCAACTGCTGGTTCTACAACAAAGGGTAGATACTTTTCATTTGTATCTGGGTCTAAATAGGTTAGGTTTTCACCTGAGTGAAGTTGATGTGCCTTCAAATCATAATCAGTTCTAGACGCAATACCCCATAATTCATCAAATCCCCATGGGAATCTATAGCGAATATCTGTTGTCGCATTCGAATAATGACTTAATGCCTCAGGCTTATGATCATCAAATTCAAGATTTTCTCTCTTTAAGCCTAAATTGGTTAACCAATTCATGCAAAATGATTTCCAATACTCGAAGTATTCCATTTCAGTTCCAGGCTTAACAAAGAATTCCATTTCCATTTGTTCGAATTCTCTTGTTCTGAAAATGAAGTTACCTGGGGTAATTTCATTTCTAAATGATTTACCAACCTGACAGACTCCAAATGGAACCTTTTTTCTAGTTGATCTTTGAATGTTTTTAAATTGAATAAAAATCCCTTGTGCTGTTTCAGGTCTTAGATAAATTTGATTTGCCTGCTCTAAAACTACACCTTGAAAGGTTTGAAACATCATATTAAATTTACGAATTGGAAGAAAATCTGTTTTTCCACAGCTTGGGCACTTCACTTTATTTTCTATTAGGTAGTTATACATCTTATCTGTATCCCAACCATCTGCATTGACTGCATGATCATGCTCTTCAATTAATTTATCTGCTCTAAATCTTTGATTACAGCTCTTACATTCTGTTAGAGGGTCGCTAAAGCCACCAACGTGTCCGCTAGCCTTCCATACTTCGCTATTTAAAAGAATCGAACTGTCTAATAAGACATTATTCGCAGTTTCTCTTTGAAATTTTTGAACCCATGCATTCTTAATATTCTTCTTAAGAAGGCTTCCTAAAGGACCATAGTCCCAAGTATTTGCAAGCCCACCATATAATTCGCTTCCTTGATAAATAAAGCCAGTGGTTTTTGCGTATTGAACAATCATATCTAATGTAACCATGTGAACACATCCTTTAATGTCTATTGTAGATTTTTTAGTGTAGTTTGTAAATGAAACTGGTAATATTTTAAAATAAATCCCTTTATTTTATAAAGAATCTCTTGATCCAGTGATTCTAGTTCAGTATAAGGCATTAATGTAAGTTTTAATAGGGTAATCGCATCTTTAACATCTAAATCTAGATAATCAAGTTCACCCTGGTAAACTAAACCACCCTTTTCAATATTGATGCCCTTAATTTTTCTACCATCACCAGATAAATCCAAGGGATATCCTAATGGCTTTAAAATCTTTAAAGCAAAGCTTATTGAAGATTCTAAAATGTTAGAAGCTGATAAAGCAAGCATCATTTCATGATAGATTTGTTGATGATTGTAGTTTTCGACAATTAAATGATCAATAATCTCTAAAATAAGTGCTGCACTTTTTGTTTGATGAAAATCATTTTTTACCGTAGAAAAATCATTTAATATCTTAGATTCTGCAAGCGTAACAAATGATTTTTCTGAGTCCTTAAACTCAATATGAGTTAAAAACTGAGAGAGTACTCTTGAGACTTGATTCATCTTTTGTGAACCCTGTGCGAGTAACGTTTTCTTACCCTTTGGAGTATAAACAAATAAAAGTCTCGCATTTTCCTGATAGGGTTGTACCCGGTAAATGAGCCCTTCCATTGAATTACTCACCATAGCCAAATGCCTTTAGATCATTTGGTCTATTTCTCCAATCCTTTTTAATCTTAACCCAAAGGGTAAGATGAATTTTAGTGTTTAATAAGGAATTGATTTCTTTTCTCGCTTCGGTGCCGATCTTTTTAATCTTTTCTCCACCCTTGCCGATTAAGATTTGTTTTTGCGTTGTGCGTTCAACAATAATTAATGCAGTCACATCTAATGTGTTTAATTCAGGGTTTTCTACTAAGGATTCAATCACAACCGCTACAGCGTGAGGAACCTCTTGTTCGGTATGATATAAAATCTTTTCTCTGATTAGCTCAGACATAAGTTTTTCTTCACTTTGATCGCTTTTCATATCAGCAGGGAAAAACTCAGGTCCTTCCTCTAGTAAAGGAACGAGCATTTCAATCAAACGATTTAAATGCGTTTTTTCCTTGGCTGAAATTGGAATAACACCCTCAAAAGGATAGGCATTCAAATAGCTAATGATGATTTCATCGATTGCTGATCTATTTTTTAATTCATCGATTTTATTGATAACTAAGAATACCGGGATTTTAATTCCTCTAAAGTAATCTATAATGTGATCCTCTGCAGCACCCTTCATTGAATCAACAACAAACAAGACGATATCGACATCATTAATTGAAGATACTGCAACCTTATCAATTGACTTATTGAGTAAGTCTCTTCCCTTGTGCATGCCTGGGGTATCGACAAAGATCATTTGATATTCATCTGTTGATAGCACGCCTAAAATTCGATTTCTAGTCGT
Organism: Acholeplasmataceae bacterium UBA2284; assembly: GCA_002345705.1. Classification (GTDB taxonomy): domain Bacteria; phylum Bacillota_I; class Bacilli_A; order Acholeplasmatales; family Acholeplasmataceae; genus Peloplasma. Next base: position 31,633 of record DDWO01000018.1, on the reverse strand, counting down.
TTGTGGCTTAGGACTCATAATCGCAATCTTTTCACCTATCAATTGATTGATTAATGTTGATTTCCCAACATTTGGTCTACCAACAATCGCGATAAATCCAGACTTATGACTACTCATCTTTAGGTTTTTCATCTAAAACAAATGCGTAGGGTAGCAGTTCATCAGTTGTCGTTTCTTTGATTTCACCCTTCGTATTTGCTAGATATACCTTTGTATTTTTTGGCATAAGTTCATGCATAACCTGTCTGCATGCTCCGCATGGAGAAACAGGTGTGTGATCGTTTGCGATAATGGTGATGGATACAATGTCTTCCTTTTTATAGCCTTGACTATAAAGTGAGAATAGTGCACTTCTTTCTGCACAATTGGATAGTCCAAAGGATGCATTTTCAACATTAGCTCCGTGAATATAAGTGCCATCCTTAAGAAGAATTGCTGCACCAACCTTGAAATTAGAATATGGGGTATATGCCTTACTTCTTGCGAGTAAAGCTTCATTAATATTTTTCATGTTATTTCCTTTCCAGTTTTGCCTTTTTTAATATATTTTCTTGTGCTTCAATCATCAATTTTTCTTCAGATTCAGAATGATGATCAAATCCTAGTAAATGTAGGTATCCGTGAACCGCAAGAAATCCAATTTCTCTTTCAAATGAATGTCCGTAATCATTTGCTTGCAGTCTTGCTTGTTCAATCGAGATGAAGACATCACCAATCGAACTATCTAGCTCATCATCATTTGGAAATGATAATACATCTGTCGATTTATCAATATTTCTAAAATTTTTATTTAGTTCTCTAATCTCTTCTTGAGATACAAAGATGATTTGCATATTATTTTTTTGTTTGATGGAACGAAAAACCTTTTTTAAAAGTTTTTTGATTTCCTTGATATCTTCACTTGTTTGATTATATAGGTTGATTTTCACTATTTTCATACCTTTCAAGTATTCTTTGCACCAATGGATGTCTAACGACATCTATTTTGTCAAAAGTAATAATTTTTATATCCTCTAATCCTTGAAGTAAAGTGAGTGCCTGATTTAATCCTGAAGGTGTACCCTTAGGTAAATCAGATTGAGAAGGGTCTCCTGTAATAACCATCTTTGATGCGAACCCTAGTCTTGTTAAAAACATCTTCATTTGAACCTTCGTTGTATTTTGAGCTTCATCTAAAATGACGAATGCATTTTCTAAAGTTCTACCTCTCATATAGGCGAGTGGTGCTATCTCGATGATTCCCTTTTCTAAAAGGCTTAATGTTGTCTGCATGCCTAGCATCTCATAGAGCGCGTCATATAAAGGCACTAAATATGGATCAACCTTTTCCTTTAAATCTCCAGGTAAAAATCCTAAGTTTTCTCCAGCTTCAACAACTGGTCTTGTTAGTATTAATTTTTTGACTTTATTATTTTTTAAATCTGCAACCGCCTGAGCAACTGCAAGATATGTTTTTCCGGTTCCAGCAGGTCCAACTCCGAATACTAAATCGTAGTTATTAATGCCTTCTACATAGCTTCTTTGATTAAACGTTTTGGGATATATTGATTTTCCTTGATCATTAACTAAAATCTTTTTTCTATTACGATACAAATCAAAAACATCCTCTAATTCATTCTTTTCTGCAAGCTTAATAATATACATAACATCTCTTTCCGTTAGTTGTACTTGATGCTCTGCAAGTTCTATTAAGACAGCAAAAATAGCTTCCAACAATGGTAACTGTTCCTTCTTAGCATCTGTAACAATCTCAGAGCCTAAAATAGAAACATGAATACCTAGATATTGCTTGAAAACTAATAAATTACGATCTTGTATGCCCACCAGTCTTGCTATGGCTTCAGCATGATGAATTTGTCGATTTAATTTCATTAAATCCGCTCCTTATCGTGTTTTCATTATACCACACCAGAAAAAATAAAAAAGCACTGCTGTACTTTTTTAGGTGAAAACATATAAAAACGCACCAAAAAGGTGCGAATTTTACTTTACTTTTTTTTAGCGCGTGCTGCACGTTGTGCGTCCTTACGTGCTACACTTGGTTTCACGTAAAACTCACGCTTGCGTGCTTCTTGGAGGTTTCCTGACTTAGAAACATCACGTTTAAAGCGACGTAAAGCATCTTCAATTGATTCTTTTTCGCGAACGACTGTTTTAGGCATTGTCTGCCCTCCTTCCACGCTTAGATTGATTAGCCTTTTACATTATATATGATTTTTTTTAATTTGTCAAAAAAATTCAGATATTTTTGACAGATAGATAGGTCAGTATATATAGGCTAGCGATTTCTGTAGGTAAAATGTAGTGACCCAGTGTTACTGGTATCACTTTTTTTGATAATAAAGAGATTCTTTCTGCTTCGCTAATCCCACCTTCAGGACCAATGATTAAGGCTATTTTCATCTCTTTTTGAATCTTTGGAAGTGCTTTTTCTAGAGTTGTTGATCGCTCATTTTCATCAGCTAGTAGCACGATATCATATAATGATAAATCTATTTTATCCAAGCTCTTCTTCATTTCAATGGTTGGTACTTCGAAGCGATGAGCGAGCTCAGCTGCTTCCTTAGCGATCATTTGAAATCTCTTGATTTTATTATCCTCATTATCTAGCTTAGTAATACTTCGGTGCATGCCTGCTAGAATAATTTTAGACGCTCCAAAGATGGTTGCATATTTAATCACTATGTCCGATTTAGGGTTTTTTGGTAATCCTTGAATTAAAGTGATTTCTGGTTGATCATGCTTGATAAGCTCTTGAACAATGTCGTATTTCACTTCTTCAGTTTCTAGATTCAAAATAGATAAAAAGCATTTGCCAGAATAACAAACAATGATTTCATCACCAGTCTTCATTCGCATCACTTTCTTAATATGATGTGCGTCTTGTCCTGTAATTATGTTATTCTGATTTTCAATAAAATAACGTTGTGGCATATGTTCACCTTTATTGATGAAAAAAGCGTTTCAAAAGAAACACTTTTTGTCTAATTTCTTCGAGAATTTAAAATCAATTAATGTAATAAATTCGATGTGACAACCAAAACAATTAAAAGTAAAGCAAGCACTGCAGATGAACGAACTAAAAATAGTTCAAGACCGCGTGTCTTTTTATTTTTAAACAATTCTGATTTTTCACCACTAAATGCATCTTGAATGTTATCTTGTGAATGTTGTAGTAAAACTGTTATCACAAGTAAGATTGCAACGATAATTATTAAATAGTCTACCCAGATCATATGATTCCTCCTAAAACTCCAACTAATGATATCAAATTTTCATTTTTTTGTCAATTATATGTTTTGATAATCTTTGATTAAATGTTTTTCTCGATTTTAACAATCTTTCCATCTTCCAAATATAAAATGCGGTTTGCAATGTCCTTTGCATCCTCATAATCATGAGTAGCAAAAATACAAGACATATTTTGCTTATTCATAATGCGCTTTAAATCTTGTCTAATTTGTTTTCTTAGGTCTTTATCTAAATTACTGAATGGTTCATCTAATAATAGCATTTTAGGATTAGGTGCAAGTGCTCGAGCTAGCGCTACTCTTTGTTGCTGTCCACCAGATAGTTCGTGTGGATACTTTGTATTCTTCTCATTTAAGCTGATTAAATCGAGCATTTCTAATGCAATCTTTTCTCTTTCAATTTTAGTTTTTTTAATTAAGCCATATTGAATATTTTGCATAATATTCAAATGAGGAAATAGTGCATAATCCTGAAAAACCATACCGATTTGTCTTTTATTTGGCTCAACAAAATGATGATTTGAAACCATGATTTCATTATCAATTGTAATCTCACCATTTGAGGGTATTTCTAGCCCTGATAATATACGTAAAAGCGTGCTTTTTCCTGATCCACTTTTTCCTAGAATAGCGACGATTTCGCCTTTTTCTATCCCTGTCGTGCAGTCATTTAAAACCAGCTGGTTTTTATCGTATCCGAAATTGATTTTGCTGATATCAATATACATTATTAAACAGTCCTTTCTTATAATGTGTTAATAAATATATTAACACACCGGCAATAGTAATTAAAATTAATGAGGGAAGACTTGACTCCTGAATCATTTCATCTCTCGCATAGGTATGAACGATTGTAGATAGCGAATCATAGTTCGCAGGTCTTAAAATCAGTGTTAGGGGGAGTTCTTTGATGATATCTACGAATGCTAAAATGAATGCTCCGATTAATCCTGGGTAAATCAATGGTATGTCAACTCTAATCAAGGCATCCATCCTACTAGAACCTAAAGTATATGCGGATTCTGTGAATTTCGTTCCGATTTTATCGTATTGACTTTCGATGCTATTGAAGCCTATGGATAGGAATCTTAAAACATAAGCGAAAATCAATGTAAATAGGCTCATTGTGATCACAAGTCTTGGTCCATATGGAATAATAATTGAGTAAACTGGTGCTAAAAGTCGATCGATATCCACAAAGAACACATGGACTGCAACTGCGATAACTGCTCCTGGTATTGCATATCCAAGATTTGCAAGCTTAACCCATGATTTGCTTGCTCTACTTCTAGCTTTCATTCGGCTGAAGTTTGCCATAAATAATGCGATGATTACAATAATAACAGCTGTAATAATAGAATTGAAAACAGTATTCAATGTTGCAATCATAATTCTCATATTAAGCGATTTACTTATAGTTAATGTTAGATACCATAAAAGCTGTAGGAACGGTATAATAAATCCAATGGCGAGGATAAACCATAGAAATGAAACAACACCTAAATGCTTCCACCCATGAATTTTTCTTCTTGAAATCAGCTTTGTTTTAACATGCATTTGAAACTGTCTTCTTCCTCTTAAAATGCGTTCAATTAATATGACTCCAAAAACAAGTAGCATCAGATATGCAGATAGACGTATCGCACTTGTTACATCTCCTAATGAAAACCATGCATTAAAGATAGCAAAGCTAAATACTCTAACATTGAAATACTGAACCACACCATAGTCATTTAACGTTTCTAAAATGACGAGTAGTGATCCTGCGACAAGCGCAGGTCTAGCGAGTGGAATCGTAATTGAAAATAACCTTTTCCAGCGATTCGCACCAAGTAATGTAGCACTTTCCAAATAGGAAGAGCTTTGTCTTGAAAGTGATGTGAGTGTTAAAAGATAGATGTACGGATAAAGAGTAAACGCGAAAATTAATGCTGCACCAGTCATATTCATAATATTGATTTGACCACTAATTCCAATCCAGCTTAATAATCTCCCAATCGTTCCAGTATAGCTCACCATATCAGCATAAACATATGCAGCAATATAGGACGGTACAGCAAGTGGTATGACTAGCATCCAACTTAGGAATTTACGTCCCTTGAAATCGTATCTTGCTACAAAATATGCTGAGGTAAATCCAATAATTAGGGAAAGTATGGCAACGATAATAATTAAAACAACTGAATTTTTAATATATTCTGCTAATAAATAATTTTTGATGTGCTCCCAAGTGACACTGCTTGATCCGAAAAACTCAAAAAGAATATTGACAATAGGCAACAAGATTAAGACGCCAATGACAATACTCATGATTGAAAATATATTTAAATGACGCTTGATCTTATTGATTATAATAAAATACACATCCTTTAGTTAATACTTACTTCCATCCAATCTCATTCATAATAATGATTGCTAAAACACTGTGTTCACCTAATTTGCTTAATGGAATATCCTGTGCCTTAAAACTTCCCCATGACTTTAATAAATCGTGTGGTTCAACTGCTGGATTAATTGGATATTCAAAATTCGCATCCGCATAGGATCTTTGTGCTTCTTCGCTTGTTAAAAACTCAATTAGTTGAATAGCTTCATCTACATTTTTTGAATGCTTAGCAACTCCAGCACCACTGACATTGATATGCGTTCCTGTTGTATCTTGATTAGGAAAGAAAATACGAACAGTTTCTCCAACTTCAACTTCATATGGATCGCTTGAATTGATCATTCTTCCAATATAATAGGTATTCATGATTGCTAAATCTGCTACACCTGAGACAACTGCTTTCGCTTGATCTCTATCATTACCTTGAGGATCTCTTGCAAAGTTTTGAACTAATCCTGTAGCCCAAGCTCTAGCTGCTTCTTCACCCATGATTTCAATCATTGATGACATTAAGCTTTGATTATAAATATTGGTTGAGGTGCGTGTGATAATACGACCTTCCCATTTTGGGTCAGTTAAATCTTCATAGGTTGATAAATCACTGACATTGACGCGTTCAGGGTGATAAACAAATACTCTAGCACGCATTGTCAATCCATACCAAAAGTTATTTGGATCCTTATACTGATTAGGTACATTATCTGATAATATATCAGATGTTACTGATTGAAATAAATCCATTTCCTTTGCACGATGCAGACGTCCTGCATCAGCAATAATCAAGATATCTGCAGGTGAATCTTCACCTTCATTATCCATTCTTGTGATTAGTTTATCTGCATCATCTCTAATTAGATTGACACCGATGCCAGTTAATTCAGTAAATCTATCATATAACAATTGATCCGTATCATAATGTCTTTCTGTATAGACAGTAATGACTTTATCTGTTCCGACATTGCCAAATTGACAAGCGGTTAGTATGATTGATATAAATAGTAAAACAAAAGTTAATATCGTTTTTTTCATTTCCTTTTCTCCTTTGAATTTGATAGTTAACATGTCTAATTTTATGTTTTCTATCACTTAAAGTCAAAGAATATGAGTTGCATTCTAAACAGTAGGGCATTTTATAATAAATAAGAAAAAAACAGCAATTTAATTGCCGTTTTTGTGCGCAGGTACACCAATTAGTCTAGAATTTGCTGGTGCATCTTTTAGGACAACTGCGTTTGCTGCAATGATAGAATTATCTCCAATATGGATTGGTCCAATAATGGTTGCTCCTGCATATACAATGACACCATTACCTAATTTGGGATGACGGTCTACCTTATCAAAGGTGTTCGCACCAAGAGTAACACCGTGATAGAGTACACAATTATCTCCAATACTTGCTGTTTCACCAATGACAAGTCCCATGCCATGATCAATAAATACACCATGACCGATTACTGCTGCAGGATGAATATCGATTCCTGTTTTCTTTCTTGTTTTATAGCTAATGATTCTAGCCCAGTTTTTAAATCCCTTGTTCCAAAGTTTATGCGCTCTTCTATGTCTTCTTAAGGCAATAACTCCTGGATATGTAAAATAAATCATCATGCAGCATGGAGCTGCAGGATCAAATTTTTTAGCTGCTAAAACATCTTCTTTAATACATTGAAATGGTTTCATTCGTATAGTGTTGTTGACAAGTAACGTTCACCGGTATCGCAAACGATAGCAACAATTCTCTTTCCTTTATTTTCTTCGCGTTGTGCGAGTTCTCTTGCAGCAAATAAAATCGCACCAGATGACACACCTGCGAAAACACCCTCTGTTTTCGCTAATACTCTAGCTGTTTCAATTGCATCTTCATTGGATACTTGAATAATTTCATCAATTACATTCATATTTAAAACTGCAGGAATAAACCCTGCTCCAATGCCTTGAATCTTATGTGGACCAGGTGCTCCTCCTGATAATACAGGTGAGTCCTTCGGTTCTACAGCTATAATTTGAACATTTTTTAATTCTTTCTTTAGAATTTCACCAACACCAGTAATTGTTCCACCAGTGCCTACACCAGCAACAAATATATCGACTTGATGGTCTGTATCCTCTAGGATTTCAATCGCGGTTGTTTTTCTATGTATTTCAGGATTTGCAAGGTTTTCAAACTGCATGGGTATAACATAGTGATTTCCCTGTGCCTTAATTTCATTCGCCTTAGCGATTGCACCCTTCATTCCAAGTGCAGCTTCTGTTAAATATACAGTCGCACCTAATGCTTTAACGATTTGAACACGTTCCTTTGTTACAGTTTCTGGCATCGTTAAGATAAGCTTATAGCCTTTAGCAGCACAAATGAAAGCTAAGCCTATGCCTGTATTTCCACTTGTTGGCTCCACGAATACTGTTTGATCTGTAACAAGTCCTAACTTTTCAATCGATTCTATTAATGCAAAAGCTAATCTATCCTTTACACTTGATAATGGATTATGATTTTCTAGTTTTACAATAATTTCAGCTTTTGAATTGATTAACTTTTCGTATTTGTTTAATCTGAGTAGCGGAGTCTTTCCGATAAGCTCAGTATAGTTGTTTGCAATTTTCATTTTGATTACTCTCCTTAACGTTTTCATTATACATTTTATAGTTGAAGAATGCTTGCAAAACGATATATGAATACGTTTTATGTTATAATACGATGGGTGATAAAATGGAAATCATGAGATTCTCTTTAGGAAATTTAAAAAGTAACTGCTACATCGTTTCAGAAGCGAAAAAAGCATTTATTGTCGATCCAGGCTATGAATCTGAGGATGTAACTAAATATATTAAAAAATATAATCTTGATGTTGAAGCGATTTATATTACACATGGTCATTTTGATCACGTCGGTGGAGTAAAGCAATTAAAGGATTTATATGGTTGTCCTGTTTACGCTCCTAGTAAAGATAAAATATGGATGAGTAAAACAACATACAATCAATTTGGCTATGAAATACCCGTTGATCATTGGGTTAAGGATATGGATAAGATTGATTTTATAGGACATACCTTTACGGTTTATGACACTCCAGGTCATTCTGAGGGTAGCACTGTTCTTCATTTTGAATCGATTTTATTTTCAGGGGATACGCTCTTTTTCCAAAGCATTGGTAGAACAGATATACCATTATCAGATTCTATGGCTATCTATAAAAGTATCAAAAGAATTTATGAGTTGTTTGATGAGGATGTTGTTGTATATCCTGGACATGGTCGTGCTACAGATATTGGTCATGAAAAGAAATTTAATCCGTTTGTAAAAGCATAGAAAAGTGCACCTTGAGATGATTCTTAGGGTGCACTATTATTTTGCAATACTTTTATTTTTTCTTTAATATGACTAATGTTTCAAGTTCTGATGTATGATAAAACATCTTAATTGGAATTATATCTTCAATGTCAAATGCTTTAGTCAATTCTGCTAAATCTCTAGCGAGTGTCTTTGCATCACATGATAAATAGAATATTTGCTTAAATGATTTTGTCAAAACAGTTTCAATAAACTCAGGCATCAATCCATTTCTTGGCGGATCAACTATTAAAACATCTGCGTCTAATAGCTTAATAATTTCTTCTGCTTTCGCATCAATGACTTCTACTTTTTCAAGATTATATTTATCCTTAATCAATCTAGCCATTTCAACGGATTCAATATTGGATTCAACCATGACAACCTTAGATGCGATATCAGATAGATAAAATCCAATGGATCCATTTCCGCTATAGGCATCAATGATGTATTGATTGTCTTCAATTTTTTCCTTAATCATTTGATAAGCCATTTGAATCACTGGTAGATTCACCTGGAAAAATGAACGATCACTGACTAGCATCTCCATACTTCCAATTGGCTCAGTAATGAGATTTTCACCAAATAGAACCTTAGAAACTTTTCCTAAAATGCTCTTCGGATTATCCTTGATATTCAGCGTGATACCAACAACGTTTGGTATTTTTTTTAGTTTTGTAAGCAATTCACCTTTTCCAAGAAAATGATCTTCAGTAGCGATTAGGGTTATTAGTATTTCTTTTTTCATATTGGTTCTAAATGCGATATGCTTTAATTTATTCGGATCGATTAGGACACTATTATCACTGATGTATTTTAAGACTTCATTTGTTTTTTCATCTGCTAAGACAAAGCTATCCACAGGGATTAAATTTCTTCCGCTTAAATCATATAAGCCTAGCTTTAAAAACGGTTCATCCATTACATGAAAAACATTTTTATTTCTATAGTTTGAAGTTATATTATTGGATAAAATATGCTCTATTTTAAAATCTATTTTCCCAATTTTTTTCATTGTTTCTTCAGTAATTCTTACCTGCCATTCAAGCTGTTTGATTGGATCAACATGAATCATATCACAGCTTCCAAGCACTTCATCCTTATGATTAATTCGATGCTTGCTTTTTTTAGTTAGCTTTAAAACAACACCTTGTCCAAAGTTTTTATTGAGCTTAGTTATTTTGATTTCTGCTTCTTCACCATCAATTAAACCCTTTACAAATATGACATAATTATCGTGTCTAACGACACCTTGCCCCTGATAGTCTAGATCAACAGCAACTCCTCTAATTACATTACCAACAGTTAACATCTTCTTCCTCCTTAAAGTAAAACGCGAGTCCACCCTGTGAGGTTTCCTTATAGGACGAATGCATATCAAGACCGGTTTGATACATGGTTTGAATAACCATATCTAAAGAGATCTTTCTTGAGTCTGTTAAAAAATATGCAAGTCCACAAGCATCGATTGCACGCAGTGCGGCAACCGCATTTCTTTCTATACAAGGAATTTGTACGTATCCGTTAATCGGATCGCACGTCAGTCCTAAATGATGCTCAATTGCAATTTCAGCTGCATATTCCACTTGGTCCATGGATAGATTAAATAGTGTTGCATGTGCTGCAGCTGCCATAGCGCATGCACTACCTATCTCTGCTTGACATCCAGCAACTGCACCTGAAATGGATGCGTTATGCTTAATCAAATTACCAATTAACCCTGCAACAGCTAAACCATTTAAAATACGCTCTTTATTGACGACATCGTGTTTTTCATGCATGTAATAAAGAACGGCTGGTAATACACCACAAGCACCGCAGGTCGGAGCTGTAACGATAATTCCTCCTGAAGCATTTTCTTCACTAACAGCGAATGCATAGCTAGCAACCAATCTATTCTCTGTGATTTCTATAGCTTCTCTTTCAGAATCTCTAGCATATAGAGATGGTGCTTTTCTCTTAAGCTTCAAGGGTCCTGGTAGTGTTCCCTTTGTTGAAATACCCTTCATAATCGATGCCTTCATCGCTTCCCAAATGTCCTCTAGAAAATCATGAAACCCTTCGCCCTCAACCATAAAGACATAATCTGCAAGATTCATTTTATGATCCTTACAATATTTTTTTATTTCCTTAAAGGTTTTATGCGGGTAAATTGGTTTTTCATAATCCTCTTGTCCAACAAAAAGGATTCTTCCACCACCAACACTTTGAACTTCCTTTTCGACAATTAACTGATTTTCCTTAAATCCTCTAATCATTAATGTATTGGGATGCTTACCTAATTCAATTGAAGTCAAAAAAGTCACAGGACAATGTCCTAGTGACTCCTTGATGGCTTCCTCTGTTAAATGCCCTCTTCCAGTCAAGGCTAAAGAATTGTAAAGCGTTATTTCATAATGATCAAGGTCTTGATATTCATCCCTAATCATTTTTACAGCCTTGGCAGGACCCATCGTATGAGAGCTTGATGGGCCATATCCGACGTTATAAAGTGATCGAATCGAGAGCATTTCTATTTCACATTCCTTTTACTTGTTAAATTTCTTCTTTAAATAATTGACATAATATTGTGGGTTAAACTCTTTCCCTGTCGCAATCATTAATATTTCCTTTGGTGTCTTTGTACGAGCGAATTGATGAATATGCTCTTTATTCCAAGCATTAATCTTTTTAATGTCATTATTGCGAAGTGCATCATCAATATTAAAATCTAGATTCATCGATTCATAGATTTGTGCTGCATATGCTGAACCAAGTGCATAGGTTGGGAAATACCCAATCATACCACCTGACCAGTGAATGTCCTGTAGAACACCCTCTTTATCTGTTTTTGGTTTAATGCCTACATATTGACCCATTAAAGTCTTCCACTTCTTAGGAAGATCTCTAACCTTGAGCTTTCCGCTAATCAATAGTTTTTCAATTTCATAACGTACCATAATATGTAGTGAATAGGTTAATTCATCCGCTTCAATACGAATTAAAGATCTTTCAGCCTTGTTAATAAATCTAACCCACATTTCAACTGGGATGTCTCTAAGCTGTCTTGGGAATAGTTCCTTAAGCTTTGGATAATGTACTGACCAAAATGCTAGAGAACGTCCAAGCATATTTTCAGCCATTCTGGATTGTGACTCATGGATACCTAATGATGTTCCACCATGTAGGAAGGTATCATCATATTTAGGATCACATTGCAATTCATAAATACCGTGTCCCATTTCATGAATCGTAGAAAAAATAGCAGACACTGGGTTATCCTCATGATAATGTGTAGTGATTCTTGTATCTGAGGTGCTTACACCTGAAGTAAATGGATGTGCACTTTCTTTAAGTATTCCACGTTTTCTATCATAATCAAATACATCTAATAAATAATCAGAAAATTCCTTTTGTTTATCGATTGGCCAAACTGATTTTGTTAATCTTCTTGGAAATCTTTCCTTTGTTTTTGTTACTTCTAAAACAAATGGAACGAGTTCATCCTTTAACGTGTTAAAGAATAAGTCATATTCCTTAACACCAAAGCCTTCTTCAAACATATCAAGTAAAATATCATAGCCCTTTAATTCATCTGTTTCAAGATATTTTACTAATTTTTTGCTAAATTCAACAATTTTTTCTAGGGTTGGTGCGAAGGCTTCAAAGTTATCTTCATTTTTAGCCTTTGCCCATATTTGTGACGCTTGTGAGGTTAAAACTTGATAAGCAATCAATTCGTCCTTAGGAACTTTTTTAACTATTCTTAAGTCCTTATATTCGTTTTTAATTTCTACTCTAAAATCTGGATCTAATTGATCCTTCATTTCATATAGCTTTTCAATTGCTTCTACATATTTAGGATCAGCATTCAGCATATACATTTCCTCTGCCAAGACTTGGTATTGCTTCGTGCGGTGAACAACGGATAATTCAGGAGCTTCTGTCTCTTGATCCCAGCTCATCAACCATCCAAAATATTGATATGCCTTCAATTTCTTTCTTGTTGCTTCATACACTTTAATGTAGTTTTCCATATTTTCTCCTTATACTTAATTCTTTTCTATTATTATAACATAAAAGGGACTTCACTAAGTGAAATCCCACATTCTCACAAGAAGACAATAGTTGCTACTCCAAAATAGATTACAAGCGCTACGATATCGTTGATTGTTGTAATGATTGGACCAGCTGCAGCAGATGGATCTTGCTTGTATTTTGTCAAAACAATTGGTATTAATACTCCGATGATTGCTGAGATAAACATTGAAGAAAAAATAGCTATTCCGACAACAAATGCAATCTCAATAGGTAGCTGTGAACCTATTGTAGGGAATACGGATAAAAAGATTGTAACAAATCCAAATGATGCGATAGCGAGCAATGTACTATTCATTAAACCAATAAGTACTTCTTTTTTTACATGAGCTCTAGGTAAAGATTTCGTATCTATTTCCTTTAAATGAAGTCCTAGAATGGTAACCGCAAGTGATTGTGTTCCGATATTTCCTGCCATCCCTAAAATCAGTGGTTGGAATAAAACAAGTGCTGTAACCTGCGCAATGGTTGCTTCAAATATGGATAGAAATGATGCGATAAGAAGATTAAGTACAACAGCTAACATTAACCATGGTAATCTTTGCTTTGTTCTTTTAAATGCACTTGATGTTGATTCATGGTCACTTAATAATGCCATCTTTTGATAATCATATTCAGTGTCTTCAATGATTTCATCAAAGATGTCATCCGCAGTAATAATCCCGATGACACGATCATCACGATCAAGCACTGGAATTGCGTTTCTATCATAATCCTGAATCGTTTCAATCGCTTTTTCTATGGATTCATCTTCATATACAAAATGAAAGTCGTCCATCATAATATTTTCGAGTAGCTGATTACCTCTAGCTCTGATTAATTCTTTTAAATCAACAATACCCTCAATTCTTTTGTCATCACCAAGAACGAAGATGGTATCGATATAATCATTTTCTGTAGAGGTTGTTGTAATCTTATTCGTTGTTTCTTTAATTGAAGCATCCTTACTAATGGTTAGAAAATCAGTAGTCATAATGGATGCTGCTGTATCCTCTTCATAAGTCATTAATAACTGGATTGTCTTTGCCTTAACCATTGGTAAAAGCGAGATTATCTCTTTTTGTTTATCCTCTTCTAAACTCTCAATAAACTCCTTTAAATCATCGTTTTCGAGTGTTTTAAAAAGTGATTTTCTTCTAACAGGCTCTAATATCTCAAGTAATTCTAATTGATCCTCAGTATCGAGTTCAACAAATATATCTGCAATTTTATCTAAGTTAATGAGCGATAAAAGTCGTTTTCTTTCATCATGATCAAAATCGTTAAACATCACTGCAATATCATACGCAAACATTGATTTAAAATGTTTTCTTAATGCATTATCTGAGCTCTTAAAATTTATTTTTTTCATGATTACACCCCCAACATCATGCCAGCAAGACCAAAGTAAATGATCAATGCGGCAACATCTATAACTGTAGTTATAAATGGACCTGATGCAACAGCGGGGTCGAATTTAAGAAATCTAAGTGTTAATGGAATCAATATAGCCACTAATGGAGCTAAAAATAATGTTAACCATAAGGACAAACCTACAACAAATGCAATTAAAAATGGGTTTTGCGTCAATGACGTATTTAAATATGCGAAGACAAGTGTCATGATAAAAGCAACAAGTCCAATAGCAAATCCATTCATCAATCCTGTCAAAATCTCTCGATATGAATTACGTATCAATCCCTTTTCATTGGTAGAAAACATTTTTAAAGTCACGGCGAGTGTTTGTGTTGCAACATTACCTGCAGAGTCTAAAATTAAAGGCTGAAAAACCACTAATATAGCTACAGCAGCTAAAACCTGCTCAAAAGAATGAGTAACTAATGAAATAGGTACTGAAATAAGAAGTAATGTGAGTAACCATGGAAGTCTATGGAAAGCGGTCCGAACTGGTCCACTATCTTCAATCGTTTCTGGTAGACCTGCAAGCTTTTCAAAGTCTTCTTGTGCTTCTTCCTGGTAAATATCTAATGCGTCATCTAATGTAATCATCCCAAGAAGCTTTCGATTCTCATCGACTACTGGAAGCTCATAAATTGCATAATTTCTAATCGCTTGAACAGTGTGTTCAATTGATTCTTTATCATATGCAAATGGATACTCTTCCATAATTTCTTCAATGTTTAATGGTGTTTTTGCCTTAAGTAGAACCTTAAGAGGTACAACACCTAAATATTTACCTTGTTGGTCGACAACGAAAATCGTAGAAATTGATTCAACATCAGCCGCCTCTTTAATCACTTTTTTGGTTGCTTGTTTTACATCCATATCTGGAGTAACTACAACCATTAGTGTTGTCATTGCAGATCCAGTTTCATCTTCATCATAGCTGATTAATTGCGCAATTTCTGATTCTTCACCAAGCAGTTCAAGAAGTTCTTCCTGATCTTCTTCTTCAAGTTCTTGAATCATGTCAACAGCATCGTCTGGTTCCATCATTTCAACAATTTCTTTTTGTCTGTTGATATCGAATTCGACGATTATTTCAGCAGCCTCTTCTGCATCTAAATAGGAGACAAGATCTGCTAGCTTTTCATTACCTAATAGAGCATAGACGCGATGTCTTTCTTCTTTGGACAAATCAACAAAAAGCTCAGATAGATCATGGGCATGAATATCTTCTAAATATTCCTTTAGTACTTGGTCATTTGCATATTGAACCATATCTTTTAGCATTGTACTACCCCTTTCTATTTCCTTTATTTTATCATGGATTAAACTATTCTTTAATTAAGAAAAAACACCAATTGAGTTGGTGTTTATGAGTAAACCCGATGTCCAAAGAGCATTTTTGCAGTTTTTAAACTGATAATCCTTGTCCTATCTTGATCTTTTATTTTTATCATTCCATTAAAACTATCTTTTTCAATTAATTCATATTGATCATGTAATTTAATCTCATTTTCATTTAAGAAGACGAGAAGTTCCTTAACATCAAGAACTCGAGTAATCTCGAATATCTCACCTTTTTCTAGTTCATCTAAAGATAGTGTCGCTGATTTTTCCATTTTACCCTTTAAATCGGGAATTGGATTACCATGCTGACAAAATTTTGGACTACCTAAATATTTATAGAGACTTTCAAGAACCTCAGGGCTTGTTGCATGCTCGAGCATTTCTGCGTCCTCATGTACACTCTCCCAAGAAAACCCTAATTTTTGTGTTAAAAAGACTTCCCAAATACGGTGTGCTCGAATCATTCGAATAGCAACCGATTTACCTTTAGAAGTTAATGAGACTCCCTTGTAGGGAACAAATGATACAAGATGCTTAACCTCAAGTTTTTTGATCATTTCATTGACACTTTGATCAGAAAAACCGAAGCGTTCAGATAGTTCGTTGGTTTTGATCATTAAAAGATCTTTTTCAACGGTTAACTCATAAATCATTTTTATATAATCTTCTTCCGCCCTATTCAAAATAACTCACCTCTTTTTTTAGCCTAAAGCCACATCTAACATCATCATTATAATAAATCCAACCATAACACCTAAAACTGCATAGTGCGCACCCTTTGGAGTTTGTTTTTGTTGTGCCTCTGGAATTAGTTCCTCGACAACAACATAAATCATCGCTCCTGCAGCAAATGCTAATGCATAAGGAAGTATTACACTTACGTAGGTCACTAAAATAGCTCCAAATACACCGGCAATAGGTTCAACTAAACCAGATGCTTGTCCATACATAAATGCTTTTCTTCTCGACATTCCCTCTTGTCTAAGTGGAATGGAAACCGCTGCGCCTTCTGGGAAGTTTTGAATACCAATCCCTATTGCTAGACCAATTGCAGATAGCGTTGCAGCAAGTGGATCACCTGAAATATATTGGATTGCACCAAATGCAACACCAACAGCTAAGCCTTCAGGTATATTATGCAGTGTAATTGAAAAAACTAATAAAATATTTCTTTTTAATTTTGTAGGTAAACCTTCTTTATCATGATTGAAGCCGAAGTGCATATGTGGAACTGTTTTGTCTGCGATGAATAAGAAAATTCCACCCAATGCAAAACCTATAGCAACAACAAGCCATGAAATAGCTCCTTGCTCGTCAGCCATTTCAATTGCGGGAGCAAGTAAGCTCCAAAAGCTTGCTGCAATCATGACTCCTGATGCGAAACCAAGCATTAAATTAAATATATCGCGTTGGATGTTTTTGAAAAAGAAAACAAGACTCGCACCAAGTGCAGTTAGCCCCCATGTAAATAATGTTCCGATTAATGCTTGCATCCAAACCTCTAAGCCCATAAACCAAGTTAGCATTATAATCACCAAATTCTTTCTAGTTTTCAGGTATGCCTTAAAACCAAGTTAAGTTTAGCACTATAAAATCTAATTGTCAATAGAAAAAAAGAAAAAACCGATAAAAATCGGTCTTTCTATTTACTTTAAGGCATCTTCAATTGCGTTAAGCTCTTCTTTCGTAAACTCAAGATGTTTGAGTGTTTCAAGGTTTTCATAAAGCTGAGAAATTTTTGATGTTGAGATAAGTGTAGATGTCATTTTCTCATTTCTTAATGTCCATGCGAGTGCAAGCTGAGCTATGGATTGATTTCTATTTTTAGCAATCACATCCAGCTTTTTCATTTTCGCTCTATACTCTGGAGTAATATCCTTTTCCTTTAACCACATCGAATTAGGATTTTTAGCTCTAGAATCATCTGGAATTTCATTGATATATTTATTGGTTAATAGCCCTTGCTGTAGTGCGGAAAAACAAATGGTTCCTCCCCCTAAGCTATATTGTGTTTCTAATAGGTTATCCTTTTCAATCCATTTATTGAGCATGCTATAGGACGGTTGTGTTATAACGAATGGAACATTCAGTTCATTTAATATTGCAGAAGCTCTTTTTAGCTGTTCGCTATTATAATTTGATAGCCCAACATATAATGCTTTTCCTTGTAATACAATATCTCTTAATGCTAACATGGTTTCTCTTAGGTCAGTATCATAATCAAAGCGGTGATGATAAAAGATATCAACATATGGAAGTCCTAATCTTGCTAAGGATTGATCAATTGAAGCCATTAAATATTTTCTAGAACCAAGGTCGCCATATGGGCCAGCCCACATGCCATATCCAGCCTTCGTAGAAATAATTATTTCATCACGATACTTCATTAAACCATCCCTAAGCATTCTTCCAAACATGCTTTCTGCATATCCTGGAGGTGGACCATAATTGTTAGCTAAGTCGAAATGCGTAATTCCATGATTAAACGCTTCTTTAATAATTTCATAGCATTTTTCATAGTCATTATCCGCACCAAAGTTTTGCCATAAACCCATAGATAATACTGGGAGCTTTAGCCCACTTGTTCCTAATCTACGATATATCATTTTTTGATAACGATCTTGATTTGCTTCAAACATTTTTATTCTCCTCCTATAACTAATGACTTAACAAACACAGATGGACTACCTGTCCCTGAAGTGTTAAATTTTAAGTCAGATGATATTCCTGACACCTGATTTAATATTTCAAAGAAGTTACCTGAAACTACAATCATTTTGACAGCTTTAGTTAATTTTCCATTTTCGATCATTTGTCCAGATGCCTGTAAATTGAAAGTTCCTGAAACTGTTTTAACACCAGCGTGTAGTCCGATTAATGAAGTGATATAAACTCCCTTTTCAATTGGTTTAATCATTTCATCGAAGGATATTTGAGTTGGTTCTAGATATAAATTCGTAGAAGATATTCCACCACCAAATCCATTTCCTGTTGGCTCTTCATTGAATATTTTCGCAGTTTTCAGATTGTGATTAAATCCCTTAAAGACGCCATTTTCGATAACATATCTTTTTTTACATGCTACTCCTTCATCATCAAAGGGATTCTTGAAATAGGCTAGATCTGATAGTGGGTCATCAATGATATTGATTTCTTTTCCTGCAATTTGTTGATTGACTTTATCCTTAAGCTGAGTAAGCTTTCTATAGGCAGCTTCTCCTGAGAAAACAGAAGAAAAAACTTCAATTAAATCTGAAAACATTTCATTTGAAAATACGACTGGGTATTCTCCTGAAGGTATTGAAGTCCCTCCTAATTTGATAATTCCTTTTTGTACGGTTTCATTTGCCATTTCTCTAGCATTGAATTCATCAAAGGATTTAGCAAGCTTGACATCATAGGAAGTTACAATATCATGATCCTTACCAAGTATAGCGATTGCATAAGCATATGCGAATCGATTTCTTCTAGTTAGATTTAATCCCTTTGAATTGACTAAGTTTGTTTTTGTATCTACTTCTTGATATAGAGATGTTTGAACTTGATTTGTAAGCTTATTTTCTAATATATATTTTTCTAAATCCAGTAATAGTTGAATTTTCTTTGTTACATCAACTGCTGAGAAGTCAAACAGTTCATCCTTAACCACTGGGTATTCCTTTGAGCCTTCATAAATAATAGCTGGTTCTACTACAGTAAGTGCTTTTGCATTTTCTATCAGCTCATCTAGCATCAATGCTGCATTTTCATCTGATAGATTTTCAAAGCGAACTGTTGAAAGCTTACTGTCATAAATTCCTCTAATCGTTACCGATTCAACATTACTTTGAACGTGTTGATCAAGCTTTCCTTGATATACTGAAAGCTTCAAGCTTTGACTTTGTACTGCAAATATTTCAAGATCAGTAATTCCCTTTGATAAGCCTAATGCTATCCATTTTTTAAACATTATTTCTTACCTCCTGAACCACCGACGGTCATTTCTGAAACACGGATTGTTGGTTGGCCAACATCAACTGGAATACTTCCTGATATTGATCCACACATGCCTTGTCCAAATGATAGATTATCGGATACTCGATCAATCTTAAATAAAATATCCTTACCATGACCGATGAGCATCGCTCCTCTTACAGGCTTAGTCAGCTTTCCATCTTCAATCATGTATCCCTCTTGAACTGCAAAGTTAAACTCACCAGTTGCTGGTACAACCGTACCACCACCTAGCTTTTTAGCAAACAATCCATATTTTGTATCCTTTATAATATCTTCAAACTTATCTGTACCCTTCGCGATATAGGTTGAATTCATTCTTGAGGTTGGTGAGAATTTATAGGATTGTCTTCTTCCAGATCCGGTTGGATCCATTTTCATTTTTCTAGCATTCCGATAATCAATTAAATAGCCCTTTAAAATTCCGTTTTCTATTAATAGATTTTTTTGAGTTTTCATGCCCTCATCATCAAAGTTAAGACTACCCCATTCACCATCTAGATCGCCTTCATCATAGGCAGTAACCTTATCACTACCAATTCTTTCGCCTAGTTTATTCGCGAATGGTGATAATCCCTTAGCAACTGCAGTTGCTTCAAGTGGATGGCCACATGCTTCATGGAAAATAACTCCACCAAATCCATTATGAAGTACGACTGGCATGACCTGTGGAGTCATTTCTTCTGCAGAAAGTAGTGTGATTGCTGATGTTGCAACCTCATCAGCAAGTGCCTTGAAATCTATTTCATCTAGTAGCTCATAGCCCATATGACGTCCAGGACTTTCATATGCTTGTTGCATTAATCCATTTTCTTCTGCTGCTGACATCAATGTTAATCTTGTATATGTTCTAATATCATCCTGATAAATACCATCTGAATTCGCAATCAAAACATTCTGTTCATTTTCAACTAAAACAGCAACTGCTTGAACAATTCTTTTATCCTTTGCACTCATGATTTTAGAAAGCTCTTGAAGCTGATCTGTTTTTACTTTGACAGGAACCTTATGCATTGGCTTTTTGATTAGATACTGAAATGGTTTTTTCGCTCCTAAAGGCTTTGCTTGAATTGGAGTCGAATGAAATGACGCTCTTAAATTTTTAATAATCGTAAGGATTGCATCCTCAGATATTTGATTGGTATATCCATAAACCTCATCAAGACCTAAAATTAGTCTAATACCAGCACCAAATACATTTCCTCTATCTATGGATGTTACATCGCCATTCATTACTCGAATCATTGATGATTTGGTGTCTTCTAAATAGATTTCTGCGAAATCTGCACCTGTTGTCATTGCTTCATTTAATAGTCTTTGTAATATATCTTTTTCTAGCATAGCATTACCTCTTTTCTCATATCTATTGTAAGGGATTTTAGTAAATATATCAAACGAATAAAAAGGAGACTATTAAAAATCTCCTTAATTTACCTTTTATATTTCAGTTGTAGCTTCCTTTTCATCATATTGAAGCTGGTAAAGATTGTAATATAAGCCCTTTTGTCTAAGTAGCTCTTGATGACTTCCACTTTCCTTTATTTCTCCCTTTTGCATCACGATAATCTTATCGGCATGCTGAATGGTTGAAAGTCTGTGGGCAACGATCAACATCGTTGAAATATTCATCATTTTTTCTAATGATTCTTGAATTAATTCTTCGGTTTCACTATCAATATTTGCTGTTGCTTCATCTAAGATCATTAGGCTAGGCTTATAAACGAGTGCTCTAGCAAATGAAATCAATTGACGCTGTCCACTAGAAAAATTGTTTCCTCTTTCTAAAACAACGTGATTGTATCCTTCAGGCAGCTTATCAATAAATGTATTCGCTCCAACATATTCGGATGCATGAATCACTTCATCCTTTGTGATTGAATCATCACGTAGTGTGATATTTTCTTCAATGGTTCCACTAAATAGGAAGACATCCTGAAGCATTTGACCAATATGTTTTCTCAGGCTTGAGCGTTTTATCTGGTGAATATCGATACCATCAATTAAGATTTGACCCTTTTGAATTTCATAGTTTCTAACAATTAATCCTAGGATTGTTGTTTTACCTGAGCCTGTTGCACCTACAAAGGCTACTGTATCACCTGGATTGACCTTAAATGATACACCTCTTAGAACCCATTCATCCGGAAGATAGGAGAACCATACATCCTTAAACTCGATTGCTCCACTAAATTTTTCTAATTCGATTGCATCCTCTTGATCAATAATATCTGGCTTAGTATCTAATACGTCAAATACTTTTTCAGCACTCGCAAAGGCATTTTGTAGCGTATTGAACTGTTCAGCTAGCTGCTGAACTGGTTCAAAGAAGTCACCTACATAGGTATAATATGTGAATAAGATACCTGCTGTTAAGATACCTGCCATAACCTCTTGATATCCTAAATAAAGTGCAATCACAGCTCCAACCATCGATAATGCATAGACAATCGGTCTATAAATACCAAATACAAGAATTTCTTGTAGATAGCTATTTCTTAGCTTTAAGCTATG
>DDWO01000018.1:0-9326 GCA_002345705.1 Acholeplasmataceae bacterium UBA2284 | reverse complement strand
GTTTTCTGATAAAAATGCATTGACCTCAGAGACATTTGCACGAACTCTTCGGTAGGATGCTCTAGAAAACTTTCTGAATAAATAGGTTGCAAACAATAATACAGGAATAACAAGCATTAAATATAAAGTGATTTTAATGCTGATAATTAATAATACAATAAGCACTGCGAATAAATATAGCAAATTTTTAACTAGGTTGATTGCTACGTTGGTATACATATCGCTAATCGTATTGGTATCATTAGTTACTCTAGTAACAAGCTTACCTACAGGGACTTGATTGATTTGACCAATTGAAAGATTCTCAATATGATTAAAGACTTCATTTCTTAGGGTAACAACTGTCTTTTGACCAACCTTTTGTAGCATGATGTTTTGAATATATTGAACAAAATTACCTATAGCTAATGCAATGATAAAGAAGATGCTTAGTATAATCATGTATTCAATCTTTTCATCTCTAGATAAAATTGGATCACTCACTGTATCCACTGTTCTACCAATTAAGAATGGAGGCAACAATTGGATTGCCAATGATACTAATAATAATAAAGAAATGACTATAAATTCCTTCCAATAAGGCTTCATATAGCCTACAAGACGTCTTAATACCTCTTTGTCGCTACGTTCACGGGTGTTGTCCTTAAAGTCCTTCATGCTGTACTCCACCTCCTTGAACTAGATTTTCTAATGTTTGACGTTTAACCATATCTTGATATAGCTCAGAGGTCTTCATCAATTGTTGATGATTACCTATTGCTACAACTCTTCCTTGATCAAGTAAAATGATTTTATCCATTTTTTTAACTGTTGAAATACGATGAGCAATAAATATAGTTGTTTTTCCTTTTCTAATCCGGTGAAGATTTTTAATGATAGCTTCCTCAGTTTTCGTATCAACTGCTGAAACAGAATCATCTAATATTAATACTTCTGGATTTTTAGCTAACGCACGTGCAATCGATATTCTTTGCTTTTGACCACCAGATACCGTTACACCTCGTTCACCAAGCATAGTTTCAAAGCCATCCTTAAATTCGGAAACATTTTCATAGACATCCGCTAGCTTCGCTGATTCAATAACCATATCTTCAGTCGGATTTTCTAACGCAAATCCAATGTTATTAGTAATTGTATCTGAGAATAAGAAATTATCCTGTGGGACATATCCTATCGCGTTTCTAACTGAATGAATCGATAAATCCATAATATCGATGCCATCGATATAAACTTGATTTTTATCTAGGTTATAGATGCGTAGTAATAGATCAACTAAGCTGCTCTTACCACTTCCAGTACGACCTAAAACCCCAACCATTTCACCTTGGTTAATTTCAAATGAGACATTATTTAAAACTGGTGAAGAGCCATCAGGATATTGGAATGTTAAGTTATCTACCTTTATTGAACCCTTTAAATTGTCATTGACAATCGCATTTTCGTTATCTTTAATTTCAATTTCTCGGTCTAAAAATTTGCCAATTCGATCAGCACTGCCCTTAGCCTGACTTTGAATTTGAATAAATTGTGAGATTGCCATGGTTGGCCAAATGAGTGCGAAGAAATAGCTTAAATATTCTGTTAATTGCCCCGCAGTAAAGCCATTTGCTCCACCGTAGATGACAAGATAACTACCAAACAATAGGATTGACAAAATCACGATATTTAAAGCGATACCTACTGCGATATTAATTATAATAATGTATTTAATGAACTTTAAGTTTTTATCATAAAGCTCCATATTCTTCTTATTAAAGAACATGGCTTCCTTTAATTCTCTAACGAATGCTTTAATAACTGTAATACCAGAAAAGTTTTCTTGAGTAAAGTCACTTAAGTTCTCAAACGCTTGTTGGCGTTCCTTAAACTTTTTAGAAATAACCTTTCTAATAAATACTAAAATGATTGTTAATAAAACCATAGGGATTGCTGCATAAAATGTAAGTCTAGCATTTAAGTTAGCCATTCTATATAATGCAAAACCACCTAAGGTTAATCCATCAACGAGCATTAAAATCCCTGGACCGAATGACATACGAACAGCTTCTAGGTCATTAATAAAGTGAGTCATTAACCCACCGACCTTTTCTTGACTATAAAAGCTCTGTGATAGCTTAGTCGCTTGGCCAAACATCTCATTTCTTAAATGATATTCAATTCTTCTAGATGCTCCAAAGATAGTATATCTCCATAAAAATCTACCAACAGTAATCATTACTGCTAGTGATGCAATTCTTAGGATTGCTGCTTCAATAGACTCACTACTTGCACTACCTGATTTTAAGGTATCAATAATACGTCCTACAAGCATTGGAATATCAAGTTGGACCCAGTCAACAAATATTAAAACAGCCGCTCCAACTAAAAAGAACAAGCTATATTTTAAATAGTACTTTCTAAAGTGTTTCCCGAATAGCATGGTGTTTCTCCTTCTTCGAGTAAGTTATACATGATGCATAAACTCATACATGACAATAAGACGGATTTCCCGTCTTATTGTTTAATTGATTCAATTATTGCAAATTGACTTATTCAACAACAATTTTAACGATGTCACCATCAGCAGATTCAACATTGACTAATTCTCCAACAAATCCTTGATTGATCATATCTAGTATAGCATCAATATCGATATCTGATTGCTGTAAGTTAACATTGAACTTGCCAGTTTTGAGAAGCTTAGCAAATTCGATTGGAATTTGGATCTTGACAACATCTCCATCTTTAGAATCTACATAAATTCTTAGCATTCTAAATGGGAACTTCTTGCTTGGGACTCCTGGAACTACAATTTGCTCACCAAACATAGCCTCTGGTGTGTTCATCGCTCCAAGTAGTTTTTCAGCTTCTTCTGCTGAAACGACTCCTTTAGCGAGTAAATCTAATATTTTCATTCTTTCTTCTCTTAATTGTTCTTTTGACATATACGTTCACCTTTCCTTTGTGGTTTTATACTATTTCTTTTTGTTTAGGAGCTCTAATGCAGCTTGTACTGTCATTTCTCCCTTTTCGATCTTATCTAGGATGCTTTGCTTCAAAGCACTTTTTGGTTCTTCTTTTTCTTTGCTATATATTGCCTCATCATCTTCAACTGAATATCCTAGACCAACAATAACTTCATCTAACATCTTTTTAACAGTTGGATAGCTAATATTTAATTCTTTTTCTATTTGCTTAATGTTTCCTCTGTTTTTGATGAAGATCTCAATAAAATATAATTTTTCAGTTTCTAGATAATTGAACTTTGATAATGTGAAGGACCCCTCGATGGTCGTTTCGCAATAGTCACAATGTAATCTAGCTACTCTAAGCTCATGTTTACAAACTGGGCAAGTGGATAATACTGGGTTTACTTTGTTTTTTTCTTTCATAATTTATTTCTCCTTTTAGAATGTTCTCACATAAATTTTTTCATTTGTGTGCGTATTGACTTTAATCTTTACTCCACTGATCGAAACCAATCGAATTAATTCTGCTTTAGACATTTGAAACTGTTCTGTAACTTCATCCTTTACAAATCTTCTTAGAACCATTCTTACTAAAAACATAGGGATGGGGAAGAATAGGATGAGACCTAGGAAGAAATTAGCTGGTCCTTCTTCTGGAACTCTAATCTTCACTTTTAGAAAATGAGCTCTTCTAGGCTTTCTTTGTTTCGTTTCACCATAGAGTAACTTGTATGCTTTCTTTTTAGATATCTCTTTGTTACTCAATTGAGCGAGCACTTCATTTTTTGTCAATTTCATCACACCTTTGTTAATTTTTTTAATTCACACCTTAATTATATTCATTTACAATTGATTTGTCAACACTTTTTATGCAAAAATATTAAAAAAATTAATTTTGTGCTTAATTTTTTCAATCATTTACTGTATTTTATGTGATTTTTGCGTTATAATATGACTTAGAAAAGGAAGGTTATCAAAATATGGATCGATTAATTGAAAGATTTTTACGTTACGTGAAGGTGGATACACAGTCAGATCATGAAACTGGAACCCATCCATCAACAGAAAAACAAAAGAATTTGAGTAGAATTCTCGTTAAGGAATTAAAGGATTTAGGCTTAGATGCATTCTTAGATGATTTTGGTTATGTCTATACAAAAATCAATAAGAATATGGAAGGCGCGCCTGCGATAGGGTTTGTCGCGCATGTCGATACTTCTCCTGATGCACCTGGTAAAGATGTAAATCCAAGAATTATTGAAAAGTATGATGGATCTGTCATTCAATTAAATGATAAGCTATCTATGGAACCAAGTAAATATCCAAGCTTATCCAGAGTCATTGGTGAAGATATTATCGTCACCGATGGAAACACACTTTTAGGTGCTGATGATAAGTGTGGTGTCGCTGAAATTATGGAGCTTGTTGAATACTTTGTAGCGAATCCAAATGAAAAGCATGGAGATATTTATGTCTGCTTTACTCCTGATGAAGAAATAGGTGAAGGTGCTGACCACTTCAATTATGATTGGTTTAAGGCTGATTTCGCATATACAGCTGATGGAGATGAAGTTGGTGGTATTGAATTTGAAAACTTTAATGCTGCAACTGCAAAAATAGATTTTATCGGTAAAAGTATCCATCCTGGATCTGCAAAAAATAAGATGATTAATGCACTTCATTTAGCATTTGAATTCCATTCGATGCTTCCTGTATTCCTAAATCCTGCAATCACTGAAAAATATGAAGGCTTCAATCATTTAACAGGATTAAAGGGTGAGGTTGAAAAGGCTCATGCAAATTACATTATAAGAAATCACGATATGAAGAAATTTAGAGAACAAAAAAATGAATTTGAATTGATTGCTAAATTCATGAATGAAAAATATGGTTATCAAGCAGTTGAATTAAACATCACAGATAGCTATTTCAATATGTATGAAGTCATTAAGGATCATATGTATGTTGTAGAATTAGCGCTTCAAGCTGTTAAGAATGTTGGACTAACTCCATTCACTAAAGCTATTCGTGGTGGTACTGATGGAGCAAGACTAACCTATGAAGGCTTAATTTGTCCAAATATTGGAACTGGTGGCTATCAATTCCACGGTCGTATGGAGTTTTGCTCGATCGATCAAATGAGAAAAGCAGTTCAAGTCTTAATTGAGATTGTTAAAATTTCTGCAAAAAAATAAACTGTAAATAAGAAAAAGGGTGAAATTTTTCACCCTTTTTTTGTTAATCTTTTAATTATTCGATTGTTTCTGACCAGCTTGCATAAAGAATGATATCGTTAACTGGCGTGTCATTATAAGGATTTTGAGCATCATCTATCCAGCCATTAAAATCGTAGCCGACCTTAGGCGTTGGCGTTGCGAGTTCAAATAGATCTCCATATACATACTGTTCAATCATCAAGTTAATTCCAACAGTCTTTATCAACTCCATTGCTGGATCACCAGATGTAATATAAATTTCTGCTGTTGTATATGCATATAACATAAAATCGATATTGACATAATAGATAACACTTTCTACACCGAGGTCAAATGCTGGTTGAACACTCGTAACCTCCAATAGATCGGTATCTATATATGCTAGATTACCAAAGCTTGTATAGAAGCCACTACCATATAAAACATGTAGTAATTTTTCTCCCATTTCAAGCAAGCTTAAATCAAATTCACTTGTTACACCTTCGCCTAAATGCTTATATAGACGACCATCAGCAGTATAGTAGAACTTTTGATCCCAGCTATACTCAAACACATCGACAAGTGAATCAAACTCATTGAGTGATAAATCAAAGCTTTCAATCAATGTTTTTTCATTGTGATCGTATAAATATACTCTACCTTCTCTAGTATATACAAAGAATACATTATACATTTGGAAGTTTGTTAGAATCTTAAAGACTTCATCATTAAATGTTTCATTCAATTTAGTTTCGACTGCATTATCTCCATGAACACTGGATGCTAGGCGGAATGCACCTTCAGGAATAATCACAACTATATCATATGACTCATAATTGTATTGTTCTACAAAGTATACATCACTAAATGTTAGAGTGGTTGAAAACTGATGAACCAAATGATTGTTATAGGACTGGTAAACATAAACATTTCCAAGATCAGTAAAGATATATAGCGTGTTGTATAGGAAATAAACACTGGTTACTTCTTCTCCCATTTGGAAATTAAATAATGCGGTAATGTCTTGTGGAGTACCATAGTAATCATAGTTTTGATCAGGATTTCCCCATACAAAGATTCTACCTTGATTGGTAATAAATACCTTATATGAGAAATATGCATAGGTTTGACTAATCTCTTCTCCCATTCCTAAATTGAATAAGGATGTAATATCCATCGGTGTTTGAACATCATTGATATGATCAAATCCAACACCTAATCCACCGTTATAATTGGAGCCCCACGCAAAGATTCTACCATCTGAAGCAAAGCCGTAATTTGCGGTGTCTGTAGAAAATATATTGAGAAATGACACTTCTTCCATATCATGATAGTAATATACTTGTATTGTCATTAGATCAATAGCTACATAAAGTGTAATATCACTTAATACCTGAAGATCTGGATCGAAAGGTATAAGCATATCTTCATCTAGATAGACTGCGACAACTTCATATCCCTCAGGAACTTGAATATATAAATCTCCATAATATGTGTACGCGTAAACTTGTGAAACGATAGACTCTTCTGTCTCAAATTGGAAGGTTACATTATAAACTTTGGTTTGAGTCTGAGCAAACAATACCACATCAAAATCAATTGCATAACTGAAATCATAAGATTGATAATTTTCCATTTGATCGTAATAATACCATCCAACAAATAACATATGATCATAGATTGGTTCTGCTGGTGCAGTTGGAACCTGGCCCAATTCAACTGCCATTTTTGGAATATCTGTTGAGCCATAAACTTGGAATTCAATGAAATAATGTGTCTTTTCCCACTTTGGATATAATTCTATTCCATCATATACATTATTTGAGTTGACAGGGATTAAGAGCTCTGAATCGATATACCATCCAACAAAATCCTCATACATTCTATCCATTGGTTCATATAGATTATCTAAGTTGTTTACTGAATAAATGTCACTATATACTACTCCTTGTGATGTTATAACCAAAGGCTCTAATTCTAATGGGTCGGTTCCAAACATGATCATGAATAATCCCTTGTTTGTGTGTAAATAAACCTGATAGCCAACGAATATTATATCAAGGAATACTTCTGTTTCATCCAGCAACTCATCAAGTCCAAGATCAACAACCATAAGCTCTGGAGTAGCGAAAGGATCTTCAGTAAAGTTTTCATCAGACATAACAAACAATAATCTACCAAGTGAAGTGTAGATAAAGAATGGTTCAAAGGTGGAAACAATGGTTTCACCCATTTCAAGCATCAGTTCACTAGTAACATCATAATATTTAACAAGTGTAGGCATTTCTGCTTCTTCACCATCAACAATATACATTGGAACAAGCAATCTACCTTCAGAGGTGATAAATCCACCCCCACCAAATCGAATATCAAGTGTTTCAAATGGATTTAAGTCGATTTCTAAATCAATACTTAAAGCCATGCTTGGATCCATTTCATCTCCAGTAAATGTAGCAAACGTATATTTAGTATCCGTTAAGACATGAACTGCAAATTCTTGAGATAAAATAGCTAGAATATCTTCATCCACTGGTAGATTTAAGGTAGCTGTCATATCAAATAATGCTGATAGATCATATGGGTTTAACATCAATATGCGTGAACCCGTAAATATTACTGTGGAATATGGGAAACTACCAAATCCATATATTGGAGTCCATTGGAGTGTTTCACCTATGTCTAAAACAGGAGTTATATTTGTAACTGCCATGTTTTCATAGACTAATAGTCTACCATCTGTAGTTTCAACTAAGAAGAATCTTCCATAATTGTAATATGCACTTGGAACTCCAGAGGTAAAATCAAATAAGGACGTAACATCAAGTGGTTCGTTAGTATAAATGTCCATACCTTCATCTATATTAAATAGTCCCCAAATGAAGATTCTATCTTCTGATGTATGGGCAACTGCCATCGCATCAGTAAGCTGTACACTTAAAATCACTTCATTTTCTAGCAATCCAAAATAGCCAGTTATATTAATCCATTCGTTACTATGAGTATTGGTTCCATTCGCTAATAGACCTGCATCATTACCACCAATAGCAAATAACTCATTTTGATCAGATAAAGCAAAGGTCGTATTTGGGTACCAACTATTTGCTTGAAGATCGATGATATTTACAGGTTCTTCACCATAGAAGTTAATGGTTACAAGTAAATGGAATCTAGCATAAAGTGTTATATTTCCTGTAGAACCTGAACTAATTTGTGTATAAAGTATTCCTTCAGACTCAGCATCAAACCAACCTGCAAACTCATAACCTTCCTTAGATGCTCCATTTAAAGTAATCGTATCAGAAGTAATTTGATAAGAGGTTGGGTTTGGTAAATCTAGAGTTCCACCATCAAGCATATAATCGATGGTATAAGCAATTGCATCATATTGTGCATAGAAGTTGAGGTTACCTGTCGTTCCTAGTGGAACTTGAGTAACTATAGTTCCATCTACTTCTGCATTAGACCAACCAGTAAATGTATAGCCAAATTTGGTTGCAGCAAGCAATGTAATTGAAGGAGTTTCAATTGTGTAAGTCGATGGATTTGCTGTCTCACCACCATTTAGGTGATATGTAATTGTATATTCAACTATTTCCCATTTCGCATATAATGTGATATTTGCACTGACTATATCGAATTCAAAATCATATGCCATTAAACCTTCCATATCCTTAAACCATCCAATAAATGTATATCCTGGACGGACTGGATCTGTAGGTTTTGTAACATAGCCATAATATAGAGTTTCAGTAGTAATGCCTCCATTTGAATCATTAAATGTCACAGTGTATTGTTCATCTTCTTCAAACTGTGCATATAATGTTTGATTACCAGTAGTACCTACTTCAATAGAGGTTACCTTAGTTCCTCCAGTTTCAGCAGTGAACCAACCTAAAAACTCATGATTTGCTAAATAAGCACTTCCTAGATCAAAAGCTGGTGTAATGATATCAAATGTTAGATCTGGTGTACCGATTAGCTCAGCCCCCTCTGGTAGTACATAGGTGATTGAATAGGTAACAATGTCATAAAAAGCATATAATGTAATATCATCAGTCACTACGTCAACTTCAAAATTCCAAGGCTCAAAGTCTGCTTTCATCCAAAAGCTGAATTCATATCCTAAAGCTATTGGATTTGTAATCGCAGTCACCTTTTGACCTGCATAGACTGAAACGACAAC
>DDWO01000020.1 GCA_002345705.1 Acholeplasmataceae bacterium UBA2284 | reverse complement strand
TGTATCGACTGATGAGGTTGCTTCATCTAGAATAAGCATTGGACGATCAGCAAGCATTGCTCTACTAATTGTTAAGAGCTGTCTTTGTCCTTGAGAGATATTGGATCCATTTTCTAGCAGTTGGAAATCATATCCTGCGGATAAGGATTCAATAAAGTGATGTGTTTGAGAAAGCCTTGCAGCATTTTCAACGTCTTCCTTAGTTTTATCCTCTGACCCATAGGTTATATTTTCATAAACTGACCCTTCAAATAACCAAGTATCCTGGAGCACCATTCCAAACAAGCTTCTGACACTTGCTCTTGACATATTTCTAATATCAACACCATCAATTTCAATGGAGCCTGACTTGATTTCATAGAAGCGCATCAATAGATTAACAATGGTTGTTTTACCAGCACCTGTAGGTCCTACAATAGCTACCTTTTGTCCTTGTTTTATTTCCGCACTGAAGTTCTTGATGACATCAACATCATCAGCATATCCGAAGTATACATTTTTAAATACAACATGACCCTTTATCTTTTTAAGCTCAACTAAATCTTCTCTTTCAACTGATTCCTCTGGCTCATTAAGTAAATTAAAAATACGTTCAGAGGCTGCAGCAGTTGACTGTAACACATTGGCAATACTTCCAATTTGTTGAACTGGCTGATTGATTTGTCTTGTATATTGAATGAATGTTTGAATAATACCAACTTGGATTGCGATTAATGGATTGGTTGTTAGCACTAAGAACGCTCCAACAACTGCAATCGCTATATATGCGATATTTCCAATAAAGAATTGAACCGGAAACATAATCCCTGAAATAAACTGTGATTTTACAGCACTCTTATAGAGATCAGCATTGATTTTCTCGAATGCTTCCTCTGATTGTTTTTGATGGTTAAAGATTTTAACTACAGTGTGTCCACTATAGGTTTCTTCAATATGACCATTGAGTTCACCAAATGATTTTGCTTGACTTCTAAAATAGCCTTGAGAAAGTTTAACGAATTTACCTGCAATCATTAAAGCCAGTGCAGTTGTGATAAATACGATACCTGTTAATATTGGTGATAGAATAAACATCATCACAAATATACCAATAATTAAAGTAATCGATCTAAATATTTCTGAGACACTTTGCGTTAACGTCATGTTGATTGTTTCCACATCGTTGGTGACTCGACCTAAAATATCACCAAAGCTTTGTGTGTCAAAAAACTTAAGTGGTAATCTATTAAGCTTACTTGATAATTCTCTTCTCATTGAATATGTCAAATTTTGAGTCATTCCAATTAATAAGAAGGCTTGGAAATAGTTGAAAACAAATGATAAAAAATAGGTTCCTGCAATAAATAATGCTATCTCACCAATCGATAAATTCAGATTAGGGAATACTCTAATTAATCCAAAGATAATATCAGTATTTGTTTCTGAGGCTAGCTTAAATGCTCTTGCTACCTCTGAGGTGATTAACCCTAAAAGCCATGGTGATAGTACAGATAATAATGCAGCAGTTATCGCCATGATTGCAGCGAACATAATGCGAATTCTAAAGGGCTTTAAATAAGCTCCAAGCTTTTTCATTGTTCCCTTAAAATCCTGAGGTTTTTCTGTATAATTCATTCCTCGCATACCGCCACCCATCATCGGGCGAGGAGCATTTTTATCTTTATTCTTATCTTGATTTTGGTTCATCTTACATCTCCTCCTTTGATAGCTGTGAGGAGGCAATTTCTTGATAAACTGAGCACGATAAAAGTAGTTCTTCGTGTGTTCCCTTACCAACGATTGTTCCTTGGTCTAATACAATAATTTGATCTGCATGACGGATTGTATTAATTCTTTGTGCAACAATTAATTTAGTGGCTGATACTTCCTTATCAAGCATCTTTCTAAGCTTTTGATCTGTCTTATAATCAAGCGCAGAAAATGAGTCATCAAAGATATAAATTAATGGACCTTTAGCAATTGCTCTAGCAATACTTAAGCGTTGACGTTGACCGCCTGAAACGTTGGTTCCACCCTGCGAGATGTTATGCTCGTACTTATCTTCCATCTCATCTATGAAATCCTTTGCTTGGGCGATTTTCGCTGCTTTTATCATTAACTCTTCATCGTCTTCATCCTTGCCAAATAAGATATTTTGTCGAATAGTGCCACCAAACAAAATACCCTTTTGAGGGACGTATCCCATCAGGCTATGTAGATCATGCTGAGTCATATCCTTGATATCAATTCCATCGATTAAAATATCACCATGTGATCTCTCATAAAAGCGTGGAATTAAATTAACTAGTGTTGATTTACCAGATCCAGTTGAACCAATAAAGGCTGTAACTGTTCCGGGCTTTGCTGTAAATGTGATATCTGATAATACTGGTTCCTGTGCATCTGGATATTGAAATGAGACATTTTGAAATGTAACTTCACCCTTCATATCACTTGGTAATGACACTGGGTTAACAGGATCATTAATATCAATTTCCATCTCTAAAACTTCCATAATACGCTTAGCAGAAATAGATGCTCTAGGTATCATAATAAAGATAAATGTTAGAAACATAAATGCCATAATTGCACGCATCGAATATTGCATTAATGCCATCATTGTTCCTGGATCAAAGCCATCAATTCCAATGAAAAATTCAGCTCCTAAATAAACAATTGCGAGTGAAGTTAAGCCCATGATTAATCCCATGGTTGGCCACATAAAACTCATGACTCTATTCACAAATATATTTAATTTCATTGACTCATAGCTTGTATCATCGATACGCTTTGCTTGATAGCTTTGCGTATTATATGCACGTACAACTCTAAGACCTGTAAGATTTTCTCTAGTTACTAAATTGAGTTTATCAACAAGCTTTTGAACCAATTGAAATCTTGGTAGTGTGATTGAAAAGATGATGACCATCATCACGACTAAGCTAATGACTGAAACAATGAGTAACATCGATAAAGTAGGGTGCTGAGCAATCGAAAAAGCAATCGCTCCGATTGCTAAAAATGGTGCTAAAATAATCATTCTTAGTAATGTATTGACAATACCTTGAAGCTGTTGAATATCATTAGTAGATCTTGTAATTAATGAAGAAGTTGTAAAATGATCCATTTCTCTTAGCGAGAATTGTTGGATCTTTTTATATACTGCTCTTCTTAAATCGAGTGCGAATGATGCAGAAATTCTAGATTCAGTGTAGCCACTAATAATCGTAATGATAATACTAAATACAGTTGCTACAAGCATCAAAATTGCGTACTCCCAAATTTTTTGAATATTGGGATCGACAGAGTTTTCCCCTAGACCTATACCTTCATTCACAAGTAGTCCTAAAACTAAAGGTAATAAAAGATCTAGAAAAGCGCGCAGTCCAACAAAAATAAAAACGAATAAAACTCCCCACTTATAGGGCTTTAAAAATTTAAGTGCCTTGATCAAGAAAAACCCCTTCTTTCTAATGAAAAGGAAAGACTTTTACATCTTTCCTAACTGACTAATTTTGTCTAGGATACGCATGAAAGTTAGTGTGTCCTCTTCTCCAAGGTGCTTAACAAGCTCCTTAAGAGGCTTATAATATTCATCTTTTACCAATTCTACGTATGCCTTCCCATGTGAGGTTAGCTTTATATATGTTATACGTAAATCTTTAGATGATGTTTCTTTTTCTACGTAGTTCTTATCCACTAGATCATTGACTTTATGTGTAACTGCGGGAAGTGTTACCCGAAGTGTTTTTGCTACATCTGATAGCTTAACCTTTTGATTTAAATCACAAAATGCGATACAAAACAAAACCATAATATCTGCATCACTTAAGGATGTCTTTGCTCTCTTATAAATTCCACTTCTTCTAAAAGTTTGCATTGAACGATCCAACTTCTGTAAAGTTCTATATTCCTTCAACTTTCTTTCCTCCTCCATAGTGCTCCATAAGTGCCCATAGATTATTTTACCTAATATTTACATACATGTAAAGTGAAATTGCTATATATAAATTTTAACATATTTCAATATTTTTATATATTTTACGCATTGCATCCAATTCTTCTCTTCTTTTTTCATCTGCATTTTCATATATTTTATCGATTTGCTTCAATTTATAATCATATAGCGCTCGCGATTCAGGCTTATATCTTAAGACAGGACCTAATAGAATATCCTCAGGAGTTAACTTTGACTCACCTCTTTTTACCTTTAAGATCACATAGTAAAATTTGTCTTTAACCAGATACTCATCGATAATAGAAAATCCATGATTCATTAAATATTCTCTTAGGATATCTGTCTTATCATTTGGCTGAAGTATATAGGTGATATCTTTTTTTGGTGCATGATTCATAATATCTTTGATTAAATGGGCACCCATTCCAGCTATTATAGCTAAATCAAAGTCTTCTTTGATAGCTAAAAAACCATCCGAGATGACAAATGTCACTGGATAGTTTTTTAAATTGTTTTTTGCAGATTTTAAAGGTTGTTCCCGTAGATCACTAGCAATACCCTTTTGGATATAGCCCTTTTCAAAGGCTTTTTCTAATACAAATCCATGATCTGTACCAATATCTAAGACTGAATGATATCCTTGGGTTAATTCTGCTAGGAAGAGAATTCTCTTACTTCTTGCCATAATAAAATTCGCGCAGTTTGTTTTGTCTTGAAGGACTTCTTAGTTTTCTTAATGCCTTTGCTTCAATCTGACGAATACGCTCACGAGTTACGCCAAATTCACGACCTACTTCTTCTAATGTATGATTCTTTCCATCAAATAAACCGTATCTCAAACGTAAGACCTTTTCTTCACGATCAGTTAAAGTTTCAAGCACTTCATCTAGCGTTTGCTTCACCATTTCTTGTAGCATAAATTCATGAGGAGTAAGTGCATTTGGATCTGAGATAAAGTCACCTAATGATGAATCTTCTTCCTCACCGACATGCGCTTCTAATGAAATAGGTTCCTTCGCTATTCTTTGGATATTTTGAACCTTTTCAGGTGTAATGCCCATTTTTTGTGCGATTTCCTCTAGGGAAGGTTCTCTTCCTAAATCCTGGATGAGTTGTCTTTGAATACGAATCATTTTGTTAATGGTTTCAACCATATGTACTGGAATACGAATTGTTCTTGCTTGGTCAGCTACAGCACGTGTGATTGCTTGACGAATCCACCATGTTGCATAGGTTGAAAACTTAAAGCCCTTTTCGTAGTCGAATTTATCGACAGCACGCATTAAGCCCATATTACCTTCTTGAATTAGGTCTAGGAATAATAAACCTCTTCCAACATAACGCTTAGCAATTGATACAACCAAACGGTAGTTCGCTTCAACAAGCTTATTTTTAGCATGATGTGCTTTTTCTAATGCTCTTTTGAGTTCATCAACGTCAGCTTCATCAAGTTCTAGTAAACCTTCCTTGATTTCATCAAGCTGTTCTTTGGCATATCTACCATTAGAAACTGCAACAGCATATTTCTTTTCATCTTCATGATTGAGTAGAGGAATTTGACCGATTTCCTTTAAGTACATTCGTACTGGGTCATCAATCT
>DDWO01000025.1:9172-13111 GCA_002345705.1 Acholeplasmataceae bacterium UBA2284 | reverse complement strand
GCTTGAACAAATGCTTGTGCATTTTTAGTAACAGCTTGATAATCATGCTTTTTAGCAGGGCCAGTAAGCTCACTACCAACACCTACAGCAATTACTCCAGCACTGACCCAATCTTTCACATTATCAAGTGAAACTCCGCCTGTAGGCATAATGTTAATTTGTGGAAGTGGTCCCTTAACTGCCTTCACATAGGAAGGTCCAAAAGCTGAACCTGGGAAAAGTTTTATAACATCACAGCCAGCCTCCATCGCAGTAATCATTTCAGTGATGGTTAAACATCCTGGCATATAAGGGATTTGATATCTATTGCATAGCTTAGCTGTATCTAAATTAAACCCTGGGCTAACGATATATTGAGCTCCTGCAAGAATCGCAATTCTTGCTGTCTCACTATCTAAAACAGTACCTGCACCTACGATCAGTTCATTTGGTTTAAATGTCTTAGCAAGGCCTTCAATAACCTCATTCGCATTTGGAACAGTGAATGTTACTTCAACTGCAGTGATGCCGCCTTTAATACAAGCTTTAGAGATTTCAATTGCTTGTTCTGATGTCTCAGCACGCACAACAGCAACCACTCCTACCTCAGTAATCTTCTTTAAAATTTCATGTTTTTGCATCAGATATACCTTCCTTTTTTATAAACGGTGTTTGTATCCATACTAATGTGTCTATTTATTCATACAATATCATTATATGATAGACGAATGAATTGTGTCAAATTGTTATTTATTATTCTTCTACGAAGTTTTTAACATTCTCAAGTAATACTGGTTCTCCAGTAGTGTGACCTAGTTTAACATTTTTTATTTTAACGTGATCTACATATCTAAATTGTAAGCCTTCACCTGTCATTTTATCTAAGAAGCTCATCATCGCTGGTACTTCAGGTATTGGGTTTTTAGCATAGGTAAATGTGATGTTTTCTAGTTCAATGGATTTGATGGGCTGCTCTGGTAACCCATAAAAGAATCCAGCTGCAACATGTACATTTTCACAAACCATATTTTTGAATTTAAACTTTCCTAAATAGGGAGTTCTTTCATCTACTGGTAGTGCTTTTTTACTCCATACATATTCAGTCTTACCATCATCATCACAATAATAATACATATTCATCACAAGAGGTGTTAGCACATTGTCCATATAAATATTTTCAAATGTGATCCCATCAATAACAGCAGATTCTCCTCTACCTCTTCTGGTTTTAATTCTTAAGCCTCTATCAGTTTGTTTGAAATAACATTGCGTGACAGTTAAATCCTTAATGCCACCGCTCATTTCACTACCTAATACAACTGCACCATGACCATAGGCCATCATACAATTTCTTACTACCATATCTGAGGTAGGTCTTCTATAATTCATACCCATCTCATATTTACCGCTCTTAATTGCGATGCAATCATCACCAACCGAGAAATTTAGACCAATTACATTGACATGATCACATGACTCTGGGTCACATCCATCAGTATTTGGTGAATCCTTTGGACTAATAATTTTCATATCAATAAAATCGATATAGCTAGAAAAATATGGATGAAGGTTCCATGATGGAGTGTTCGTTACAGTTACACCCTGCATACCAATGTGACTAGAATTGGATAGAAATACACCCTTTGGACGCCATGCACCACCACGCTGAATCTTGTGGGTTACCCACCAATCAGAGTTTTGTGCATTACAATCAATAATACCCTCACCAATAATCTTTACATTCTCTACTAAAATACCTGTGATGATACTTGCAAACGTTGGTGCTGGATTACCCTCCCAAGAAGATAATTCAATTAATGATCCATCCGCTTTAGTAATTTGAGCAGGAAGTATTGGATAGACGCTTCTATCGGTATGCCCAAGTAGGGTTGCATTTTTAACGAGTTCAATCGTTTGATTACTCTTTAAAAATAATGGTCTAACCAAATAGGTTCCTTCAGGAATAAAGACTCTACCATGTTTAGGACATGCTAGCATTGCACTTTGGATTGCCATGGTATCATCATTTAAACCATTTCCTATAGCACCAAAATCCTTAACATTAACAACTGATGATTCTTCTTCAGTTTGAATGCCTTCCTTATATCCAAGAACTTCAATTTCATAGCTTTCGTTTGGATTTAAATTATATAATGAAAAAACATTGGTATCTACATTGCTTAACATAACCTTATCATTGACTTTCACATCAAAGACTTTCTTGGCATAGTAGATATCATGATTGATAAGTTCTAAAGTTAGACTTCTTGATGATTTAAAAATAACCTTAAACATTTTGATTCCCCTTATTCATATATTTTGGGTAAATTCGGTTTTTTACCTGTAACCAAATAAAATCCATCACCCAGTAGACTAAACCAAATGTAATTGGATCGATACCAATATTATCAAACCCAAAGAATAACATTCCAATCGATGGGATACCTATAGATAATAGGCCTTCTATTGCAAAATAGCTTGATGCTATCATCACTAAAACGTATCCTGCAGTTGCTAGTAGACTTAAGATAGATTTTCTTTCTACATGATGAGGTAAATAATGAAGCGTTGGAAATTTATCATTATGCATCCATACAATGACCTTATTTACGATATACTCAACACCTAAGGTCATCAGCAAAAACATTGCGATTAATAAATCTTCTACAGCATAGAAAAATGCAGTAAATGTTAAGAAAAATGCTGCACCTGAGACCCAAAACTTTAAAAACCCGACTTTTACCCCGGGTTTTATGTTGTTGAGTTTATCAATGCTATAGGGATTGAATGGTTTCTGTTCCGGCTTATTATTCTTCTTCAATTTTCACATACTTCCAATCTACATAAATCCATGCAAACACGGTTGCGAGTATATAAAATACTGCTCCGATGATCATTACATTCATTGAAAAATATCCAGCAGGTGTAATTTCAAAATCAGGTCTAAGTGCAACTTCTGTATAAAATACATTGACATACAAATAGACAAGTAAGATTTGAATAGCGTTTAGGATACTAAACATAAATAATGAAACAGGTGATCTCTTCTTTTTAAATGATAAACTATTTGCTAATTGCACGAGTGAAATCATATAAATAGAAAATAAATAAAACCCAATTACCCTGTTTGTTAATACACTAATTGCTGCGATATGAGACACAAAGTTAGTTTCACCTGTTCTAAAATCAAGAAACACAGTGAAAACAATCGTCCCAATCAATGTGAAAATGACTGGAATCGAATATTTATTATAGTTATACCAGCGGATATGCCATGGCTCTCTTTTGATTCCATCATTCATAAATGCACACTTCCGTTTCCTTATCGAAATAATACAGGTGAGAAACATCAAAATCGAAATAAGCTTCTTCCCCGCGATGAAGAATAACTCTTGAATTAACCTTTGAGACTACGTTTTTATTACCAATGGTAAAGTGAACAAGTGCATCTGAACCCAAAAGCTCATATAATTCAACCTTTGATAGGTGACCCTTATCCATATTATTATTCATTGGTCTATCCACTGTAATATGCTCAGGTCTAACACCTAAGGTGATTTCTTTTCCAAAATAACCCTTTTTCTTTAAAGCATCATAGCTTTTTGTTGAACTGATATCAATTT
This sequence comes from Acholeplasmataceae bacterium UBA2284, assembly GCA_002345705.1. Lineage (GTDB taxonomy): Bacteria > Bacillota_I > Bacilli_A > Acholeplasmatales > Acholeplasmataceae > Peloplasma. The sequence continues at coordinate 9,509 of DDWO01000025.1, read as the reverse complement.
TCACTGCACCAATCCATACAAATCCTTCACTATCTATTTTAGCATGAAAGAAGTTCATTGGAGGTGTTCCAATAAAGTTTGCTACAAATAAGTTATTAGGTCTTGCGTATAATTCCTCTGGAGTTGCTATTTGTTGAACATATCCGTCCTTCATAACAACAATTCGATCTGCTAATGTTAATGCTTCTATTTGATCATGTGTTACATAAATCATTGTAACACCAAGACGGTGATGTAATTCCTTTAATTCCTTTCTCATTTGTCCTCTAAGCTTAGCGTCCAAATTTGAAAGTGGTTCATCAAGTAAGAATACCTTAGGATCTCTAACAATGGCACG
>DDWO01000025.1:0-9155 GCA_002345705.1 Acholeplasmataceae bacterium UBA2284 | reverse complement strand
TAAGGAATCAGTCCTAAGACTTCAGCAGCCCACATAACGCGTTCATGAATTTTATCTGAATCTTCTTTTCTAAGTGTTAATGAAAATGCCATATTATGATATACAGTCATATGTGCATAAAGCGCATAATTTTGAAAAACCATGGCGATATCTCTATCCTTTGGTGCTTGATCATTAACCTTGATATCATCAATTAAAAGATCTCCAGTACTGATTTCTTCAAGACCAGCAATCATTCTTAAAGTCGTCGACTTACCACAGCCTGATGGCCCAACTAAGACAATAAACTCACCATCCTTGATATCAAGATTGAAATCAAAAACAGCTTGAACTCCATTTGGGTAGATTTTATTTACATTCGTTAAATTCATTGTTGCCATTCTATTCACCCATTTCCTTCAAATGATTATGCAATACTTGTGATTTCTTGATCGTAATCATTCCACCAGCAATTAAAAATAATGCTGAAGATATAAGCAATACAGCGATGAATGCAAAATGGAAAAATGTAATTTGACCCTTTGCTAGTAATTTAGTTGGTGCATAAAAGATGCGCAGGATATGAACTGCTGCTATCACGTTGACGATAATAGCCCATTTGCGTTCATAAAACTTACAACGCTCAGCAGCTAGGAAAGTAACTAACATTAAAACAATATTAACTAAAATTTCTATAGCAGTACTTAAATCAGGAATAACAGTACTTGGTGTAATAATCGCGAATAGTGCAGCAACACTTAAAGAAAGTCCTAAAAGAATTAGACTATAAGCACTTGAATTCGTTTGGTAACGCATCTTATCTGCTTTAATGTTCATGACTAACCACCATCTTTTCTATTAAACGTGCTCTTTCCTTTTGAGCTCTTAATTTTTGAACTAAGAATAGGACTAGCATAACAGCTGCTATAATCATAAAGATGGATAAAACATTACCAATCTTAAATACTTGAAAGCTCTTTTCTCCAGCTCCATGCACAACATAAAGATAAGCAGGAACCTCATCTTCAGTAATTCTTGCATACATTCTAGTTAAAACAGAATTGTAATATAGTGTGATCAATGCGGATACGATTAATAAAATACTTGATAATATACTTAAAACAATATTACTAATATAAAATTTCTTTCTCTTGATGGATCCAAAGCTTAATGTAAGTAATACAACAAGCACTGTAATGAATCCTAGTTCACCCATTAAGCGATTTGCAGACTGAGAAGCACGGTAAAAACTACCGCCTCTAGATTCGCTAATTACCATTGCCCAATTCGTGCTATATCCCAAAACGTATACAAAATAGGATACGCTAATGATTAGAACAAATACGTAGGTGAGTGCCTGTCTATTTTTATAAAGCCACTTGAATGATGATTTCACACCTTCAAGAATGGATTCTAATATTCTTTTAAATATATTTTTCTTCATAGTCACATCTACTTTCACTATATTTCATCATATATGTGGGTGATCCGGGGGAATTTCCCCCGGAGTCCACAAAACTAAATCTATTTGTTAATTAATTACTTACTCTCGCTAATGCGTTATTTAGAGCCTTCTTATAAATTTCTTCATAAGTATTGATACCACTCTTAGTAACCATAGTTGTTAAATAAGTTGTTTGAGTAACACTTCCACCATTTCCTGAGAAACCGAACTTAACAAGTAATGCAAGTTGAGCATCTGCCCAAATGTCATCATAAGTTAATGTTGCGATATCAGCATTTTCATTTGCAGTTAATGCAAATAATGTTGGAGATAATTGATACCATGGGTTATCTGATTGATAAACACCAGCTAATCTAAATGTACCAGCTTGAACAGCTGTATTAATTCTTTCAACACCTACAACACCTTGTGGTGATAAGGTTTGGAATTCAAGACCTAAGCTACGGATATGTCCGATTGGCATAGTTGCACCAACAAAACGTCTTAAGTAGTTAATCATGTTACCTGAAGCTAATGCTTGCATTTCTGCCATTGCAGCAGCACTAATTGCAGGAATCATTTCACCATTGTATTCAATTTGACCATCAATAAATCCAGCAGGACCATAAAGATGAACGTTACCAATTGAACTATCAGATGAATAGTCATATAAACCATCAAATAATTGAAGAACTCTTGCAAGTTTTACAGGATTACCTTCAACATGCTTTGGAATACCCCATGCTTCATTCTTAACAGCACGTGTAGCTTCTGAGAAGTGGAAATATTCACCATTATTCATCCAGTCAACAACTGGAGGTAATACTGCTTCAAATCTAAATGTAGGATCGACTGCTGAACCAGCTGCGATATAACCATTTGGAGTTGATGATGCATTATAATCATAAGTCATGAAACCGTAAGAGCCTTGTAGTAAAATTTCTCTCCAGTTATTAGTTTCATTAAAGCTTACTGGAATTAAGGAGTCATTATACATTCTTGATAGTTGATCAACTGCATCTAGTGTATTTTGTTGTACTCTACCATCTTCAACAATACCATCTTCATTGAAATATGCCCATTGGTATCTAGAGAACGCACCACGAACACCATACATTTCAAGACCACGGAATAAATTTCTAATTCTTGAGTTAGATGCATCTCTTGGGAAATAAATTTCAACGTCAGTCTTAGGAGTTGCATGTTCTCTTGTAACATATGCTGGATTTGCATTAATTACATACATTAAAGCTGTAAGTTCATCAGTGTCATAAGCTGCATCAGTTCCAACGAATACGTCAGAAAGCTTAGCATATCCTTGTGAACCATAAGTGTTTTGCATGTAAGTTCTAAATGCATTACCCATTGTAGCACCAGTCTTAGTAGGAAGTGCTTCTAAAATGTCAAGAATATTTTGTGTATGAGCCTTAGTTACTGTACGTGTTGTTCCATCAGGATTAGCAACTGTTACGTTAACGTTCATCACTGCAGGAGTGATTGGTTCAACAGTAAATGTTCCAGTATAAGCCGTAGCATCAAAAGTAGGTGATGCAACATCTAGAATATCTTGAACCCAGTCAATACGCATCAAGAACATTTGTTCGATTTCACCGAAACCGTCAAAGTAAGGAGTGTAATAAACCGCACCGTTAGCTGAAGTAATTGAAGATCTAACTGATGGATTTTCTCTTAGGAACTTGTTAAGGTTTGGCATGTAGTTTAAATATTTAGTAATGTCTACGAAATTACCAGTTAAACCATATTCATTGAATTGTACACCAGTACCGTTAATTAAGTCAGCACCAGCAAATCCGTTGGTAGCAAATGCTTGGAATTGGTCATTTGTAGTTGCAGTTTGTTTAACGTCAACGAAGTTAACATTTAAAATTGAACCAATTGATTCCCAAACTGGCATAATCATACCACTTGTATAGCTCTTACCATTTAGTGAATGATAAGGATTTGGTTCTTGGAAAGTAATACCTCTACCTTGATAGTTAATCGCAGTGTTTAGGTTTATTACTGTCGAATTTTCTGTAATGTCAGGAGTTACTGTAGTATCAAAAGCTGTATTAATCGATCCGAAGGATACATTAATAGTCTTTTTACCAGCTACTGTTGAACTAAATCCAGTTACAGTCATTTCGTTAGATTCAAGTAATCTTGATGAACCATCACTATAAAGTGCAGTAACCTTCAAGCCATCCAATGAAAGTGTACTACCAATTGCATACATAGTCTTAAATGGTGTTGATGTTACAGATAATGCAACAAGAGTCGCTGGAGCATCTGGATTACTTACAACAATTGAGAATGTCGCAGTTTTTCCACTTGCCGTAACAGTGATTGTTTGTGCACCTGAAGTATTACCATTAAAACCACTTACTGTATAATCCGCACTAGTCAAAATTGCTGTTGAACCATCGCTATATACAGCTTCAACTTGGATACCAGCTAAATTAAGTGCTGAACTGCCTAGCTCATAAATAATTTGAGTAGGAGCTGCTTTAACTGAAATCGTTACAAGCGTTTTGTCAGTTGGATCAGTTGGGTCGTCTTCATTAATACAACCTACTAAAGCAACTAGGGATAATAGTAGAACTATTAAGCCAATAAATTTCTTCATACTTTTCTTTCCTCCGTTTTTTCTTTCTTCTTTTTATTCCTTAACCCCACCGACATTGACTCCTCTAGCAAAATACTTCTGCAAATAAGGATAAACAATGATTATAGGGATAATAGACATAATGATCATCGCATACATGTAACTGTAAGGCGAGTAAGGCAAGTTTGTAATCGATGCATTTTCATCGTTTAAAAACTCTGTTAAATACTTTCTTAAATAAACCTGAAGTGGATGCTCTAATCCATTATTTACAAGAATTAGATTCCAGAAATACCCGTTCCATCTAGAGAGTGCATAGAATAGTGTTACAGTAGCTAACGCTGACTTTGACATCGGTAGATAGACATTGGTTAACACCTGAAACTCATTTGCACCATCGACAATCGCTGCTTCTTCGATTTCCTTAGATACCCCTGAGAAATAGTTTCTAAGCAAGATCACATTAAATGCCTGAACTCCAAATCCCCAAATGATACCCCATCTAAAATCGACTCCAAACATTTTGTAATTTAAGAAGGTTGGGATTAACCCTGCAGAAAACCACATTGTAAATACAATAATAAAGTTAATCTGTCTTCTAAATACAAGTCTATCCTTAGATAGTGCATAGGCTGCAGCTATTGATAAAGCCATCGAGAAGATCGTTCCAAAGAAGGTATAGAATAGTGTGTTTGTATAAGCTATCCAAAACCCCTTATCTGAAATGACTGCAATCATCGCATCCAATTGAAAATCCACTGGAAGGAAGACAACATCACCTCTTGAGAATGCGAGTTTACCAGATACTGCTGCTGATATCGTATAGATAAATGGATATAATGCAGCAAGGGCAAACAGGGTAGCAAATGAATATGCAATAATCTTAAATATTAATTCTGATCGGTCTAGTCTCTTCATTTTCTCACCCCTTAGAACAACGATGTGTCAGAAACACGACGACTGATGAAATTAGCACCTAAGACTAAGAACATAGCAATAATCGAGTTAAACAAATCCGCGGATGCAGCAACATTTAAGACGCTACCTGTCGGATCCATCAAGCCACCTGTTCTCGCAACAAATGTTGAGATAACATCTGCGGTCGAATAGGTCTGAACATTATAAAGTAAGATAACCTTCTCATAGCCAACGGTTAAGATTTCACCGATACGAAGGATTAACATAATTGTTAATGTTGGTGCCATACCTGGTAGAGTTACATAACGAATTTGAGATAATTTGGATGCTCCATCAATTCTTGCAGCTTCAAAATTAGTTGGACTAATTGACATAACAGCCGCAAAATATACGATCGAACCATATCCTGCACCCTCCCATATACCTGAGATGATATATACAGATCTAAAGTACTGAGGATTGAGCATAATTCTTGTTCCCTCAGGAACCATGCCTAAATTGGTAAGAAATGATGCAAGTACGCCAGGTGCTTGGTGAGGAGCGTTACCTCCGTAAAGCATTAACGTAATAACAGATGTAATAACAACCGTAGAAATAAACTTAGGTAAATATGATAATATTTGCACAGTGGAGCGGTAAACATCACTCTTGATTTCACTAAAGAATAAAGCTAGGATAATTGGAACTGGGAATCCGAAGATTAATCCATACATTGAAATCGCGAACGTATTTCTAAATGCCTGCCAAAACATTGGTGCGTAATCCCCAGATACTAACGATCTAAATGCATAGAATCCAGCATATGGACTATTTCCAATTGAGACGGTTAACACTCTTTGATCCTTAAATGCTGCTAAGATTCCATAGATTGGCATGTATCTAAAAATGAAGAAATAAAGTAATACTGGAATAAGCATTGCATAAAGTGGCCAATCCTTTTTGATTGACTGCCAGTAGCGATGCCATTTTGTACGTTCAATTTCTTCCAAAAATTGCTCGTGTTCTATTTGTTCAATTGTTAAGTTTTCTAGATCACGATTGAATTTATTTGTCATAATCGTACTTTCCCTCTTTTTTTCTTTCTTCAATTTGCTTAAGTAAATAAGAATGCATATCAACCATTAAATCCTGTTGCTTGGATGCGATGACTAGTATTACCCAACCTAATATAATATTCACGCTATGTCTAATCAGTAAGGTAATCCATTGAATTTCTCCACCCTCTAAATATTGTGCGAATGCTTGTAATAGAAAGAGTGTGGTATACGCTGTTAAAAAATATAATGTGATGAGTAAGACTTCATCCTTAATACAATTTTTTTTGACTAGCTTAAACCAAATCATAGATACAGAGATTGATGCTAGGCTAATTAGGTATACAATCATCGGTAGCACTTGAATTCCTCTATAAAGAATGAGATGAAGGATAATGATTACTAAATTAATCACAAGTGCCTTGTATCCCCATCTAATATAGGCGATAAGTATTACAGGTATTGATAGACTCACATATAAGAAGACTAAGTCAGAAAGACTTGCAAAGTATCCAATCACGTCTACTAGAACTGCTAGAAGTGTTAGGACGAGTAAATCAAATGTCATAAATTTTTTAATTGTCAAACTAACAACTCCTCTATATAATATAGGTAGACTTGAAAGGAGCTTCCATTATGATTTCTATCAAACTAAAACCACAGGATAACATTCAAGAAATACTGGATGGTTATCCTTTAAACGAAGAAATTACTGTTTTCTTGGCATCAGGTACATATACCCAGAAGCTGCGTTTAAAGCATAATCATCTGAAACTCATTGGTTCAAAAGCTGGTGAAACCATCATTACCTTTAGTGATTATTCATATAAGATGCATAAGGATGGTCTTTTATACAATACATTTAGGACATCTACTGTGATGATTCTAGGTGATCATGTCTTATTAGAAAATCTAACAATTCAAAATGAATCAGGGTCTGGTTTAACCATTGGTCAGGCCGTAGCGCTTACATTATATGGGAATCATACAAGAGTTGTTAACTGCAAATTACTTGGTCATCAAGATACTATCTTTTTAGGTCCATTACCTGTTGATTTAACCATTCGATATGATCAGTTTCTACCTATTGAGGAAAGACTTACCAATCATTTACATCATTATTTTGAAAAATGTTATGTAGAGGGTGATGTAGATTATATATTTGGAAGTGGAACAGCACTTTTCAATCAATGTGTAATTGTTTCTATCGGTAAAGGATTTATAGCTGCACCCTCAACCTATGAGGAATTTCAATATGGTATCATATTCAGTCATTCAAGAATTATCAATCGAAGTTCAGAACCAGTTATATTAGCTAGACCTTGGCGAGAATTCGGTTCTACTTATTTCATCCATTGCGAATTTGAAGGTTTATTTTCTAGCCAGCGATATGATGCATGGGACAAATCAAATCTTAGATTCTTTGAATATCCTTACATACCTTCTCTATTATCGAAAGAACTTCAAATAGAGGAGGTGGAGCAGTTAAATAACTATTGTTTGGCACAATTTAACTGCTCCATCAAATGAATTAAAAGTTGAAATATGTTTTAGCGTTTGTGTAAGATATATTTTCAACCATTTTTCCGAGTAGTTCATAATCTTCTGGGTAATATCCGAGTGTCACTTGTTCACCAATAATATTACATAATAGTCTTCTAAAATATTCATGTCTTGGATAGGATAGAAAACTTCTTGAATCGGTAAGCATTCCAACAAATTTTGATAGTAAACCATTATTTCCTAAAGCTTTAATTTGTTTTGTCATTCCATCGATGGTATCTAAGAACCACCAAGCAGATCCGAATTGAATCTTTCCTGGAATTCCACCACCTTGAAATGCTGCCATCATTGTGATAGCTACCTCAAAATCTCTTGGATTCAAGGTATAAAGTACTGTTTTAGGAAGTTCACCTGTTGAATCTAATGCATCTAGTAGATGTGATAATGGTCTAGCGATTAAGCCATCATTAATGCCATCAAATCCTGTATCAGGTCCTAAATTCTTTAACATACGCTCTGAAAGATTTCTAAGAGCTCCAATATGGTATTGTTGAACCCAACCACGCTTGTTATACTCAGCACCAAGGAAGACTAGCATATATCCTTTATACTTGCGAATTTCTCGAGTTGATAATTCTTCATGCTGAATTGCCTTTTCATAAATAGCTGCAACCTCTTCAGGGGTTGCTTTTTCATACATCACGACATCTAATGCGTGATCAGATAATAGGCATCCTCTTTCATGGAAGAAATCAATACGTTCAGTTATAGCTTTTTTAAATAATTCTAGGTTTGATAGGGAATATCCAACAACCTTACTTAATTTAAGAACCCATTCTTGAAACCATGATAGTTCAATATTGATTGCCTTATCTGGTCTAAATGCTGGAAGTACCTTGGTTTTAAAGGTTGGATCATTTTCTAGCTTTTCATGCCACTCTAGTGTATCTGTTGGATCATCAGTTGTACAGATGACATCAACATTGCTCATTTCAATTAATTTTCTTGCCGTTAACGTTTCTAATTTTAGATTCACTTCTTCATAAATAGCTTCTGCTGTTTTAGGACTTAATAGCTTATCTACATTAAAAAATCTTTTAAGCTCGAAGTGTGTCCAATGATAAAGTGGGTTGCCAACCAAATGAGGAACAACCTCTGCCCATTTCATAAACTTCTCAAAGTCTGGCTTGTTTCCAGTGATATAATCCTCAGTAATACCATTTGCACGCATTAAACGCCATTTGTAGTGATCTCCAGATAGCCAGGCATCAAATAAATTATTGAATTTTTTATCCTCATAAATTTCCTTTGGATCAAGATGGCAATGATAGTCAATAATTGGCATTTGTTTTGCATGATCGTGATAAAGTTTTTTTGCGACTTCACTTTGGAGTAGAAAGTCATCATGGATGAAGGATTTCATTTATTTCTCCTTAATTTTTACATATAAAAAAGCTTCAAGTTCATTATTTTGACTTTAATTCTTCTCTAATAATTTAGTCAATTCAAATTAAAACCACTTGAAACTCTTGATGTTTATGCTTTTTGTTCCCTTATTTGATTAAACCGTCTATATATACGGACAGTGTTTATTACTACCTTAATTTTATCATTTTATGAAACTGTTGTCAATACTTTTTTTAAGAGCGCTTTCATAAGAATACTTATGAAG
>DDWO01000009.1 GCA_002345705.1 Acholeplasmataceae bacterium UBA2284 | reverse complement strand
GGATAGAGCAACGGCCTTCTAAGCCGTCGGTCGGGGGTTCGAATCCCTCCTGCAACGCCACTTTATATAAATTCCCCGACCTCGGGGTTTTTTATTTTTGCTCATGAAAAAAGACCTTTCTCATCGAAAAGTCTTTTTTATTATTAGACATTTAAATTAAAATACTTTATTAAATATTTAGCAAATCCCTCTTCATCATGTGTGTATTCAGTGATATCCTTACAAACAACTTTTAACTCAGGAACTGAGTTTTTCATTGCTACACCCCAAGCTGCATCTCTAATCATTTCGACATCATTGATTCCATCACCGATAGATATCCAATTTTTTGGATCAATTTCATAATGATCTAAAAGATACTTAATTGCTGATGATTTTGAAACATGCTTTAAATAAACCTCATAAATCGCATATTCATGTGCAGCATCCCAAAGTCTATAGGAAAGTGTATGACCATACTCTTTATCAATAAAGCCTTCAAAGTCCTTTTGTTTATCAAAATCAATTAAGTAGATTAATCCAGTTGGTTCCACATTAAATTCAGTCATTTCCTTATCAATCACTCGATCACTATGAATACCACTAAAGAACTCTTCTAATCTTTTATCGTATTTGTAAGCATAAACCACGTTATCCACACTAAAGAATGTAGAAATAATAAATGGTTTGCTAAAGGTAAATAAGCCATGCATCATATGAATTGGAATAAAGGTTCTTTGTTTAGCAAATGTTAAATCCATTGGATTATCGATTGCTCCACCATTATCTGTAATCATTGCTGTATTCAAGCCTAATTCTTCATATTTTGAGATTGCTCCACTATAGGGTCTACCAGTAGCAATCACAACAACATGCCCAATATCCTTTAAAGTCTTTATGACTTCGATTGTTTTTTTAGTTAATTCACCTTGACGGTTTAAGAGTGATCCATCTAGATCACATGCGATTAAATACTTCATGAATAACACCTCCTTATCATTATCCCACAAATGAAATAAATATCAAGTGAAAGGTGTAAAGGTTTAAAAAAAGAGTAAAAAAAAGATGAGATTGACTCATCTTTATGAAATAATTTTTGGGGATGTATATTTGAACTCACCTGTAAAACCGGAATTAGGATCTGTACTTTCGATTTCGACATAAGTAGGAACTGCATAATCATAGAATTCATCAGTGTTTAAATTTGTATATTCACCTATTGATCTTTGAATATTTTGATCCTCTGAAGTGTAGACACCACCAACAATATAAATATTACCTTGCTTCGCAGTGAAATTTCTGCATAAAAAGTATCCATAGCCATTGATGATGTTATCCAATGTTATATCATATTCAGCAAACACAAAGCTTGGACGATTTTCTAAACCAAAGACAAGATTCTTCGCAAAATTCACATTCCCATTTGCATAAATTGTACCCTGCAATCCCTGTGAACTATTTCCTTGACCATTGATGACTACATTGCCATTGACTACCACATTACCATATATCGTACTTCCTCGATTCATGGTTAAATTTCCATCGATAACGAGTAATCTATTTTCAGGTATCGTTAAATTCTTATTATTTGGAATGGTTACACTTCCATCAATATACCAATGCCACCAAGCAGTAGGATTCCATTGAGATTCAAGATCATTAGGATAATATCTTTGGAAACCGTTGTTTGCTAAAGCAAGTGTTCTAATATATGTAATAACACTTTGAAAATCTGTGAATTCAGTTTGAGGAGTAATCCACGGGAAATTGGTATTTATAAATTGAGGTAAATAAGAGGAGACCATATTGGCAGGAGTGATTAAAGGATTTAAGCTGAAGGTTGGTTCTTCACCTGTATTTTGAAATATTAAGTCATAGGTACTTGCTGAATTAATAGAGCCAGTGATATAGCTTGTTACCGCTTTTGACTCATTAATCATCGATGAAACTGTATAAAGATTTTCACTGTATAATTCAATAGAAACACCCATATAAGCTTCTAGACTACTTAAATATTCAGGATCAAGTAATTGATCTCTTGAAATAATTTTTAGTGTTGCATCGACCTTTTGAACAGCATTTTCATAGGCTTCTGTATCTTCAATACTGATATTGATGAGTCTGGACTGGAAAAACACATAAGATAAAAGAGTAGCTGTTGTGCCGAGCACAAAAGCAACAATACCGAGTACGGTTGGTAAACTCATTCCCTTGCGTGATTTTAATATGTTCATAGGTCCTCCTTAAGAAGCGGGTACATCAGATAAGTCAAATGTTTGATTAGAGGTAAATGTATATGTTTTACCTTCATTCACATATAGTATAATGACTATTTTTAGTTTAAGTTGATTATTCACAGTCGTTTTTTCTATATAGGAATCACTGTGGATTTCGAAATTTCTAATTTCACGAACCACACCATTGATATAGAGTTGATTATTAAGAATACTAATTTGAAGTGTGTTTGGTGGAGTATGTGTGACTAAAATAATACTGGATGAATCCCCACTGAGTTCATAGGTGTAATGTGATTCCAATGTTACACAGTTTGGATTATCAATACATGTTGAATAGTCTGTAACGGCAAAGCTTCTCATTAAATCCTCTAGATGTGCTATAACAATTGTACCCTCAGTGTTTGCTCTACTTTGCTCTAAAATTTTATCATTTGCATTAAAGATAACAGATAGAAGTAATGCGACGAGTGATATGGATATTCCAAATATAACTACAGCACCAAGTAGTTCTACTAAAGTTAACCCTTTTCTATTCATATATTATACCTTCCAAGGTGATGGTTAATCCTTTATAGTATTCTATAATGATTTGAAAATGGATGACCTTGTAGTTAATTGAATCTGGGGTTGGTGCTAAAAATATAATTTCAATCTCATTATCATAAATCTTTTGATTTGCTTCAAACTCAAATAATGAACAAGAGATAGGATTATCAAGATCTCTACAATTTAAATAATCGACAGTTTTTTCACCATCAAGAATCCACGTGGAAATCGATAGATAGGTGTAATTTTGAACGATTTCATCTCTGATTAGTGATCCGACTTCAACAGCATAACGTTTTTCTTCAGTAGCGATTGTTCGATTTCTCATCGCAACAATAACAGTGAAAGCAGTAGTAAACACAAGTGAAATGATAAAGACAGAAGCAACAGCTTCTAATACGCTAAACCCTTTTTTATTTAAAACGCGCATACCATCACCTCCGATACTAACTCACTTTAATTATAATCTATTTTAAATAAATGAAACGTACTTATATATTACAAATTCATTAACTGAGAGAAATTATTTATAGTTTCAAGCATATTCATAAAGATGTTTGCTATAATAAGGTTAAGCAGAGGTGATTGGATTGAAACGTATCGCTTTTTACTTCAAACATAATCTTTATTTTATGATATCGCTTATTACGGTATCTCTTTCTGTTATGTTTGCAGTTGTCATGTTATTTGTATTAGATTTAGGTGAATCGGTTGAAGAGACCAGTGTTGGATTCATTTATCTAGGTAGCTATTCACAGGAACAATATGCCGGTGTATTAACATCAAAAGTAGCACAATGGCAGGAAACCGCTGATTTCGAGCTCGTTTATCATGGATATGAAATAGAAATCGATTTATCGCTTTTTAATTTCAATGTAACTGAAACAGTAAGTAAAATTCAAACCAATCAAACCAATCAAGCATTTTTTACAATAAGTACTGAAAATAGAGCAATTCTAATGACTCATTTTGAAGATAATATGACGCCAACGATTCTTTCATCCTTTGATATGGATAGTTTTTTAGAGGATGTTTTATCTGATATGAGTAGCTTAAAAAATCGAAAGGTTTATCAATTAAAATTATATTTGGCTGAAGGTTTATCACAATCTGTAATCCAAACGATAACAATCGATCAAATCGCTCTAGCTGATGTGAACCAAATTATTGAAGAAGTAGAATCGATTCAAATACTCGGAACCTCAAGATTTTCAATATTAAAAACATTGGGAACAAACCCAAATTTAGATAATAATCAATTAAGTATTATCGCATCTGCCCTACAAAAGTTAACGATAGATACACATTTTGAAGGGTATGTTTATGCTAGTTATATAACACTACCTTCCTGGGCAGAGCCTGGAATGAATGTAAGAGTTTTAAAGGTCAATCAATTTGATTTCTCATTCTACAATCGATTAAGTGATAGTTTTACTGTAGAAATCGATCAAATAAGTAATGACAGTTTATCCTTTACACTCAAAGGTTATCCATATATGACAACCTATGTATCATCAATTGATGAAAGTATAGTCATACCATTTACTACACATTACATAGAAAATCTAACAATTGATGAAACAACACCTGGTGTTATCGTTACCGAAACAGATACGGAATTTATTTATGAAATCATTATCACTCCAGGTCAAACGGGCAAAGTTATTTCATACTTTAAGACAATTACACCACTTAATGGTACTAGTATTACCGTAAAAATATATGATGAACAATATGTAGCTTCACCAGAAATTAGAGAACAAAATATTGTTTTAAAGGATGGTGATTGAGATGGCTCTCAGACGCATAGGCGATGTTTTATTACAAGCCAGAGTAATTACAGCTGACCAGCTTAAAGATGCTTTATCCAAGCAAGAAAAAAATGAAAGACTTGGTGAAACGCTATCTAGATTAGAATATGCAACAGAAATGCAAATTCTTAAAGCCTTAGAGGACTCAACAGGAGTACAAAGAGTATCCTTATCCAATTTCACAATTGATGAAAATGTATTAGCGATTGTAGATGAAGAGTTTTGTAGAAGACATGTGATTATTCCACTTCGTATCGAAGGGAAGAATTTAATGTTTGCTACATCAGATCCTCTCGATTTTGCAGTAATAGAGGATTTGCGTGTTAGAACGGGATATCGTCCTAAGCCTTTTTCAGCTCCTAAAAATGAAATCATTACACAAATAGAAAAATATTATGGCTTTACTAGAACCTTAGAGGCTCTTGGAGCGAAACAAAGTATTTCTAAGGAAGAAGAGTTTCAAGATGATGAGGAAGATGATACACCAATGGTCAAATTGGTGAATCAAATTCTAACATCGGCTGTTTTTCAAAGAGCATCAGATATCCATATTGACCCATTAGATGACAAGGTATTGATTCGTTATCGTGTTGATGGAGTATTGGATGTTGTAAAAGAGTTTCCTATCAAAATTCATAATCAAATGATTAGTAGAATCAAGGTTATGTCTGGAATGGATATTACAGAAACTAGAGTTCCTCAGGATGGAAGAATTCAAACTGCGATCCAGCAAAAAAATATCGACCTACGTATTTCAACACTACCTACGGTACGCGGTGAAAAGGTTGTTATGCGTATTCTAGATTTATCTGGTTCCATGAACAAGATTACAGCAATTGGTCTTTCTGCTAAGGAAG
>DDWO01000019.1 GCA_002345705.1 Acholeplasmataceae bacterium UBA2284 | reverse complement strand
GTCCATATGCAAATTCTCTATGAACGATAGTTGAAAGTGCATCGACGACTTCACCGTTTAACATAATATCCATCTTTTGAAGATTTGAGGTTTTATATCCTGCCATCTCATAGTCAAATGATGCATAACCCTTAGTTGATGACTTCAATTTATCGAAGAAATCATAAACAATTTCTGATAGTGGTAATTCATAGGTGATATGAACTCGATTAGAATCAACATACTTCATATCTCCGAAAATTCCACGTTTCTTTTGAGAAATTTCCATGATTGCACCAACATATTCCTTTGGTGACATTATGGATGCCTTCACATATGGTTCTTGAATGTAATCTACCTTTTGAGGCTCAGGGAGTTTGGACGGATTATCAATAGCAATCATCGTTTTATCTGTCAAAAAGACATGATAAATAACGGATGGAGCTGTTGCAATCAATTCAATATTGAACTCACGATGTATTCTTTCTTGAACGATTTCCATATGCAATAAACCTAGGAATCCAGTTCTAAATCCAAAGCCTAATGCTTGAGATGTTTCTGGTTCATAAAGTAGAGAAGCATCGTTTAATTTAAGCTTTTCAAGTGCATCCTTCAAATCATTAAATTGATCAGAATCAATTGGATAAAGTCCACAGAAAACCACTGAATTCATGGTTCTATACCCGGGTAGTGCTGTTTTTGCTTTATATGCAGCATGCGTAATGGTATCACCTACACGTACTGTATTGATGTCTTTAATTGAAGCTGTTAAATATCCTACATCACCAGGTCCTAATACTTCTCTTTTTAGTATTTTTGGAGTTAATACACCAACTTCTACAACTTCATATTTAGCACCAGATGCCATGAACTGAATCGTGTCACCCTTAGTGACCGTTCCATTCACGACTCTAATCGATGGAACTACACCCTTATACGCATCAAAATAGGAGTCAAAAACTAGTGCTTGTAGAGGTTCAAATGCATCACCTTTTGGGGCTGGTACATCTGTAACAATTCTTTCTAAAATTTCAATAATTCCAATACCTTCTTTTGCTGATGCAAGCACTGCATTTTGGGCAGGAATTCCAATAATATCTTCAATTTCTTTTTTTACTTTTTCAGGTTCTGCACTCGGTAAATCTATCTTATTAATAACAGGTATGATTTCAAGGTCATTATCAATAGCTAGATATACGTTTGCTAAAGTTTGTGCTTCAATACCCTGTGCAGCGTCTACGACTAAAATTGCACCTTCACAAGCAGCTAATGATCGAGAGACTTCATAAGTGAAATCTACATGACCAGGAGTGTCGATTAAATGCATAATATACTCTTCGCCATTTTTCGCTTTATAAAGCATTTCCACAGCGTTCAACTTTATCGTTATTCCACGTTCTCTTTCTAGGTCCATGGTATCTAAAAGCTGTTCCTTCATCTCGCGATCACTGACAGTATTTGTTGTTTGTAACAGTCTATCAGCAAGGGTTGACTTACCATGGTCAATATGAGCAATTATCGAAAAGTTTCTTATTTTCTTTTGTCTTTCATTCAATGATGCTTTATTCATTATACACATACCTTTCCGCTTAATAATTGTATCATTAAATCATTAATAATAAAAGTATAATTATTTCAATTTATTAAATAACCTTATATATTTAACTAGGAAAACGCTTTTATAAATAATCTTATAAATTAGCATTGCTTATTGCTTGACAAATGTAGTATAATGATAGCGTAATGAAACAATTCATAGGAGGAATTAAATAATGAAAAAATTGATTGCAATCTTTTTTGTTGCGCTGCTAGCTTTTGGTTTGGCAGCATGTACTGAAGAACAAGAACCATCTTATTCTTATGGTTACGGTGTTGGTTATGGACTAGTTCATGGTCACTATGTTGGTGTTGCTAAAGTTGTTGTTGACAAAGACGACAAAGTGGTAAATGTTCAATTCGAAGAATACTATCTTCCATACAACACAGCTCAAATCGTTCTAACTGATGAGCAAAAGGCAGCTTTACCAGCTGATGCACTTGCAGTTATTGGAGCTAGAGGAACTAGTTACTATGCTAAGTATGTAAGTGTTAATGGAACATTATTCACAGGAACTGTTTCTGGTGAATCAGGATCACAATCTATTAAGTACTCTGCATCAGGTATTGCTGATTTAGAAGTATGGGTTGAAACTGAAGCAAATGCAAAAGCATATGTTGAAGCAGTTGAAGCTGGTTTAGTATTCAATGCAAATGCAAATGGTACTAAGAGTGATTATGTTAAAGCAAATGCTAATGCTAAGTTAGGTGACACTAAGTCTACTACTGGTTATTGGACTTGGAATGCTACCGCAAGTTCTTTCTATCCACTAGGATGGGGCGGAAACATGGCAGCTATTGCTGAAGCTTTAGTTGGAACAACTATGAACGCTACAGAAGCTGACCTAGTTAAGGGTACTACAACTTGGAGTATTGGTGATATCGCAACAAGTGCTACACTTTCTGATTTCGCTGACTACTATCTACTTGCTCAAGTTGCATATAATAATGCACTTGCTGGCAAAGAATAAAAATTAAAACAAATTTTTAGAAGAGCAGAGATGCTCTTTTTTTTCTATCAAAACCAAAAAAAGAGGAATAGGGGATTGCCCTATTCCTTTTCGTTTTCATTTTCCAATTCTCTAACTTCAATATTAACCTCTAATACCTTTTTCGTATCAGCACCAGTAATCGTTACTGTTAAGTTTTTATAATTAAATACTTCTCCAATACTAGGGATTTTACCTAACTCGTCCTGAGCCCAACCATTAACAGTTGAAAACTCTAGTTCCTCATCAATTCCAAGTTCTTCAAAGACGTCCTCTAAATCAGCATAGCCTTTGACACGGTAATTCTTTTCATCAATTTTGATCATCTGTTCAATAATTTCATCATGCTCATCCCAAATATCGCCAACAATTTCTTCTAAAATATCTTCCATCGTGACTATACCTAACGTTCCACCAAATTCATCCTTTACTATTGCCATATGTGATTTATATTCCTGAAGAAGCTCTAATAAATTAGATACTTTCATATACTCAGTTACGAATACTGGTGGCTTTATAATCGTGTCAAGTGCTTGTTTCTCTAATAAAACTCGATTATAGAAGTCCTTATGATTAATAATTCCTATGATATGATCAATATTGTTATCATATACAGGTAATCTTGAATATCCTGAGTGTCTAAAAGCGTGGGTGATTTTCTTTAAATCATCATTTTCTGATATCGCAACGACATTGACTCTTGGTGTAAAGATTTCTTCAACCTTTAAGTCATCAAAATCAATAACACTACGAATTAAATCTCCTTCATTTTCGTTAATTCCGCCTTCTTGCTGAACCTCCGAAACATAGGTTAATAGCTCATCTTCAGTGGTTGGAGCTTCCTTTTGGAATTTGAAAATCCGATTCATCAGCTTTTGCCATAAAGAAAATATAATGTTAAGTGGTGTTAATAAAAACATAAACATCATAAGTATTGGTGTAACTGCTAAAGCGAAGGTTTCTGGTATTCTTTTCGCCATACTCTTTGGTGTGATTTCTCCAAAAATAAGAACTAAGGTTGTCATTACTGCAGTCGATATAGTTACCCCAGCATTCCCCCAATAACGCACAAAAATCACTGTTGCAAGTGATGCAGCACCGATATTGACAATATTGTTTCCTATAAGTATAGTTGTTAGTACTCTATCAAAGTTCTCTGATAAATTTAGTGTTCTTTTCGCTCCATGATGTCCATTTTGAGCAAGATGTTTAATCTTGATCTGGTTCAGTGATGAAAAGGCTGTTTCAGTTGCGGAAAAAAACGAGGAAAAAAGTATTAATATTGCAAGTACTACGATCTGCCATATAACTTCATTATCCATAATAATTCACATTACTCCTCAATATAACTTTCTTCAATCAATGGCTTCGTGACCTTAACCTTGGATATAATTTTATCCTCAGTTTTCAGCACTTCAAACTTAAATCCATTGTATTGAATTACAACTTCTTCATTTTCTAATGGAAAACGACCAAGTTGTCCTAGGATAAACCCGCTTAATGTATCATAATCATCAACAGGTAAATCTGCTTCTATAACATCTTCAACGTCATTGATGGATATTAATCCATCGACCTCATAAACACGATCACTGACTTGTTTGATCGAATCTTCGTCTTCATCATATTCATCAAATATGTTACCAACGATTTCTTCAATTAAGTCTTCAATCGTAACAATACCTGCTGTTCCACCGTATTCATCTAATACAACAGCGATATGATTCTTATGTTTCTGCATTTCTTTAAATAATTCACTAGTTTTTTTAGATTCTGGAATAAAGTATGGTGGTCTTAACAAAGCCTTTATTGAAAATTTTTCTTCATTGTTATCTATATATTTTAATAAGTCCTTCACATGCAATGTACCAATGATATGGTCAATTGAATTCTCATATACGGGGAATCTTGTGTATTGCTCAGTCCTAACATATTCTAAAATCTGAGCTTTTGTAGCTTTCACTGATAATGCTGATATTTCTGTACGGTGGGTCATGATTTCGTCCACTGTTGTATCAGAGAAATCGAAAATATTTTGAATCATTTCGCCTTCTTCTTCATCAATATTTCCAGTTTTACTACTTTCTTCCACGATTGAACGAATTTCCTCTTCAGTAACTCTACGATTGCCTTCGCTAGGCTTTAAGCCAACAAATCTTCCTACTAGGCTTGAAAGTTGAGTTAGAATCCATAAAACAGGTGCCATTATTTTTGTTAAACCAGTTACAAAACCAATTGTTCTATAAGCAATTTGATTTGGGTATTTGTTTGCAAGTCTCTTTGGAATCATTTGTCCAATGACAACATGAAATACTAGTAACATCAATGCTATGATTGTAATGACAAGTGGCTCTACAATCGGATTTGGTGAATCAAACCATAAAATGACATCATTACTAAATGTATCTAATGCAATCGCACCATTAATAAGTGCAATTAATGTAACCAAAACCTGGATTGTTGATAAATATTTCTTAGGCTCTTCAGTAAAACTTTGAACCTTATATGCTTTCTTATTTCCCTTTTCAGCATCTAAATTGACCTTGTTATCACTAATAACAACGAGTGCAACTTCGCTTGCGGCTAAAATAGCTGATAAAATGATTAGAAATAACATGACTAAACTTGAAACTAACATGCTAATCCCTCACTTTCGTAACAAAAAAAGACACCAAAAAAAGCATCGTGCTTGATATCTTTGAATTCCGGATATGTTGGATCGTCGATCCTACTACTGCATTCTTCCATTTTTACTATTAAGTCCTCCATCACCATGTGATATAAATATCATACTCTTTTTATAGTCAAAAGTCAATAATTTTCCAGTATTGAGGCATTATTCACTTTATCCAAGAACTGCTTGAAGTGTCAAAAAATTTGTGTTAAAATGAATGTATGAAGGGGAGTAGTTAGCCCTAAATTAATCGTCAGTACGGCGTAATGCCCGGTTAATTTCAAGATTATCTTGTAACGAGACCTTCAAGACTTTTTTGTCTTGAGGGTTTTTATTATTTAAACACGAAGACAAATAGTCCAAAAATTGATAAAGGATGCGTACAAGTCATGCAAATTTTTCTACATGCTTTAGTTTTAGTTACTGGGTTTGTTTTCCTTATTAAAGGAGCCGATTTCTTCATTGTTTCATCGAGTTCAATTGCGAGAAAGTTTAATGTTTCACCCCTAATTATTGGATTGACCTTAGTAGCCTTTGGTACAAGTCTTCCTGAACTAGGTGTGAGCTTTGCTGCTGCACTATCAGCTCGTGCTCAAGGGACAACAGCAGATATCGCTATGGGTAATGTTATTGGGTCCAATATCGCAAATATTACATTGATCTTAGGATTTAGTGCAATTGTGATGCCTTTAGCTGTGAAAAGAACAATGTTTAAACAAGAGTTCCCTTTCTTGATTGTTATAACAATCTTAATTTCAGTCTTAGCATTTTTCTTCCAATCCGATGCTAGAATTGTGTGGTGGGAAGCTTTAATCTTATTAATGTTTTTCGCTTATTATATGTATTTAATGCTAAGAAGTCATAAGGAATCAAATCACGTTGAGGAAATCAAAGTGATTGACATGAAAAAGGCGATAACATTTCTTCTTATTGGCTTAGCTGGTGTGTCATTAGGGGGATATATGGTTACCTATGGTGCAGAGTATTTGTCCGTTCAATTGCTTGAAAATGTCTTTGGAATGGAAAGAACAAGAGCGATTACCTTAGTAGGACTTAGTGTCGTTGCGTTAGGAACTTCTCTTCCTGAGCTTGTGACTTCAGTCATGGCTTCTAAAAAGGGTGAGAATGAAATTGCGATTGGTAACGTATTAGGATCTAACGTGTTCAACACATTATGGATTGTTGGTCTTGCTGGTTTAGTTACACCACTGAGAATGAATCAAGATGTTTTAATTGATACTGTTATTTTGATTGGTATTACATTGGTAATGGTTTTATTTGCATTCACTAAAAAATCTATTTCTAAGGGCGAAGGCTGGATACTAGCATTAATTTACTTTGCGTATATTGCATATATTATCATTAGAGCATTAGGACTTATTTAATACAAAAACAACCTTCAACGAGGTTGTTTTTTTTAGATTTAAAACTTATATTGAATAATAAAAATCCTTTAATATATCCTTTAGTTCATCTGTATGAACAATATAATCATGATGTGCTCGCTTGGGTATAATCCTTAAGGTTGAATTCTTAATATGTCTTGCAATTCTTTTTGTATGCGTTTCTCTAACAATATCATACTCACCAGCTAACACCAAGACTGGTGTTTTTATTTTATTCAAGTCTTGATTTCTAATATTTGGTTGTTCAATCATCATTTTTTCATATGGACTTTTTGTCTTTTCATAGTTTTCTAGGCTGATTTTTGTAATCCTTGGAAGAATTCCCTTTGGATTCATATTTGCACCAGCAACCACTACCTTTTCAAAAAGATCAGGATATCCGATGGATAATAGTAACCCAAGAATACCACCATCAGAAAAACCAAAGAAAAAAGGTTTATCAATACGAAGTTTTTGAATAAACAAATAGAGATCATATGCCATGATGCTATAATCAAAATCATCAGTCATAGAGCTTTTACCATGATTTCTCATATCGATTGAATATATAGTAAAATCGTTTTTCAAGGACTCTGTCAATTCATCAAAAATATGGAGATCTTCTCCATTACCATGAATCATTATTAGTGGCTTACCAGAGCCTTTCTTTTCAAAATTTAATTCAATATTCCCTACATAAAGTTTCATAAAATCTCCTAAATAAAAAGGTCCCGAGGGACCTAGTTATGCCAATGTGCATAAGCCATGTTCTGTTCCCTAATAAAGGGTGTGACCATTTATCTCTACATAGTAGCATACTCGAGCTTTAATTCGCTCTCGTACGTGCCCCTACCAAATTTGGGTTGCTAGCTTGAGGGGTTTACCGCGTTTCATCTTTCTATTTCTAGAAAGCTCGTTTCTGTGGCACGTTTTGTCCTAGATCATAGTTTCCCTTAGACCATCAGACGCCGTTACGATCTCTCGTACCCTAGGTTATTTTTTCCCTAGGCACAAACACTACATCCATCTCAGAATGTGCTAGCATGGACTTTCCTAACCTATAAATAGGCTCGGTCACCTTCCATTGACTTATAAATTATATCATAAATCATTTTAAACAACAATGATTTTAACGATTTGTATCCGTTGTTAAATCATCCATCTGTTGAGCTTCCAATGCATCCTCAAGTTCTTCAGTAGTTGTTTTTTCTTCTTCCTCAGCAACTACATGAACTTCCTTCATCATCACGATGATTTGATCAGGGTCATTCTTAATCGTTATTCCCTTAGGTACCTTCAGATCCTTGACCTTGATTTCATCACCAAGCTCAAGCTTTGATACATCAATATCAAATGAGGAAACACCAGATCCCGGATTATATTCAGCAGTAATCTCTGATAAAACAAGCTCTGCATATAATGTCTTATTAAAAAATGCTTCCTTACCTAATAATTCAACTGGGATTTGTGTAGTCATCGTTTCCTTTGGTGTTACTCTATGTAAATCAAAATGAATGATTTCATGTGGATTTAAAATGTTTGATTGAATATTTTTAATATACACATGATGGTATTTTCCATCCACTCTAACCTTAAAGGTCTTATGCTTTCCATAGGTTTTAATCGCTTCTAAAACCTCACTTTTTTCTGCTTGAACTGATGTGGACTCTATAGATTTTCCATACATCACACCAGGCACTAAATTCTCTTTTCTAATATCATTTAATTTTTCTGTTCTAAGTTCTAATTTCATATCTTGCTCCTTTCAATATTATCTCTATTATATCAAAAAAGAGCTTTTTATGCAAATCAGCAGCCTCATAACAGCCTTACTGAGCAATTCATAAAAAAAATGAAGAGGTTATCTTCATTTTTATTTAGTCGTTATTAGTTATGCTTTTGCTCTCTTTTGTGCTACAGTTTCTACCACTTTTTCATCAATAACTGATGCTACAACCGGCTTAACAACCACTGGTTCTTCTTCAGCTACGATATGTTCTTTCACGTGAGCAATCATTTGATCCATATCTTCTAAAATGACGATACCATGACCTAGATTTAAGTCTCTTACATGAATAGAATCGCCAATTTTTAAATTGGATACATCGACTTCAATCTTTGATAAACCTTGTCCAGGTGCGAACTCAACTTCAAGCATATCTAGCTCTTGTAAAAGTAAATAGGATTGTCCATGGAAAGCTTCCTTACCGAGTAATTGAATTGGAATTGTTGTCTTAAACATTTCCTTTTCAGAAACTCTATGCAAGTCGAAATGTAGAATTGTTTCAGGTAGTAAGATTCTTCCTTGAGTATATTTGATATAGACATCATGTGTTACTCCATTCAGCTCAGCCTTGAAGGTCATACTCTTGCCATATTTCTTCAATGCTTCCTTGAATTCTTTTTCATCAACTTGTACATTTACAGGTGAGATCCCCTTCCCATACATTACTCCAGGCACTTGATGTGCCTCTCTAACCAATCTTAAAGATTCGGTTCTTATTTGTAGTTTCATTTCTTTTTCCCTTCCATTACGACTTTATTATACCACCAATTCTAAGAATAAACTTATTTCTACGTATTATACTTTATTTCACATTGAGAAAAAAATGAGACTCGAAATATGAGTCTCATTTGTACGTTATTTAACAGTTAATGCATCTTTTCTTGAAAGATCTACTCTGCCCTTATCATCGATTCCGATGCACTTGACAAGTATTTGGTCTCCCATAGAAACGATATCTTCAACCTTTTCAACTCTTTCTTTAGCTAGTCTAGAAATATGAACTAAACCTTCTGTACCTGGCCATAATTCTACGAAGCAACCGAATTTTTCAATACGAGTTACTTTACCTTCATAGATTTCACCAACTACAGCTTCTCTAACTAAAGCAGCAATTCTTTCCATTGCTCTATCTACCCATTTCATATCAGAATGCATTAAGTAAACGCGTCCAGTTTGTTCGATATCAATCTTAACCATGTTATTATCTTCGATAATTTGAGTGATGATCTTTCCACCAGCACCAATTACATCTCTAATCTTATCAGGATTAATTTGCATCATCTTCACTTTTGGAGCATATTTAGACATTTCAGTTCTAACAACTGGAACGACCTTATTCATATGATCTAAGATATGTAATCTGGCAATTCTTGCTTGTTCTAAAGCTTCTTTAAAGATCTCTCTAGTAATACCTGAAATCTTTATATCCATTTGAATAGCAGTAATACCTGTTTTAGTTCCCGCAACCTTAAAGTCCATATCGCCTTCATGATCTTCCATCCCTTGGATGTCAGATAAAATCGTGTAATATTCGCCTTCTTTGATTAATCCCATAGCAATACCAGCAACTGGAGCCTTAAGTGGAACACCAGCAGCCATTAACGCCATTGAACCAGCACAAATAGTTGCTTGTGAAGATGAACCGTTAGATTCTAGAATTTCTGATACAACACGAATTGTATATGGGAATTCTTCTTCATTTGGTAAAACCTGTAAAAGTGCTCTTTCACCAAGTGCACCATGACCAACTTCTCTGCGGCCAACAAAACCATAACGTCCTGTTTCACCTACTGAGAATGGTGGGAAATTGTAATGTAGCATAAATCTCTTTGTGTCTTCTAGTCCTAGTCCATCAATAATTTGGTTTTCACGTAGTGCTCCTAGTGTAACAACACCTAAAGCTTGTGTTTGACCTCTTGTAAATAGTGCTGAACCATGTGTTCTTGGAAGTACATCAATTCTTGAATCTAGAGGTCTAATTTCATCAACCTTACGTCCATCAGGGCGTACTTTGTCTTGAGTAATTAGTCTTCTAACTTCCTGAGTTACGATACCTTCGACAACCTTCTTAACTTGTCCTAGGTAATCCTTTTGCGCTGTTTCGTCAAATACCTTGACACCATCAATTTCCTTGAAGAATGATTTCTTCTTGAATTTTTCTAATGTTTCTTCAGTAAGTTGATCGATAGCATGATATCTTTCAAGCTTATCAAATATTGACACTGCCTTAATCATACGATCATAAACAAAGTCAGTAACTTCTTTTTTAACTTCAGCTGGAACTGCGAAATTATCGAAATCCATCTTTTCAGTGTTGAAATCTGCTTGGATCTTTTCTTGGAAAGAAACGAGTTCTTTAATCGCTTCATGACCAAACATAATTGCGTCTAGCATCACATCTTCAGTTACTTGTTTTGCTCCTGCTTCAACCATGTTGATTGCAGTTTTAGTACCTGCAACAATTAAGTCGATATCAGAAACTAATAGTTGATCTGGAGTTGGGTTGATGACAAATTCATTATTTATTCTACCTACTTGAACACCAGCAACTGGTCCATTGAATGGAATATTAGAAATACCTAAAACTACGGATGAACCGAGTAATGAAGCCATTTCTGTAGTGCATTCTGGATCACTTGATAATACGGTATTAATGATTTGGACTTCATTCTTAAATCCATCTGGAAATAGTGGACGAAGTGGTCTATCAATTAATCTTGAAGTCAGTGTTTCATGCTCTGATGGTCTGCCTTCTCTTCTTAAGAATCCTCCTGGAATCTTACCTGCTGCGTAAAGCTTCTCTTGATAAACTACCATTAATGGGAAAAAGTCTTGAGTTGAAGCTTCATTTCTCGCTGTTACAACGCTTAATACTGTAGATTCTCCGTAAGTAATCATTGCAGAGCCATGAGCCTGCTTTGCTACTTCTCCGATTTCAACACGTAAGGTTCTACCACCTAACAGTGTTTCGTAAGTCTTTTTTTGCATGATATAAAATCTCCTTCATTTTATATGTCTATTTTCTTATCTATAGCCTTATATATAATACCACAAAACACATATAATGTATATTATAAAATAAAAAAGGAAGCTTGCGCTTACCTTTTAACGACGTAATCCTAATTTTTGAATTAAATCTTGATATCTCTTAACATCTTTGTTACGAAGATATCCAAGCAATCTACGTCTGTGTCCGATCTTAACGAATAAGCCGCGACGTGAATGGAAATCGTGAATATGCGTTTGTAGGTGACCGTTTAAATCGTTGATTTCTTGTGTAAGAACTGCGATTTGAACTTCTGGTGAACCAGTGTCCCCTTCTTTTTGTGCATAAGCCTTAATGATTTCATTCTTCTTTTCTTTCGAAAGTGCCATTGTTTTTCATCCTTTCTCGAATAACTAAAGACAGGGTTGGCGTTCCCGTATCCTTGTTACCGCCTTTTATATTGTAGCATTTTATTTTATAAATGCAACGATAATCAATTAAATTTTGACAAATTGGTCGACATTCACAACAAATACAGTTGCTCCACCAACTTCGACTTCGATTGGTAATGCTGAAAATGAGCCAAACTCATTGACGATTGTATTTGGTACGAGTTTTGTACGCTTCTTACTGTGAGCTTCAATGATTTCTAATGCCTGTGGAACCTTCTCATCGTTAACACCAATTAAGAATGTAACATTCCCTGCTCTTAGGAATCCGCCTGTAGTTGCTAGACGTGTTGAAAAGAATCTATCCTTTACTAATGCCTTTTGAACTTTGTTTGCATCATCGTTTGAAACGATAGCAATGATTAGTTTCATATAATCACCTCGTACAATTATTATATCATATATTTTTTAAATTGTAAGTTTTCGAATTGCCATTTCATCTTTTTTAAGTTGTTCGATTAATTCCTTCTTTGATTTGAATTTGAGTTCCTGTCTTAGGTAGTGCATAAAGACAATATCAATCCTTTTTCCATATATATCTCTGTTAAAATTTAATATATTAATTTCTAGTCGTTTCTCAAAGCTAAAATTTAGAGTTGGGTTATTACCGATGTTTGCCATTCCGTGGTACCATTTGCCATCGACTAGTACTTTTACATAGTAAACACCACTTTTAGGAAGGTAATATGTGGAATAGTCAATATTTGCTGTAGGAAATCCTAATTTATGTCCGATTTTATTCCCATGAACAACAATACCCTTAATATCATAATGTCTATTTAATAGCTTTCTTGCTGATCCAAGATCTCCTGAAGCTAAAAAATCTTTAATATAGGTTGTAGATACTCTGGTGTGATTATAGACAAGGTCATCGACCACGTCTACAAAAAAATATTTCTTTAAATCATTTATTGTTCCTTCACCACGATATGCAAATCTTGCATCGCGGCCGATTACTAATCTTTTCACGTGAATTGATCTTAAAAATTCAATAAATTGCATGACTGTTAATTCAGAAAATGCTGTATCAAAATCAATAATGAATGCATAATCTAGTGGATATCTTGAAAAAAGCTCAATTTTATCACTCTTTTGGGTTAAGGTTCTAAATGTTTGCTTGCGCAGTACCTCAGATGGGTGTGGGTAAAAGGTAATAACAGCGTGCTTTGTATCCCTGTAGGATAAAACACGCTCAATGAGCTGTTGGTGACCAAGATGAAGTCCATCAAAATTACCCATGGTAACTGTTAGAGGTGCTTCATTTTGAATTAAGTTATATTTTGAAGAGATAATTTTCATGTTGACTCCTAAAAGATGATGACCGGTTTATACTGATTGGTTGAAACAACCTCATAATATGCAATATTTTCTAAGGCTTCGTTTTTAACTAAAAAGGGTAGATCGGTTTCTATTTGTCTATGGTCTAGGTAAACACCATTTTTAACTAGCTTAATCATATAATCATTTAATATGATACTGTTGGTATCAGAAAAGTAATCGTCTAATGAGATTATATCATTCTTATCAATTTCGTCAATATTTTTCGCATGCTCAAGCATATATTTACCTACACTTACTCTTTTTAAGGTAGATAATGCAGCATAGGTCTTCAGTTTCTCTGCAAGATCAACTGCTATACTCCGAATATAGGTTCCCTTTGAAACATTGACATAAAAGGAAAATTCGTTTTTTTTGAATGGAGAAGTGATATCAAACTGTGTGATAGTAACCTCTCTTGATTCTCTTTCTATCTCAATGCCTTCTCTTGCTAGCTCATAGAGCTTCTTTCCATCCTTTTTAATTGCAGAATACATAGGAGGAACTTGACTATAGGTTCCAATCATTGATAGGACCTCTTTTTTAAGCTCTAATTCATCTATATTTGGTTCATCTGTATTGATAATAGTTCCTGTAATATCATACGTATCGTAATGCTTTCCAAAGACAACAGTTCCTTCATAGGCTTTATCTAAATTTGAAAATAGGTAAGCAAGCTTTGTTGCCTTACCTAAGCATAAAATTAAAAGACCGCTTGCAAAAGGATCGAGCGTTCCTGTATGTCCAATTTTATCTATGTGAAGCTTCTTTTTAATACGATAAACGACATCATGTGATGTCAAACCTATTGGCTTATTTACAAGCAAGAATCCATCCATTTAATCACCATACCTATTATACTAAAAAAAGGCCAATAAAAAAAGCACTTGCGTGCTTTAATTATTTGAATTGGTTCATCCAAGCTGCTACTCTTTCTTTTGGTTGATAACCACTTTGACGGTCAACTTCTTCTCCATCTTTGTATAATACAACAGTTGGAACGCTACGAATACCTGCTTCAATAGCTTGGTTTCTAAATAGATCAATATCTACACGCCAAAATTTCACATCTGCCATGTCTGTGCTAATTGATTCTAACACTGGTTTAAGCATCTTACATGGTCCACACCATGTTGCGAAATATTGTACAACCACTAAACCTTGGTGTCCAACGACTTCTTGGTAATCCTGTCCTTGATAATCAATCATTAAATTTTCCTCATTTCTTTATTAATTTCAACTTCTATTATATAGTTAAAAAGTTGTTAAATCAAGCCTTTCGCACTATTTTAGGGTGATTATAGTAACCCCATTTAAGCCTTC
Organism: Acholeplasmataceae bacterium UBA2284; assembly: GCA_002345705.1. Lineage (GTDB taxonomy): Bacteria > Bacillota_I > Bacilli_A > Acholeplasmatales > Acholeplasmataceae > Peloplasma. Next base: position 14,183 of record DDWO01000019.1, on the reverse strand, counting down.
TCCTTCGCCACCAAATCTAGAAGATTTGATGTAAGTTGATGACCTAATATAGTCATAAACAGCCTTCCTAACCGCTCCACTACCAAAACCATGAATAATGCGCATTGACTGAATTCCTGTTAAAATCGCTGAATCAATGGCTTGATCCATCGCTTCTTTAACCTCTTCAAAGCGGTATCCTCTTAAATCAAGCTCAAAACTTGCTTTTTTTTCAGGTATTTGCTCACTTGATCTTTTTTCTTGTCTTACTACCTTTTTGACTTCCTTTTTCTTTTCATCTTTACGTAAATCGGTTTTCTTAAAATGGAGATCAAATTTACCAAAAATAACCTGGTAATCATCATTTTTGATTGATACTATTTTACCATACTGTTGGTAAGGAATGATAAAAACTTCATCTCCAATAGCTAGTTCATCTGTTAATCGGTAAGAATCATCTGCTTTACTACCTTGATTGAGCTGGAACTTGATTGCTGCTATCTCAGGATTGGTAAGCTTACTCTTTGATTGAAGCTCATTAATAATTAATCTAGCTTCATCCTTGAGTTGATTCCATTTGGTCTCTTCCTTAAACTTAATATTTTCAATGATTTGATCTTGTTCCTTAAGTAGCTTTTCTCTAGCTTGTTGAAATTCCTTCTTTTCTCTTCTCGCTTCTGCAAGTTCTACTAAAAGCTTTTCCTTTTGTCTTTCAAAATAGAGCATTTCATCATTTAGCTTTTCCATGACCTTTGCTAGATCAGTTTGTCTACCTTGATAAACAGTTTCAGCATCCTTGACGACCTCTTCTTTTAAGCCTAAACGTCTTGCAATTAGAAATGCATGTGAAGACCCGGTTGTACCCATTTGAAGGTAATAGAGAGGCTTTAATGTCTTCTTATCGAATGCTACACTAGCAGTCGTCATATTTTGTTGTTCATATGCGTAGCTCTTGAGTTCAGAGTAGTGGGTTGTAACCATCATTCGAACATCATAGGATTTAAAAACATTGAGGATTGCTATAGCAAGTGATACCCCTTCATTCGGGTCAGTACCTGAGCCTAATTCATCTAGTAATACTAAAGTATTATCCTTAACTTCATTAATCATAGAAATGATTTTAGTTAGATGTGAAGAGAATGTTGATAATGATTGTAAAATAGATTGTTCATCACCGATATCGGCGAATACTTGATCAAATATGGATAAATTGGATTCCTCATTTGCTGGTATTAAGATCCCACATTGCATCATGAGTGTTAATAAACCTACAGTTTTTAAAGCAACTGTTTTACCACCGGTATTTGGACCAGTAATGAGTAAGGTTTTAATATCTTTATTGAGCTCAAGAGTTATAGGCACAGCTGTTTTTTGATCCAATAAAGGATGCTTTGCCTTGACTAAAGATATAAGTCCTTCTTGATTGACATTTGGTTTAACGGCATTCAATCCTATCGCGTATTGCGCCTTGGATGCATTAAAATCCAGACTTAAAAATAAATCTAAATTATCCTTTAAAGTCGATGAACATGCATGCACTTCTTCGCTTAATAAAGCAATTATTTTTTGAATTTCCTTTTCTTCTGAAACCTTTAAATGCTCTATTTCTGCAGTGATTTGTCTAGTCGCTTCAGGTTCAATATAGACAGTCTGCTTACTCGCAGACATATCATGAACGACACCTTTTATTTTATTCTTATAGGTATCCTTTACTGGAATACAGTATCTATTGTTACGAATGACGATAACCATTTCATTTAAATATGCACTTTGATCGGTTAGAATACGGTGCAATTTATCCTGTAATTGCTTATCTAGCTTACTTAATTCCCTACGAATCTTTAAGAGCTCAGGAGTTGCATCATCTAAAACGACACCATCTTCATCTATTTTTGAATGGATATAGGATAGTAAGGATTGATGATTGTGCATATCATCAAAATAGTGTTGCAATGTTCTAAATGGAATTTTATTTCGAATGGCTTCTCGGTAGTACTTTAAAATGTCTCTTTCCATAGCAAGAAATAGCCTAATATATAAGAGCTCTTGAATTGAAAATACGCGCTCTAATCCAGCATATTTCAGTAACTCATGAATATCATAATCTGGGATTAAAGGTATAGAACCAGCTCTTTGAAGGACCGATGTCATATCCATGACTTCGTCAAGCTGACGCATAATCACATCATAATCTGTAATTGGTTCTAGATTATTGATTTCATTTTGAATTGTCTCAGATTTCGCATATCTAGAAATCTCGTTAAGTATTTGATTTAGCTCTAGGGCTTTCGTCATAAATCGCATAATTGCCACCTTTTTTTGAATAAATGTGATATAATAATATTAATAGGAGATTAACTTCAAATGAAACATTACACCATTTCTGTTACGGAGCATGAACTTGAAAAACTGAATAAGGTATACCAATTCCACCAAATATCTGATGACAATCAATATTTGCTTTTTCATGCTGTTCATAACAACATCGATATCCTTGGATATAAAACCGGAAAGGTCTTATTACAGGGCAAAGAAGTTACTCACGAACTTATTTCTATAAAAAAACACCTTGGACGTGAAGATTATGCAGCAATTGGTTCTGATGAAGTCGGTACAGGTGATGTATTTGGACCTGTTGTCGTCTGTTCTGCATATGTAAATACAAGTGATATAACATATCTAGAGAGTTTGAATGTCAGAGATTCTAAGAATATGAATGATAAGATGATCATTCAAATAGCACCTAAGATTGCACAACGCTTAATCCATTCCTTATTGATACTGACTCCAAAGAAATATAATGGTCTAGTTGAACAAGGTTTAAACCTAAATAAAATAAAGGCATTGCTTCATAATCAAGCAATTATCAAGACTTCTTCTAAGCTAGAAGAAACTGTCCCGGTTATTGTTGATCAATTCTGCACACCTCAATTATACTTTAATTATATTAAAGATGAAACCCTAATTTATAGGGATATCGAATTTCACGTTAGAGCTGAGTCTGTTCATTTAAGTGTTGCTGCAGCATCTATTATTGCTAGATATGCCTTTTTAGTTAAAATGAAGGAATATAGTGATAAGCTAGGAATAGAACTCTTAAAGGGTGCTGGTAAGGAAGTTGATGAGTTAATAAGAACTATCTATGATACAAAAGGTAAACCTTCTCTTCAATTAATCGCTAAAATGAATTATAAAAATATTACGAAACAGAATCTTCTCTAAGTCTACTTAGAAAATCCTTAAACACTTTGGGCATTTCGGCTGTGAAAGTCATTTGCTCTTTTTTTATTGGATGAACAAATGAAAGCTTTTCAGCGTGTAAAAACTGCCCTGTTGAGCCGATTGTGTCCTTTGGACCATAAATAGGATCACCTACAATTGGATGATGGATATAGGAAAGATGAACACGAATTTGATGTGTTCTACCTGTTTCTAACTTACATGAAAGTAATGTATACTTTTCAAATCTTTCAATGACCTTGAAATGCGTAACTGCATGCTTACCTTCAGCAAGTACAGCCATTTTTAATCTATTTTTAGGATGTCTCATGATTGGAGCGTTAATCGTTCCTTCATTTTCTTCAAATGAACCATAAACAAGTGCGATATAATCTCTAGCAATATCGTGTTCCTTTAAGTCTTCTGATAAAATTTGGTGTGCTTTATCATTTTTAGCGACGACTAAAAGACCAGAGGTATCCTTATCGATTCGATGCACAATTCCTGGACGAATGACACCATTGATTGAAGAAAGCTCTTCAACCTGATGTAATAAACCATGAACAAGTGTTGGTTCATGGTAGCTAGATGCTGGATGAACTACCATTCCTTGTGGTTTATTAACGACTAAAAGATCGTCATCTTCGTAGATAACATCTAAATTCATGTTCACTGCTTTGACATCTAATTTTTTAACTTCTACTTCTTCAATTTGAATTTCATCGTTTAATTTGAGTGTATATCCTGTCTTAACTTTTTGATTATTAACAAGAACATACCCTTCTTTTATCGCATGTTGTACGTAGCTTCTGCTTTTTTCAACATAGTGTGTTTGATGTAGAAATTGATCAAGTCTTTGACCAATCCCTTCATTGCCTTCATTAATTATTATTTTCTGCATTTAATTTCTCCTTTTTTGCACGCTTTGGTTCCAAGAAAAACAAATCGATACCAAAGAGTACAATGGCAAAGCTCAAGAAAATATCAGCAAAGTTATTATAAAAGTTACCTGTTCCAAAAAAGTTTAATAAAGGACCGAAAAATGGGAACTGCATGAAATCTATAACATAACCATATAAGGCACGGTCAATTGCATTTCCAAGTGTTCCACCAATAAATAAAGCAATCGCTATTGAATAAACCTTTTTATTTTTAAAGTCTGAATCTAAGAAAAAATATCCAAAAATCGCTAATGCGATGACGGTAGCAATCATAAATAAAATTTGTGCACCAGATAGAAGTCCAAAAGACATTCCATCATTTTGATGATAGGAAAGCTCTAATAAACGTGGAATCACTACAATATTTGGGCTGTTCAAGGGAATACTAGCAGCAGCTAATGTTTTAGTGACCTGATCGATTAAAATGAGTAAGAATATTAAAATAGCGCCAATAATCATGAAATCCTCCTAAAGTACAATCGCTAGTATTATAATACCAAGAAACATAAAGAATAAAGAAACAAGTGAACTTTCAACAAGCTGAGGAAGTAATGTATTGTACTCCTCTAATTTCGGATGATAATTTTTTAACAGCTTGTAATAAAAGTAATAATACAAAAATCCCCAAGCCATGACCATAATAACCAATAAAATTGCTAAAAATAATGTAAGTTTAGTATATATAAACATGTTGACAATGACCAAAACCGGTAAAAGTAGGATTAATGAGGAAATTAGCAGAGCTCCTAAAACGGACTTAACCACATACTTCATTTTTGTTTCTTTATCGATTAATTTGACAAGTTTTTTAAAGCGTCTAAAAAACATAAATACTCTATTCATTAATGAGTTCATGGAGCGCTTCGACCGCCTCTTCTATCGTATTTACTACAATGATTTGATATGGATAATTAAGGTCTGGAATCTCAGTAAAATGAGATAATGGAATAAAGAAAACGTCGACTTTTTGATAGATTCCGGTGTACATTTTTTGGGTAATTCCACCAATTCTACCGATGGTTCCATCGATCTCAATCGTTCCAGTTCCAGCAATTTTTAGATTACCAATGTTTAGTTTTAGTAAACTTGCGTAAATACTAAGTGTCTGAATCATTCCTCCACTAGGTCCACCAACAATGCTGTTTACTCCAGGAAAATCAAAGCTTGGAAAAGCACTTAGTATCTCATAGTTTGGATAGAAAATCATATATTGATCTTCATCCGTTTTTGTATATTCAAAATAAAAGAACGTTTCTACATCATTTACAATACGCATCGCTTTATAGCGAATCGTGTCTAAATATGCAAGTTGTCTAAACTCTTGATGTGTATAATTTTCATACGAATTTCCGTTAACTTCAACGATGATATCACCTATTTCAAGCTCACTCAATCGACTTGGTCTGTAATATATATATAGCCCTCTATATTCATAATCAATTTCTATGGATGAGTCCTCTAAATTTGCAAGCTCATATGCCTTAATTAAGGATGTTTTCAAGGATACAATCTTTGATATTTGTCCAGCCCTAAAATCATCTTTCCATGATGTATCAGATTCTCTTTCTGTCATAGGCTTGACATTCATTGTCCGATCACCTGATAAAACAAATGACTGAAATGCTGTAATCGGATGATAAGAATAGACATAAACTGTATTGAAATTATCAAGAAAATCAACATCTTCAATTACAATCGCACTTTGAACAGGGGTAAGTCCTCCTGGTGCAGTCACTGCTAAATTGGTTGGTGCAACCAGCACAAAAAGAAGGTACAAGTACGGGAAAGACAAAATTATTAATATTTTTTTATAGTTTTTCAGTAATATTAACATAGCTTAACTCTCCAACTTCAATCTGGCGATAGCTCACGCCAGATGCTTTTAGCATCTTCGTTGCTGCTTCATGTTCCTTGGAGTTTTGATATTTATTGGATTCATATACGATTTCTTGAATTCCACTTTGAATAATTAACTTGGTGCACTCATTGCATGGAAAAAGGGTGACGTAAATAGACGCCCCTTTTAAATTGGTAGTCGCATTTAAAATCGCATTCGCTTCTGCATGGACAACATAAGGATACTTTGTATCTAAGAAGTCTCCCTCATTTCCCCAAGGAAATGTTTCATCATTACAGCCTTGTGGAAGCCCATTGTATCCAATACCAACTATTCTTTTTCCTGTATTGATGATACAAGCACCAACTTGAGTGGATGGATCCTTACTTCGAAGTGCCGATAGTTTAGCAACACCCATGAAATATTGATCCCAGGATATATAATCCTTACGCATTATTTCACTTCCTCTTTCTTAGCTAAACCCATGTCTATATGACAATAGCCACCTGGATTTTTCTTTAAGTAATCTTGATGGTATTCCTCAGCTAGCTCATAATCTAAGCTCTTTTTCACTTCAGTTGCTACTCTTGGTAAATCCTTACCAAAAACTGCTTCCATATAGTTTAATGCTTTTGTTTTATCATCTTCATTTTCATAATAAATACCTGTTCTATATTGTCTTCCAACATCGTGCCCTTGTCTATTTCTTGAAAATGGATCAATTATTCTAAAGAATTGCTCCAAAACCTTTTCTAGTGTTATTACTTTTTCGTCATAGATGACTTCAATTGCTTCAGCGTGTGTAGCTCTACCGTCACAAACTTCCTTGTATGTAGGGTTTTTCTTGTTGCCGTCAATATAACCAACAGATGTCTCTAAAACACCCTTTAACTGGTTAAAATAAGCTTCTACACCCCAAAAACAACCACCTGCAAGTATAATTTTCTTCATTTTATTTACCCACCTTTATTCCTAATTCATCTAACTGAACCAAATCCACAGTACTTGGTGCCTGCATCATTGTATCCTTAGCACTTTGTGTTTTCGGAAATGCTACAACGTCCTTAATATTTTGTGTATTGGTCATAAGCATAACCACTCTATCTAAGCCAAGTGCAAGTCCACCATGTGGAGGAGTTCCATATTTTAATGCATCAACGAAGAAACCGAAACGCTCTTCGATATCCTTTTTAGTTAATCCTAAAGTATCAAACATTAGCTTTTGAACATCTTGATTGTGAATACGAATTGATCCACCGCCTATTTCATAGCCATTTAATACAACGTCATAAGCCTTAGCCATTGCATGCTTTGGATCCTTACGTAGAGCCTCTGGATCCACAGGTGCAGTAAATGGGTGATGCTTTGCATAAAATCTTTTCTCTTCTTCACTATACTCTAAAAGTGGCCAATCTGTCACCCAAAGGAACTTGAATTGATTTTCAGGGATTAGCTTAAATTCATTAGCAAGCTCTATTCTTAAAGCACTGAGTGCAGATGAAACATTCTCAAATTGACCAGGAACTAGAAATAACGTGTTACCTTCTTTTAAATTTAATCCCTTCAATTGATTTTCATCTAAGTACTTAACGATTGACCCTGAGAATTGACCTTCACTAAGCTTAATGAAGGCTAGTGCATCTCCATGATTTTTCTTAACGAGCTCAGAGAGTTGATCTAATCTTTTTCTAGTCACTAATCCTTGTTCGAGAATAATACCTCTGACTTGTTCTTTATTATTAAATAAAGGTAAGTCTATTCCCTTAAAGAAGTTTGTGTAATCACTGATTAGCATCTCATAGCGCATATCTGGTTTATCGTTGCCATATTTTTCCATTGATTCTTGAAAGCTCATTTTTAAAAATGGTGCTTTCACATCAACGTTTAACACCTTTTTAAAGGTCTTGACTAATACCTTTTCAACGATTGCTTGAACATCATTCATGTCAACAAATGAAGCTTCAATATCGACTTGAGTAAATTCTGGTTGTCTATCTGCTCTTAAATCTTCATCTCTAAAGCAACGAGCAATTTGGAAATATTTTTCAAATCCAGCAACCATAAATAATTGCTTATAGATTTGAGGGGATTGAGGTAGTGCATAAAAATGACCTGGATACAGGCGTGAAGGAACTAAATAGTCCCTCGCACCTTCAGGAGTTGATTTACCTAAAATAGGAGTTTCCATTTCATAGAAGCCTTCTTCAACTAAAACAGAACGGATTGCTTGCGTGATTTCATGTCTTTTGATCATGAAATTTTGCATGACAGGTCTTCTTAAATCTAAATAACGATATTTTAGTCTAGTATCCTCTAATGCATCGGTATCATTACTAACGATAATTGGTGGATTTTCAGCCACACTTAAAATAGTAAGCTCACTCACTTCAACTTCGACTTCACCAGTTAAGATTGTGCTATTCTTACTTTCTCTTTCAATCACGATTCCCTTAGCCTCTAAAACAAACTCATTTCTAACCTTTAAGGCAATCTCATAAAATGGATTACCTGGCTTAATTAAAAGCTGTGTAATTCCAAATCGGTCTCTAAGGTCAATAAAGATTAAACCACCTAAGTTTCTAACCTTAGCAGCCCATCCTTTTAGGAAAACCTCTTTACCGATGTGTTTTATATTTAATTCATTATTATGATGTGTGTATTTCATCTTATTTTTTCTCCAATTTTTCTAGCAAATATTTCTTGATTTTGGCAAATAACACTTCTTCTTGTACTTCTGTTTTGGTATTTTTTATACCAACAACACCTCTTTTGAATTCTTCTTCACCAATAATAATTAAGTATTTTGCATTCATGCGCAGTGCCTGCTTCAATTGACCCTTAAAAGCCTTTTGTGTATAGTTTGCATCAACAATTAGATTAGCACCTCTTAACTCATATAAAATCTTGGTTGCTGCTGTCTTTAGATCATTGTTAAAAACAATGACATAGGCATCTAATTCAATCTCTTTTGCAAAGTCAACATTTTCTGCTTCAAGTGCAAGTAATAATCTTTCCATACCACAAGCAAATCCAATGCCGCCTAAATCAGGTCCACCAAGCTCAGAAACTAATTTTTGGTAGCGTCCGCCACCACCAAGTACATTTTGAGCCCCAAATCCTTCGATATCCGCTTCGATTTCGAAAACGGTATGACTATAATAGTCTAAGCCTCTAACGAGCTTAGGTGCGATTTCATAGCTAATTTTAGCAACATTTAAATGCTCTAATACATTCTTGAAATATTCTCTTGAAGTCTCATTTAAATAATCCTGTGGAGTTGGTGCACTCACAACTGCTTGGTGCTTCGCATCGATTTTGCAATCTAAAATTCTTAATGGATTTTTAGTTAGTCTTTGTTTGCAGTCATCACATAAAGTTGCTTCATGTGGTGTGAAATGGTTGATTAACGCTTCCGTGTAGTTCTTTCTAGAATCGTCATCACCTAGACTATTGATTCTTACTCTAACACCCTTTAAGCCTAATCTCTTAATAAAATCGAATGCTAAGATAATCATTTCTGCATCTAGTGCAGGATCAACTGCACCTATCGCTTCTACACCAAATTGATAAAACTGACGATATCTTCCCTTTTGAGGACGTTCATAGCGAAAGTTAGGTCCAATGTAATAAACCTTTTCAAGTTCTTGTGAGCTATAAAGCTTATTTTCTACATAGCTTCTGATAACTCCAGCAGTACCCTCAGGTCTTAAGGTTAGCTTACGATCACCGCGATCATCAAAGTCATAGGTTTCCTTAGTCACCATATCTGATAGCTCAGATTGACGGTGAAAGACTTCACTATACTCCATAATCGGTGTTCTAATTTCCTTATAATTATATAAATGAAGAACCTCTCTGATTTTATCCTCTAGCTTGTGCCATAAATAAGACTCTGTAGGTAATACATCATAGGTACCCTTTACTTTATTAATTGCCATCATAATCCTCCCTTTTTAGCTCATAAATGAGCATATCATCTTTTAATACTCCATATACCTTTTCTAATAGATAAGGCTCTTTTTTTATTAGTTTAAACTGAGTTTTAGCGATTACCTTTTGGCTTCCGACATTACTTTGAAGATGCTTAACACGAATTAAGTCATATTTTAAGTGCTGAAAGCCTGTTTTAATTAGAAATTGAATTGCTTGACTCATAATTCCTTTATTCCAGTAATCCCTATGCAAGCAGTACCCAATTTCAGCACTATTCTCACTTTTTATTTTACTATGAAAATCGATGGTTCCTATCATTTTATTATTAGTTAAATCGACAATGGCATATCCAGTTGGCAACCCATGTCTTAATCTTGGCTTAAATATTTCCTTATAGGAAAGCTTCGCATCATTTAATGAAGTGAATGGACCCCAGTTCAAATATCTAGTGACTTCAATATCTTTTCCATAGTCAAACATATCAGGTGCATCTGATTTAGATATCGTTCTTAACTTGTAATTGCCAAATATAAGTTCTGGCATATGACGATAAGGTCTTTTCAAGCAAATCACCTCACAAAAAAATAAAAACGTCCTTAAAAAAAGCTAAGGACGTAAAATTTACGCGGTACCACCTTAGTTCTAGAAAATAATTCTAGCACTCATTTGTTATTGTTTTGTCTCCAAAGGTGTCACTGATCTTAAAGATCTCCTTTTTCATAGACGATTGACTTACATGATAATAGTATCTTAAAAAGATAAATTTGTCAATTACATTTCAATAATGATGGTTACAGGTCCATCGTTGGTTGCTGTGATTTGCATATCTGCACCAAATAGACCCTTTTCAACATGATGATATTTCTTTAAATGCTCACAAAATTGATTATATAGGGATTCTGCTAGTTCAGGTCTTGCTGCTTCGATAAATGAAGGACGATTGTTTCCCTTCGTATCTCCATATAAAGTAAACTGTGAGATAGCTAAAATGCTGCCTTGTGCCTGTTCAAGATTCAAGTTCATCTTTCCCTGTTCATCCTCAAAAACTCTTAAATTATGGATCTTTTCAGCCATTTTTTTGATGACATCCACCGTATCATTGACATGAATTCCTACATAAAGTAAATACCCGTGATCTATTTTTCCAATAACTTGATTGGATATACTGACCTTAGCATCTCTTGTGCGCTCAACGACTACTCTCATTTGAAATCTCTTTCTACTGAATAAATCTCACTAATTTTACGCAGATTGACCATTAAGGATTGTAATGCATTAGCATTATTGATGGATACCTTGATTTTGATTGTCATTTCTAGGCTTGAAGTTGTGATAGCATTCACTTCTGCAATTGCAATGGATGAAGCATTGACAACGGTAACAACCTCGGTTAATAAAGTAGATTTACTACCTCCGACTATTTTAATCCATGTTGGATATTTTCTTGTAATATTAGAAGACCAAAAAGCTTCAATCAGTCTATTTTCTTCGAATTGCTTACAGTTTGGACAAAATGATGCATGCACAACAATGCCTGATGTTTTAGAAACATAGCCTATAATTGAGTCTCCAGGAATAGGTAGGCAGCAATTGGCAAGCTTTAATTGAGGACTTGATAGCCCTTCAATAACTACACCTGTTTCACTATGTGTAGTTAATTGCTTTGAAGCCTTTTCCATTTGACGCTGTAATAATACCGATGGATCAACCTCTAAACCTAGAAGCTTATTTACAACAGTTTTTGGACTTAAATTGCCCTTACCGATTTCAAGATATAATTCTGTTACATCGGTAATCATATTTTTTTCGAAATGCTTTTTAACAAATGTATCATCTAGTGATTCAGTTACCTTATGGGCAGTCATTTCTCGATCTAACGATTCCTTACCCATTATAATCAATGAATCACGGTTTAATTTATTTAAGAATCCTTTAATTTTATGTCTTGCGTGAGAGGATTTCGCAATTTTTAACCAATCCTCACTCGGTCCAAATGAGTTTTTATTGATCTTAACACTGACGATATCGCCAGTATTTAGTTCATAATCCAAGGTCACGATTCGATTATTGACTAAAGCACCAACCATCTTATTACCGATGTCGGTATGAATTCGATAAGCAAAGTCAATTGGAGTTGATCCCTTAGGTAACTCAATAACTTCACCCTTTGGTGTGAAGACATAGACATTAGCATCTAGGATATCACCTTTGATCGTACCAACAAATTCCTCTGCACCACCTTCGGTTTCATCAGAATCTTCACTCATTTTGAGCAGCTCACCATACCACTTTAATTTCTGAGCAATTTCAAATTGTTCACGTTCCTTAGAGTATGTTTTATTTTCCTTATATGCCCAGTGAGCAGCAACCCCGTATTCAGCAACCTGATCCATTTCTGGAGTTCTAATTTGAACCTCAAAAAGTGTACCATCATCTGATAATACAGTTGTATGTAGTGATTGATACATATTGGGCTTAGGGACTGCAATATAATCCTTAAATCTTCTAGGAATTGGTGTGAAATTCGCATGAATAATACCCAATGCCTGATAGCATGTTTCAATACGGTCAACGATAATACGAACAGCTAAAAGATCATATATATCTTCAAAAGCTCTGCTATCCTTAACCATTTTTTTATAGATGCTATAGATATTTTTAATACGTCCTTTGATTTCGAAATCATGAAGCTCGCTATCGGTAAATAAGGACTTAATATATTCAATGACATGCTCAATTGAAGCATCTCTTTCCGCTTTTTTTGATTGAATCATATTGGAAACACGGTAATACATTGGTGGATCCGTATAGCGAAGGGAGCGGTCTTCTAATTCCGCTTTAATTCTAAAAATACCAAGACGATGAGCAAGAGGTGCATATATTTCTAAAGTTTCAGTTGCTATTTTATATTGTTTTTCTGGAGTCATAGACTCCAATGTTCTCACATTGTGCAGTCTATCCGCAATTTTAATCAAGACAACTCGGATATCCTTTGCCATCGCAATCAACATTTTTTGATGATTATCTGCTTGCGATGCTTTTTGATTAAATGATAGCTTACCAATCTTTGTCACACCATCTACAAGTGCTGCAATATCGCTACCAAATGTCGTTTCTACCTCTTTTAAGGTTAAACTGGTATCTTCTACCGTGTCATGTAATAAAGCTGCGATTAAGGTCGCAGGACCACCTCTTAAATCAGCAAGGATTTTGGCAACTGCAATCGGATGGGTAATATATGGCTCGCCACTCTTACGCATTTGACCCTCATGTCTTTCCTTAGCCAAAAAATAAGCCTTTTCAATAAGCTTGATGTCAGATTCTCTTTTAATGTATGAATCAAAGGCTTCTACTAATGACTTAAAAAGCGGATCAGTTACCATAAACACACTTCTTTCTAATATGTAATTAGTGTTAATATATCATAGTTTCCTAAATTATCTCTACCATGAAGATCTGCTAATTCAATTAAGAACGCTAAACCAACGACTTCTCCACCAAGTTTCTCAACAAGCTTGATTGTCGCATCCATTGTTCCACCTGTTGCAAGTAAATCGTCAACAATTAAAACCTTGTCACCTTTTTTGACTGCATCAGCATGCAAACATAATTCATTAGAACCATATTCTAAATCATACGAAACGGAGACATATTCTCTTGGAAGCTTTCCTGGTTTTCTTACAGGAGCAAACCCTATTGATAGGTGAGCTGCTACTGGGCATCCGAAGATAAATCCTCTAGCCTCAGGACCCACGATGAGTGTAGCACCTTTCTTTTCTGCAAAATTAACAAATTGTTCAGTCGCATAAGCATATGCTTTACCATTTTGCATCAGTGGTGTAATATCTCTAAATAGGATTCCTTTTTTAGGAAAATCAGGTACATCTGCAATATATTTCTTCAAATCCATTTTCATATTCCTCCATATCGTCTTTTTCGTTAAAAAAAAGACATTCTTAACCCTCTTATTTTAACTCATTTTAATGTTTTTAGCAAGTGTGCTATAATTTATATAGGTGATGAAATGAAGCCATTAGCATATCGTATGAGACCTTTAAAATTTGAAGATGTTTTTGGTCAGGACCATCTCGTTGGTAAAGATGGTGTTTTGACTCAAATGCTTACGAAAAAGAAGTTACTTTCTTTTATTTTATATGGTCCTCCTGGCACAGGAAAGACGACTATTGCCCAAATATTCGCTAAGGAATCTGGTCTTGATTTTTATTTTTTTAATGCTTCAACTGAAAACAAAGCAAGACTAAAAGACATTATCG
>DDWO01000013.1 GCA_002345705.1 Acholeplasmataceae bacterium UBA2284 | reverse complement strand
TAAAGGAATTTAATACGATTAAGGAATTAACCAATCTATTGCCAAATCAGGCAATGAAAGCTTTCGTTTCCTATTTTCAATCCAATGAAGATAGCCTATCGGCATCCGAATTATCTGAAAATTTATCCAATTTAAATACTGAAGTTCAATCCTACTCACAGGCTTATTTTGCAGAAAAAGAAAGAACTGAAACTGATAAAAGAGAATTATCTGAGCAAATTAGAATATCTCAAAATAGAATTAACCAACTTAAACGTCATGTAAAAACCTATCCATTCTATGTTGAAAATCTAATCAATGCTTTAAATGAAGGATTATCAAGTCACTATCAAAAAGAAGTTCGAGTAAGACCATTATGTGAATTAATTGAAATTTCTGATGAACGCTGGAGAAATGCTGTTGAAGGATTTTTGAACACACAACGCTTTGATATCATTGTTGATCCAAGCTATTTTAATGACGCACTTGATATTTATGAGCAAGTTAAGGTTGAACAAAAGATTTATGGTGTAGGTCTAGTTAATACACAAAAATTAACTGCCTATGAGCAACTAACTCCAGGTACTTTAGCTGATAAGGTATCTAGTGAACATACGTATGCCAGATATTATGTCAATATGTTACTAAACAATACATTTTGTGTAGAAAACGTTCATGACCTAAAAAACTATAATAGATCAATTACTCCAAGCTGTATGACTTACTCTAACCATACAGCACGTCAAATCAACCCTAGAACCTATGAGGTTCCGTTTATAGGGAAGCAAGCCACTACAATGCAACTCACTATGGAAGAAAGAAATTTAAGCGCTCTAGAAGCGAAAATGAATAAGATTTATGATCTATCCGATAAAAACGATAAGATTATGAAACTTCTATCTCAAAGTAAGAGTAATCAGCTTGTACACCAAGGTCAAATAAGATACTTTGATTTAATTAAGCAAACTAGAAAAGAATATACACAAATCGAAGAACAAATTTTATCACTTGGCAAGGATAAAAATCTTGCTAAGCTTGAAGAACAAATTGAAAAGGCGAAAGTAAGTCGTAGACAACTTCGATTTGACTCTGATAAGCTTGTTGGAGAAATCGCGACGAATCGTGATGAAAGACAAAGAATTCTTGATTATATTGAAGAAATCAAGGGAAAACTAGACGAATTTACGATTGCACAACGCGTGCTGGCTCAAAAGCATCCAGAAAAATTAAGTCTTGCAAATACACAATTTTATGCACTGAAGATGAGACATAAGCATGACCATGATGCGATTAGTCAATACTTAGCACAATCTACAGTATCACTCAATAGCCAAGTCATTAAAGCTGAAGCTGATTTAGTGAACCAAATGAAATTCTATATTCTAACATTCCATTTTGGTGCAGCTCCTCAAATCGATCATTTAATTTATTTCGAACAAGAAGCACAAATGATTAGAAATAATAATTTAGTTCGTTATGAAAATGAAGCATCAGAATTACGTAGAAATTCAGAAATAGGCTTTAAGGAAGAATTTGTTGGTAAGCTTAGAGCAAGTATTGAAAATGCTCAGCAGCAAATTTCAGAGCTTAACTTTGCATTAACGGATAAGACATTCGGATCTGACTCCTATCAGTTGATCTATAAGGCAAGTGATAATCCAGATTATAAGCTTTACTATGAAATCATTATGGGTACAGATGCAATCCATAAGCATACGTTATTCACTGAAGGGTTAACAAAGAAGAATGAACAAATTCTAATGGAATTGTTTGATAAGATTGCTTCCAATGATCCTGAGTATGATATGCTTACCTATAAGTTCTTAGACTATAGAAACTATATGAGCTACGATATTGAAGTTACCAATAAGAATGGGAATAAATCCTACTTCTCTAAGGTTTCTAAGGAAAAGAGTGGTGGGGAAACCCAAGTACCATTCTATATCGTTATCGCTGCATCCTTCCAACAGCTTCTAACGAAAAATAGACGTATCGACTCTGGTTGTATCGTTTTATTCGATGAAGCATTCAATAATATGGATGAATCCAGAATTGATGCAATGATGAAGTTTTATAATAGCTTAAGTATTCAATTATTTATTGCAGTGCCACCTCAACGTGTATCGAATATTATCAATTACGTCAGCACAAGCTTAGTCATTGTTAAAGATAATGATTACGCAATTGTTGAAACCTTTAAAGACGAAAGACAAATTCGAGTATAATGAAAAGATGGCCCAATAAGGCCATCTTTATCGATAGAAAAGGGGATAGAAATGAAAAAAATAAGCTTTGATGATTTAACGAAATATCAGGAAAATTATGATCAAAAACCAGTTCAAAATGCACTGAGAAGAGTGCTAATGAAAAATGAGTTATCTACTCTTTTTGATAAACAGGAACAAAAAAGTTTAACTCAATTTAAATTCTCACATGAAATCAAAACCTTACCTGTTACCTATCAAAAGCAGAGTGGCAGATGCTGGATCTTTGCAGGCTTAAATCTATTAAGAGAGATTATAGCAAGCAAATATGATCTAAAGGATTTTGAGCTTTCTCAAAACTATACAGCATTTTATGACAAGCTAGAAAAGATTAATTATTTCATTGAAATTATGGATGATTTTCTAGAGGTTGATCAAGACGATCGTACACTTCAGCATATCCTAAAGACAGGCATTCAAGACGGTGGACAATGGGATATGTTTGTATCCTTAATCGAAAAATATGGAGTTGTTCTTAAGGAATCTATGGTTGAAACTTCATCATCTTCAAGCACTGCATTTATGAATAAGCTAATCAATGTGAAGTTAAGATTATATGCTGCAGATGCAAGACGCTTAAAGCATGCTGGTAAAGAAAGCGATCTACCAGCCTTGAAGTCAAAAACCTTAAATGAACTCTATACATTCCTAACAACTAATTTCGGTGTGCCACCAAAAACATTTGATTTTGAATATGTTGCAAAAGATGAATATCATACTATTAAAAACCTGACTCCTCAATTATTCTATCAAGAACATGTTGGTGACATATTAAAGGATTACGTATCAATTATTCATGCACCAACAAAAGATAAACCATATATGAAGACCTATTCAGTTGCCTATCTTGGTAATGTCATTGGTGGCAGAGATATCAAATATTTAAACCTTGAAATGAAGGATTTAAAGGGATTAGTGCTTAAGCAGCTACTCAATAAGGAACTTGTTTGGTTTGGTGCTGATGTTGCACGTTATGGAGATAAAGTTTCAGGAGTTTGGGATGATGAATCCTATGATTTCGAAAACATGCTAGAAATGAATTTATTCATGACGAAGGAAGACGAACTAGACTATAGTCAAGGAGCTATGAATCACGCCATGGTTATTACTGCAGTCAATTTGTCTGATGAAAAGCCAAACCGCTGGAAAATTGAAAATAGCTGGGGAGATGCAAATGGACAAAAGGGCTACTATCTAGCATCAGACACTTGGTTTGACAGATATGTTTATCAAGCGGTTATTCATCAAAAATACTTAACTGAAGAAATGCGTCAAGCATGGAAGAAGGAACCAAAGATTTTAAAGCCTTGGGACCCTATGGGATCACTTGCAAAATAATAAAATTAAAGAGCTTCGGCTCTTTTTTTTATCCGATCTTTTTGTTATAATAAGAAGGCCGGGACGTGGCGCAGCTTGGTAGCGCACTTGCATGGGGTGTAAGGGGTCGCAAGTTCAAATCTTGTCGTCCCGACCAGTATAAAATAAAAAGCGAATTTCTTCGCTTTTTTTGTTTTTCAGTCTGATGTAAGTGATACATAATCAGAGGTGAGTGTGATGGATAAGTTACCATTTCTAACACGCAGCTCATCTAAGAATGCCTTTTGATCAACATTGTTTTTTAATTTAATGAGGTAGGTTAATTCAAACATTGTACCAAAATCTGTAGTTTTTACCTTTTGAAGCTGATGGCTATGTACATAAACCTTGAAGACTTCATCAAAGACATTGGAATAGTTTAAATTTTCAGGTATAACGATTCTTAACTTCGCATGGTTGTTCTTATCCTTATCTAAGTTAAAAGCATGTAAAAGAAGAAGGATTGTAGCAATAAAGCCTGTAATTAGCATTGCATAATCGATATAACCTAATGCAGCAGCAAGACCGATACCAACTGAACTTAAAATATAGGTGATATCCCTAGAATCTGCAATTGCAGTTCTAAATCGAACCAATGTAAATACACCAGCTAAGCTGAATGCTCTAGCTAAATTGTTAGATACAAGCATAATGATGATTGAAATAACAAGTGGCAGCAATAGTAAAGTAACTGAGAATGCATGGTCATAGACTGTCTTCTTGTGCGTGAACACAAAGACGAAGCTCAGTACACCCCCTAATACGGTTGCAGTGGTTAAGACAAGTAGGATATTGACGAGCGTTAGCTCAGTCATATTAATAGTGGTAAAGAATGTAGTCATCTGTAGATCCTCCTAGTAGATATTGTTGATAAGCTTTTCCATATTTTGAAAAGCTTTGACTGTATAATTCATATTCTGATAATTTTCTTGCAAGCCAGAAGGGAAAGTTATCTTCACTTTTCACTTCCATAAGATATAAATCCTTTGATGATAGTATTGGATGACCTTCATCTTTTGTAAAGTCAATATTTTCGTTTCTAAATAAAATTTGGTGATCAAATGTAATTCTTAATGCATCTGAATCTGACATATAAGCAATGCGATCATATCTAATAAATGCACCAGGCTTAGCTTTGTGTATCTTTATGAAATAATCAATTTCACTCATGATTTGATTATCTATATAGGTTTCAAATACTGGTTTTATTCCTGACTCCATATACTCTTTAGCTTGCTTATAGGTTAAGTTGACACGTCTTTTATTGATTCGACCTTCAAATTTTTTCTTGATCTCAAGAAACACAAGACTATCATCTTCAAGTGGGAATGTATAAGTTCTTAGACGTAATTTATCCTTATAAGTCGGTTTTTGAATTGAATTTCTGATGATTGAGAAATCATGAGTATCATAATAAATATTATAAATTGTATAAGGGGTTCCATTGATTGAATAAGGATCACTTATTAAATGCTCACTTATAAATGAAACCAAATCATTTTTTTGCTTGGTGGTAATGATATATTTACGCTCGTAACGATTGAATATCGGCTTAATCACTTCATGTACCTCCCACAGTAGTTTGTAATATATTTGCATGATTAGTGTGTCTTACATGTGAATCCTATATATTATACCACTTTTCGATAGGGATTGACTTAATATTATTAGGAAACAAATAGGAAATAGTCTTCATTATGTTTATATATGGAGAAATTTTTAGTTATAATAAATACTTTATTCTATTGTGAGTCATTAGGAGAAAAAAATGTTGATTTATTTGTTTTTGATATTAGACAAATAGATTTTAAAATGGTAAAATAATTATCGCGACATGAAGTGCACCCGTAGCTCAGTTGGATTAGAGCATAACCCTCCGAAGGTTAAGGTCGCATGTTCGATTCATGTCGGGTGCACCATCATATGGAGGAATACTCAAGTGGCTGAAGAGGCAGGCTTGGAAAGCATGTAGGCTGTAAAAGGCGCAGGGGTTCAAATCCCCTTTCCTCCGCCAT
>DDWO01000006.1:7917-17449 GCA_002345705.1 Acholeplasmataceae bacterium UBA2284 | reverse complement strand
GCCTTCGATTTTTCTGACCTACAGGCTGAAGCGATCGTTACCTTACAGCTCTATAGATTATCCAATACAGATATTATGGCTCTCGAGCAAGAATCCTCTGGATTATCTGAGCGTATTAAGGAATTAGAGCATATTCTATCCTCTGAAGCAGCGCTTCGTAGAGTCATTAAACGAGAATTGATTGAAATGAGTGACCTTTTAGGTGATGAGAGAAAATCAGAAATTGAAGCTGAAATTGAAACAATTAAGATTGACCATAAGGAATTAATTTCAGAGGAAAAGGTTATCATCGGTATCACCAAGGAAGGCTATATCAAGCGTGCATCGACAAGAAGCTTCCAGGCCTCTCAAACCATTGGCTTAAAGACTGATGATTCACTGATTTACCAGGAGGAATTGAATACATTAGATACGCTTTTAATCTTTACCAATTTAGGAAATTATATCTTCCTTCCAGTTTATAAGCTTGACGAACAAAAATGGAAGGATTTGGGAATATTTGTTAACAATATCGTTCCAATTGAAAAAAATGAACGCGTGATTAGAGTCATCGCAGTATCCACCTTCCAGGGTGATGATACCCTATTATTAGGAACTGCTGAGGGTATGATGAAGCAGGCGAAGCTATCCGATTTTGAAGTCTCTAGATACAATAAACCAATTAAATGCATGAAGCTTTCTAAATCAGATGAGCTTGTATCGGTGGATATGTTTGAAAAGAAAAATATCCTATCCATTTCTGAAAAGGGATATGCACTCCGCTTTCGTTCTGAGGAGCTACCGCTCTATGGACTTCAAGCAGGTGGAGTGAAATCAATGAGTATATCTGATGGAGATCGTATGGTTTCTGCATTATATGTCAATCCAGGTGATGAATTTATGATTCTAACCAACAGAGGACATGTCATTAAGGATGTTGTTGAGGAACTACCAATTTATAACAGAAACCGTCGTGGAATCTTAATCATTGAGCATCAAAAGGCAAATCCACATATGGCTGTTTCAGCATCTAGATTATCAAGAGCTCAGGTTAAAGAAAATGTAGGTGTCAGAGTCGTTACTGAGAAATCAGCATTGCTGCTTACTGTTGCAGACCTAAAATACACTGGTAATAAATTTGGAAAGAAGCTATTTGATGAAGAAAATTTAGGTAAGGGCTATTCCATTGAAATATTTAGAGCAGAAGCGGATTCGGATGAGGAAAGAAAGGATGCAAAGCTTTCCTCAAAGAAACCGATTAAGCCAGTCGATACAATTGATATTTTAAAGGAAGAGATTGTCGAAATTAAGGATCAAAAAATACATTTGAATAGACTTGATCTATTCGATGAAGATGAGTAGGAGAAACCTATGGAACTAACAATTAATCAAACGAAATATACATTTACAAATGCTGTAAGTCTTAAGGAAATCGCAAAAAAAGTGAAGGCTAAGGATTATTTAGCTGCAACCGTCAATGGAAGATTAAGAGAATTATCATTTATTCTAACAAAGGATGCAGAAGTCGAATTTTTAGGATATACAAACGCGGATGCGGTTCGTATTTATGAATCAACCTTAAGATATGTCATCGCAATGGCTGTTAAAAATCTATATCCTGAAGCAAAGCTAAGATTTAATTATTCGATTTCAAGATCGATTCTTGCTGTCATGGATGAGTTCAATGGCAAAATGGATCAAATGGTTGTTGAAAAGATTAAAGAAGAAGTGAAACGATTGGTTGATAAGGACATTCAGATTACTAGAAAAAGAGTATCAATTGGTGAAGCAACTAAGCTTTACCAGGATTTAGACATGCCTGAAAAGGTCTCGATTTTAAAATATCGTGAGGAAGACTATGTCAATCTATATGAATGTGAAAAGTATATCAACTATATGTTTGGTTATATGCTTCCATCCACTGGATATTTAAAGAATTTTAATCTATTTTTCTATCATCCAGGTTTTATAATTCAATATCCAAGAGCTGAATTTGGTGGAGAAATTCCACAATTTAAGGATGAGCCAAGATTTGGTTTAGCGCTTAAGGAAGCCGCGAAATGGGGAAGAATTATTCAAGGGAATACCATTCCAAAAATCAATGAGTATGCGAAGGATTATCAATCAGCAGTTGATTTTGTCAATATGTGTGAAACCAAGCATAACCATCAGTTAAGTGAACTCGGTAGCTTAATTCAATCCAATATGGATGATATTAGATTAATCGCGATTGCTGGTCCATCCTCATCTGGTAAAACGACTTTTTCAAACCGTTTACGTGTTGAGCTAATGACTAGAGGCTACAAGCCAATTATGATTTCAATTGATGATTATTATAATCCAAAGCATTTAGCACCTAAAAATGAAGATGGTTCTCCAGATTTAGAGCATGTCGATGCACTAGATGTCGAATTATTTAATCATGATATGTCTAAGCTAGTTCAAGGTGAAAGAGTTACACTTCCTCACTTTAATTTCAAGCTAGGAAAAAGAGAAACCGGTAAATCTGTTCAGCTATCTAATGATACACCAATCATTATCGAAGGAATACACGCATTGAATGAAAAGCTAACACATAGCATTCCAAAGCACCAAAAATTCAATATCTATATTGCACCACAAACGCAATTACACATTGATGATCATAATCCAATTAGCATTACTGAATTAAGACTCTTAAGAAGAATTGTTAGAGATCAAAAATATCGTAATTCTTCAGCAATTGAAACCATGGATATGTGGCCATCCGTTCGACGCGGTGAATTCAAGTGGATTTATCCAACTCAGAAGGAAGCCAATTACGTCTTCAATTCAGAATTAACCTATGAATTTGCAGTTCTTAAGAAGCATGCTGTAACACAGCTACAAGCTATTCCAAGAGATAACAGACACTTTATCACTGCAAATCGTCTACTAAAGTTCTTAAAATATTTTTCAAATATCGATGACGACATCGTGCCATGTAATTCATTATTAAGAGAATTTATCGGAGGCTCAAGCTTCCATCATTAAAAGGGGTTGAAGATATGAAGGCATTAATGAATATGGACCGGATTCAAATTAATAACGAAATGATCATGTTACTATTGTCACTTTATGAATCCAAGGGTAAAACATTTTATTATGATGATCTATTCAACAGAGACTTACATGCATTTGAAAAGAAGACCATGGAATCCAACTTAATAGCAATCGCTAAATATCTTGATCTAGGCATGACAGATTCAAGAATTAAGCTATTTGCGAAAAAGCCAATGACTCCAAGAACAAAGGATGAGTTTTTACTTTCTAATATCAAATCTTCTTTGAATCAATTGCATAAAAGACCAGAGGATTTTGAGCTTTTAGTCAACGAAGTCGGTAACTTAATCAAGCTATTATCTAAAAATGCTGATCCAATTCAATTCAATACCTATGACCTGGAAGAAGAGGGCATGCTAAAGAGTAAAAAGCATTCTAAAAAGGATGATTTAGAAAAGCTGATGAATTTATTTGAGAAGAATTTGAAAACGAGAAAGTATGAGTTAACACAGTTAATCTCAAACTTTTATATCGATTTTTTAAATTTAAATATTTTATCTAAGCATAATGATTTAGTTGGTTTAATTCTTTTATATGCACTACTTGCTAAGGACTTTTCAGTCTTTAAATATGTCAGCTTCTTTAAATATTTCCTGATGGAAAAAGATGGCTGGAAGAGTGGAGTCATTACTGCGAACTATTATTGGTCATCTGGATACGCTCAAACCGATATGGTTTCTAGAATATTATTAAATATTTTAATTAGTAGCTATGAAGAGGTTGACGATATGGCTCATGAATATGTATTTGAACGTGAGCTCAATAAATCGAATAATATCGAAAATAGTATTTTAAAGCTAGATGAAATATTTTCTAAAGAGGATTTAAGAAAAAGACATCCAAACGTGAGTGATGCAACCATTGATAGAACATTAAAAAGATTAAAGGATGAAGATAAGATAAGACCACTTGGTAAGGGAAGATCATCAAAGTGGCAACGCATCGTATCTGGTAATAAGAAGTTTGGTGTTGAACAATTATCTTTATTTGGCGATTAAGGGCAAAGCCCTTTTTTGTTCAATAAATGCGTTTATTTAAGTATTATGATATCTCATCATGTATAATGAGATAGGTCAGGAGGATTTATATGACATTAGATTTAATAAAAAAATTAAGAGAAGAAACAAAGGCCGGTATTTTAGAATGCAAAAAGGCATTAAGCGATGCAAATAACGACTATGATCAAGCTCTAGAAATATTAAAAAACTCATTTTTATCTCACGATGGAAATAAAAGAGTAGCATCCAAGGGCTTATGCAATGTTTATATAGAAGGCAATGAGGCAATTTTATATGAAATCAATGCAGAAACAGATTTCGTAGCGAAAAATCCATCCTTTATTGATTTAGTTCAAAAGCTTGCTAAGCCGATGATTGAATCAGATGCTACCAATCCAGTCGATGCGAAAAAGATAAAGATTCAAGGAGTAACGATTGATGAGATGATTAAACAAACCTCATCCATCATTAAAGAAAACGCCTATTTAAGACGTTTTTATCGGGTTTTAAAGGATGATTCCTATGGATTCGGCTCTTATATCCATTTAGGAGGAAAAGTGGTTACACTCGTGATTTTAACGAAGGATTTAAAGGATCTAGCAAGGGATTTAGCGATGCAGGTTGCAGCGAATGCACCAAGCTATTTAGATACGAAATATATAGATATCGATACGATGAATTATGAACGATTTATGTATGAAAAGGATCATCAATCCTTTGATGAAAACCTATTCCATAAGCATCTTGAAGAGATTTCCTTAACCTCTCAGGATTTTATTAAAAATCCAGGTCAAAAGGTATATGAGCTACTTGAATATCATGATGTAGAAATTGTAGATTTCTTTAGATTTGAGCTTGGTCAAGGTATTGATAGTAAGCTCAGCTGTAGATTAGATATTCCATGTGATGGGTCAAAGATTACAGTAACACCTGTCTATTAAGCAAAGCTTTAGAAAATATAAAATCTTAAGTATATAATAAAAATATGAGGTGAATGAGAATGAAGGTAAAAAAGAATGTTGGAAAAATTGATCAACTGATTCGATATGTACTCGCACTGATTTTTCTAGTTTTAACGTTTACGGTAAGCTATTGGTTCTTTATTGGTGCGGTTGTGATGATGTTTACTGCATATTTTAGTTTTTGTGGGCTCTATAAACTATTTGGAATAAATACCTGTAAGATTGACTATAGTGAATTTAGTGATGAAGATGAAGAATAGACCTTAGGGTCTTTTTTTTATTGACGGAAATCATCATTTAACTTATAATAGTTTTAACGAGTCAATCACATAGGGGAGAAATAATAAAATGATTGAAAACAAATGGTCGATTTTTAGAATTTTGATGGTCGTAGTAACTGTTTTATTTTTAATTGCTCGCATCTCAAATATCATTTATTTGCTAGAACTTTCGAATATGCCAATACTTGGAAATCTAATCTTTCCA
Organism: Acholeplasmataceae bacterium UBA2284; assembly: GCA_002345705.1. Lineage (GTDB taxonomy): Bacteria > Bacillota_I > Bacilli_A > Acholeplasmatales > Acholeplasmataceae > Peloplasma. The sequence continues at coordinate 11,943 of DDWO01000006.1, read as the reverse complement.
TTCGTGATCCAGCTTTCATTCTTAGCTATATTGATATTTGTACCGAATCAGTACCGCTTTTTAGCGATTTTGCCACTATTATATTTTGTAGCAGGTCTTATACTTCCACTTATTGAATTTGTTAGGAATCCGACAGGGTTTACTTATCCTTCAATTTTTATTTTTCAATATATTTCATCTAGAATCATCTCAATCGTTGCATATATCACCTATATCATCTTGCTGCTACCAAACTTTAAATACAAGATCAAGCATGCAATTCTTGCAGGATCCTTTGTTATTCCATTAATATTTCTATTTTTTATCAATTTAGTTATGAACATGGGATACATGTTTGGTCAAGATTTAGTTCAATTTATTCTTAGAAATGTTTTTGGAAACTTTATCCTAAGTACTTCATTTACTATCGTTTTTACACTGTTTATTCTAGAGCATCTAAACAAAGAACAAACTACTTATTAATAATATTAATAGCACAAATAAAAAAAAGCTCAGTGAGCTTTTTATTTTTCGTTAAACATGCCTGATTTCAATACCTTCATAACATTATCTGTAATTCGATCTAAATCCAGCTCTGTCAATGTCTCTCTAAAGAGTACCTGTAAGCCTACGAAGTTTGATATACCCATGAGCATGTAAGATAAGGTCTCTAAATCCACATCATCTCTAACCTCACCATGGCCAACAGCTGCATTCAACTGTCTAACATAGTCGTGGCTAAATGTTTCATAATATTCTCTAAATAACTCTTTATCTGCAAACATTGATTCCCAAATAATTCGATAAGCTAGAGGATCCTGCCACGCAAACTTCAAAAATGAGCGTAAACCTAATCTTTCCTTTTCATATCTTGTGTGCGCATCATGTATGCCTTCAGAAATAGCTTTTCGAATAGATTTTCTATATTTCGCGAGTAAATAGGAATATAGAGCAAACTTATCATCAAAATAAAGATAAAAAGTCCCTGTTGCTATACCTGCTTTATCAATGATTTCATTAATAGAGGTTGCTTGATATCCATTTTTAGAAAAAAGCTTTTTCGCAGTCTCTATAATATGATCGAACGTTTTTTGTCCATCCTTACGTTTGGGTAGACGGTATTTGACTTGATCCATTGTATCACCTAATATAAGTGTATACTAAAAAAAATAAAAAAACAATTAAAAAAAATTGAATGCCTATTGACAAGGCAAGAGAAGTAGATTAAAATATAATTAACATGAACATTTATTCATATTCTTAATTTTCCTTCTTTTTCTAATGGTTCTTAAATTGAACTAGCGCTTTGATCTGTAAAATGCTCAAACTGGTTCAACTTTTCATCACATTTTACTCCCTAAAATGCCTTTTGAAAAGAATATGAAATGTTTATAGAATAGAAAAAAGCGACTCTCCTCGCTTTTTTTTGTAAGCGCATAACATTTTCATTACAAAAGCATTAGAATCAATTGACAAAGCATATCGTATATGATAATATAAAGGCGTAATATGAATATCTATTCACATTAGGAAATTAAGATTATATAGCACTATTTACCTTAACAAAGGGATTTTATTATTTTTTTTGCTATGTAATATCTTTTTTATAACGAAATTGTAAACGCTTTTAGAAATGGAGATTAAAAAATGGAAAAGGTTTATATCTTAGGTGGTAAACGCAGTGCAATTGGGTCTTTTATGGGTACGCTCGCTCCTCTGCATCCTGCACAATTCGCTTCACAGGTAGTAAAGTCTTTAATTACAGAAACAAAAATTAATGTATCAGACATTGATGAAGTCTTAGTTGGTAACATTCTTCCTGCTGGACTTGGTCAAGGTATTGGTAGACAGGTTTCTATATTCAGTGGAGTCCCTGTATCTATTCCAGCCTATGCAGTCAGCATGGCGTGTGGTAGTGGTATGAAATCAGTGATGAATGCCTATACAAACTTAGCAATTGGTATGCATCAACTAGTGATTGCTGGTGGTGTTGAATCAATGAGCTATGCACCATTCTTAGTTCCTGGATCGATTCGTACAGGTGTTAAGATGGGTGATCAACAAATGAAGGATCACATGATTTATGATGCATTAACAGATGCATTTGATGGTCAACACATGGGTATAACTGCAGAACGCATCGCTGAAAAGTATGGTATTACAAGAGAAGAACAGGATCAATTCGCGATTCTTTCTCAAGCAAAGGCAGCTAAGGCTCAAGATGCAGGTAAGTTTAAGGATGAAATCGTTCCAATTGTCATCCCTGGTAGAAAAGGTGACACCATTTTTGATCAAGATGAATATATTAACCGCGTAACAAGCCTAGAAAAATTAGCTACATTAAGACCTGCATTCAAAAAAGACGGCAGCATTACTGCTGGAAATGCATCAGGAATTAATGATGGAGCAAGCTTTGTTGTTTTAGCAAGTGAATCCTATGTTAAAAAGCATGATTTAAAGCCAATTGCTGAAATTATTGGTATTGGACAAGGTGGAGTTGATCCTTCCATTATGGGACTAGGACCTACACCTGCAATTCAAAATGCTTTAAAGATGGCTAACCTAACATTAGCTGACATGGATTTAATTGAATTAAACGAAGCATTCGCTGCACAGTCACTAGGTGTAATTAAGGAGTTAACTGATCTTTATTCATTAACTAAAGAAGAAATCCTTGCAAGAACAAACCTAAATGGTGGAGCAATTGCCTTAGGACATCCTGTTGGAGCAAGTGGAAATAGAATTATGGTTACCCTACTTTATCAAATGATGAAAACAAACAAGAATCTTGGACTAGCAAGTCTATGCATTGGTGGCGGTATGGGTACTGCAATCGTCTTAAAGAAACTATAAAAGGAGAAATTAAAAATGGGAAGACTAGATAATAAAGTCGCTATTGTTACAGGTGGTGCAAAGGGCTTAGGACAAGCAATCGCTGAAATGTTTGCTGCTGAAGGTGCAAGAGTTATTGCAGCTGATATGGGTGAATTAACCTATACAGCTAAAAATGTGTTTGGATATCATTTAAATGTTACAGACACTCAAGGTGTACAAGCATTTTATGATGATGTCGTTGCTAAATTTGGTAAGGTTGATATTTTAGTCAATAACGCTGGAATTACTAGAGATGCGATGACTAGAAAAATGACAGATGACCAATGGAATCAAGTCATTGATGTCAATTTAAAGGGTGTATTCAATATGACTCGTCTCTTTGGTCCATTAATGGAAACCAATGGTTACGGCTCAATCATTAATATTTCTTCAGTTGTTGGAATTTATGGAAATATTGGACAAGCAAACTATGCAGCTACTAAAGCTGGTGTCATTGGATTAACTATGACATGGGCTAAGGAATTTGCTAGAAAAGGTGCGAATGTAAGATGTAACGCAATCGCTCCAGGTTATATCATGACAGATATATTAAAGACAATCCCACAGGATTTACTTGATAGCTTTGCTAAGCTAACTATGCTAGGTAGACTTGGTCAACCAGTAGAAATCGCGAATGCTGCATTATTCTTAGCATCAGAGGAATCATCATATATTACTGCTCAAACATTAAATGTTAACGGTGGTATGCGTTTATAAATCATATTTAAAAATCAAAGACTAGGAGAGTAGCCCGATGAATGAAGTAAATGTCGGTATCGTAGGTACCGGAATTTATCTGCCAAAAGGAAGAATGAGTGCTAGAGAAATCTCTAAAGCCACTAAAGGCACATGGAGTGAACAAGCAATCATCGATAAACTTGGAATCAGAGAAAAAGTAGTTCCTGAGAACACTCAAAGTGATGGAACTCAGGAAATGGGTGCTTTAGCAGCCCTTGATGCACTAAAAAACACAGGAGTTGATCCATTATCAATTGATGTGATTTTAAGTGTTACTGAAGAATGGAAGGAATATCCATTAACAACATCAGCATTATATATCCAAGATCGTATTGGGGCACTTAATGCCTGGGGTATAGATGTACAAAACCGTTGCTGCACAACAGTTTCAGCAATGAAGATGGCAAAAGATATGTTAATCGCAGATGATGAGAT
>DDWO01000006.1:0-7907 GCA_002345705.1 Acholeplasmataceae bacterium UBA2284 | reverse complement strand
AAGGATATGTCCATGATGTATAACCTAGGAGCTGGCGGAGGAGCAATCATTTTAAAGAAGAACCACAATAAAAACTTATTGCTTGGTTCACATATGATTGGTGATGGCTCATTATCTAGAACAGCTGCTGTTGAAATTGGTGGCTTATGCAACCCAATTACATTGGAAAATGTTGAAGAATCTAAAAAATCATTAAGACTATTAGATCCAGTCAAGATGAAAAATAGATTGAACTTGGTTTCAATGCCAAATTGGATCAAGTGCATTGATGAAGCATTAAGAAAATCTAAATTATCAAGACGTGATATCGGATTTTTAGATATTCTTCATATTAAAAGATCAGGACATGAATCGATGCTAGAGGAATTAGGATTAAATGAAGATCAATCCATCTATCTAGAGGATTATGGCCATATCGGACAAATCGATCAGATTTTATCCCTACATCTCGCACTTCAATCCGGTCAGGTTAAGGATCAAACTGTTGTTTGTATGCTCGCTGCAGGTATTGGATATGTTTGGGCAGCAAACATTATCAGGTGGGGTGACGTATGACATTTTGGGATATATTAATTGATATTATCAATCGATTGGTTCCAGCACTTGCTGATGCTGCACCACTTGCGCTAGTTACCCTAGCAATCGTCTTAATCTTTAGAACATCATTTACAACAAACTTTGCTCAAGGAATGATTTCTACAACAGCTGCTTATGTAACTACAGTATTTTATAATAGATATTTAATTATTAACTTTCCTTCAATCAATGGCTTTATCTCCATGATGTTGTCCTTCATTTTGGGTATACTTGTCGGGTTCCTACTCGGAGTATTCATCGACACCATGATTATTAGAAAGTCTAAGTTTTCAAATTCACTAACCAAGCAAATGATTACGATGGGTTCAGTGCTCTTTATTATGGGTATGCTACCAACGTTATTCTTTAAGGCAGATTTAAACATGCCAACCATACCTTATTTCTTTACAACAAGAACGCTCATTCCATTTAGAGATAAGTTCATTTTAATTCAACATAATCATGTTTATATGATTTTAGTTGCTACGCTAGTTATTTCAACAGTATTCATCGCCTTGAAGTTTACCAAATGGGGCTTAGGTGTTCGCTCAACTGCAGCAAACGAAAAGGTTGCTGGCATGATGGGTGTAAACACGAAGTTCATCACAGCGATGAGCTGGGGTATTGCTGGTGGCTTGGGTTCACTTGGTGCGATTTTATATGCATCCACACAAACCATATCAGCAGGTCTGATGGTCGAAATGCAGGTCAATGGATTTTTAGCAGGAATCTTAGGTGGTTTCTCTACATTCTTTGGACCAGTCGTTGGAGCAATTATCATTCCAATCGTCTCGACACTATCAAACTATATTACACAAAAGATTATGATTGGATCCTCTAGTCTTGGAGTTTATTATAAGGTATTTGTCTATTTAGTCATATTAGTCATCATATTGATCAAGCCTATTGGTTTGTTCGGTAAGAAGATTGCGAAGAAGGTGTAATTATGCAACTAGAACATCAAAAACCAAAAAGTAATCTGGAGACACTAAAGTCTAAATTCGCAAGAATCTCTAAGCATCCATATTTCCCAATCTTGGTCTTAGGGCTTATGTTAGTTCTATTACAAGTATTTGGTGCTACTGGCTTAGTGAAGCCATCCCTACTCAACTTTGTTGCACCAGTCTTAATTCGTTATATCGTAGCCTTAGGGTTCCTATTACTGCTTGGATATGCAGGACTTGCATCACTTGGTACTGCAGGATTTATGGGATTAGGATCCTATTTAATCGGTTATTTATTTCAAACAGTAGGGATGTCTGCTGAGCTCGCATTTATTGTAGGTATTGCAGTTTCCTTAGGTCTAGGTGTGATGGTTGGTTTTATATCCCTTCGAATTGAAGGTATGTATCTAGCAATCCTAACACTCGCATTAGCTGAGCTACTCAAAAACTTTTTCCAAAACTCTCCTTTAACAGGTGGAGCATTTGGAATGAGACTTACAGAAGGCATCACATTCTTCGGATTATATAGCTCGACAGCACTCAGATACAATCCGATGCAATATATTATCATTGGTTTAATGGTTATTACAATGGTTTGGGTAATTAATATTATCAATAGTCCTACAGGTCGTGCAATGCTTTCCATTAAAAATTCAACATCCGCAGCACAAGCAATGGGAATAAGCATTTTAAAATATCGTTTAATTGCATTTTTACTTGCTACATTCTTAGCAGTTGCAGGTGGAATGCTTCATATGCTACGCTTTACAACAAGCTATCCAAGCAACTGGGGTATTGATTTATCTCTAAACGTGCTTGCAGCAGTTGTCATCGGTGGGATGAAAAATATCTGGGGTGTTTTAATTGGTACATTTATCATTTTTGGAATGAAGGATATTATTTTAGTTAAAATTCCATTCTTTCAGAAGTATACGAACGCCTACCTTATGTTTTCAGGAGCACTCATTATATTAGTCGTTATGTTTTATCCAGGTGGAGTCATTAAGCTTTTCACCGATTTAAAGCAATTCATTATCAAGCTTTATAAAAAACTAAATCTTTTATGGAAGGAGTACAAATATGGAAAAGACCAATAAGATGTCTAAAACATTCCTTCTTGAAAGAAGCATTGCATCATTAGAATATCAAATCGAGCTATCCAAGGCATATCTACCTGTCTACCAGGAAAAATTGGATGCTAAGCTAATGAAAAAAGAAAAAAGCTTGAAGAAGAAATATTTACCAAGATTAATCGAAGTTGAATTAGATACACTATCTAATCAAGAGTATTTGAACCACTTCACAAAGGATAAGCTTGCTAAGCTAGATAAAGAGTATTACTGGAAGAAAAGAGCTTATCACACATCATATCATCGTAAAAAACTCAAATTAGGAACTGATCAAGTTAAGCTTGAACAAGCAAAGGCTTTATTAGATCAACAAGTTGAAGCATTAACAAAGAGAATTACAGATGAAAAAAATCTTTTGATTGAGACCTATAGCAATAGAAAATATTCAAATTCCAGATTAGAGGCAAACCAAAAGGTTTATCAAAATTTAAAGATTGAAGTGGGTCAATTGGTAGCTAAGGAATTAGAAGGCTATAAAAAACATGTTGCAGATTTAAAAATTAAGGCTTCTGAAAAATCTAAATCCAAGGTCATCTCACTTGAATCTAAGCTAGAAAAACAAAAAAAGAAGCTAAATGATCAATTATCCTTAAATCCAGAGGAACAAGAAAAAATGGATTCCATTATTTCTAGTGACTCCATTCTAAAGATTGATAACCTAACGATGCAGTTTGGTGGTCTTAAGGCAGTCGATCAGTTGACCTTTGAGGTTAAAAAGGGAGAAATATTTGGACTGATTGGTCCAAATGGAGCTGGTAAGACAACCGTATTTAACTGTATTACACAGTTTTATAAGTCAACACAAGGAAAGGTACTTTATAGAGATCCAAATGGTAGAGTACTTAACTTAAATTCCTATAAGGTTCATGATGTTATTCAGACAGGTATTGTTAGAACATTCCAAAACGTAGAACTCATTTGGGAGCTCTCCATCTTAGATAACATGCTAGTCGGTGCACATTCATTATATCGTTCAAGATTTGTTCATCATTCCTTTCAAACCTTCAGCTATAAGAGAGAGGAATCCATACTTCGTGCGAGAGCAGAAAAGATCTTAACTGACTTGAATTTAATCGCCTATAAGCACTTTTATCCAATCGGATTACCCTATGGTGTCTTAAAGCGTATTGAGCTTGCTAGAACATTGATGACCAATCCAAGTCTCATCATCCTTGATGAACCGGCTGCAGGACTAAATGATGCAGAAACTGAAGAGCTTGCACATACCATCAAAAAGATTCAAAGTGACTATCACTGCACAATATTCCTTGTCGAACATGACATGGGACTTGTAATGAGTATATGTGATACGATTTGTGCAATATCTTTTGGTAGAAAGCTTGCTATAGGCACTGCCTCTGAAATTCAAAAAAGTCCAGTCGTTCAAGAAGCATATTTAGGAGGTGAGTAAATTGGCTCTATTAGAAATCAAAGACCTAGTCATTGACTATGGAATTATTAAGGCAGTTAAGGGAGTTAATCTATCAGTTCCTGAAGGAAAGATTGTTGCAATACTCGGTGCCAATGGTGCAGGAAAATCGACATTAATTCGAAGTGTATCTGGAGCAACCAGAGTGAAATCCGGACAAATCATTTTTGATGGTGAGGATATCACCAACAAGGATCCTCACAAAATAGCATCCAAGGGAATTTTGCAATCACCAGAAGGAAGAATGATCTTCTACGGTCTAACTGTTGAAGAAAATCTACGCGTTGGTGCTTATTCATTAAAGCCTGAGCTAAGAACCGTTGTTGAAAATGATATCGAAACAACGATTAAGATTTCAGTTAAACAACAGGTCCAAGAAATGCTAGATGTTGTTTATACTTATTTCCCTATCTTAGGAGAAAGAAAAAAACAACAAGCATCTACACTATCTGGTGGTGAACAGCAAATGCTAGCCATTGGAAGGGCACTGATGGGTAAGCCAAAGTTACTTTTACTCGATGAACCATCATTAGGGCTTGCTCCACTGATTGTAAGAAGTATCTTTGATATCATTCAAAAGATTAAGGAATCTGGAAGAACGATACTCATCGTAGAACAAAATGCTTATCAGACATTAAAGATTGCTGATTATGCATATTTACTAGAATTAGGTTTAGTAAAGAAACAAGGTACAGGACATGAACTCTTGAATGATGAAGAGCTAGTGAACGCATACCTAGGAACAAAAAAATAGGTAAAAACTGTTCTCAGAACAGAAATACATAGCCAAAAGGCAAGAAAAAGGAGAAAATATGAAAAAAGTATTATTCATTCTATTAACTTTATTCGCTGCATTCGGATTAGCTGCATGTACTGATCCAGTCATCGAAGAGGCTACAGTAGACAGCTTATTTATGTTAAGTAGCGCTACTAAGTTAGAATATCAAGTTGGTGAAGAAATTGATTTAGCTGGATTACAAGTTAGAGCAAATTTTTCAGATGGAACTGATAAGCTATTAACAGCAGATGATTATGTTGTATCAGGATTCAACACAACAATCTATGGTGAAAAGACACTTACAATCAGTTATGGGGGAAAATCTATTCAAATCGTTTATCTAGTGTTTGATGAAACTCAAGGTAAAGTCTTAATGCTACTTAAGATTACTGATCTACCTACAAAGCAAACTTATAACCTAGGTGAAGATTTTGACAACGCTGGTATGGTTGTCAATGCGATTTATAGAAATGGTGTTAAGGAAGTTGCTACTGCTTATACAATTAGTGGATTTGACACAACTTCATTAAAGACAAATTCAGAAGCTAGAGTTGTTATGAGCGGTTTCTCTGTGCCATTCTTATATAGCGTTAGAGCAATCACTGTCCAAGGTGTAACAGCAACTACAATTACTGTAGGTAACACTGCTGCAACTTCAGGATTCTTCGCAGCTGTTGGTGTACCATTCAATGCTGGTATCCAAGCTTACTTCAAGAAGATTAATGATGGTGGTGGTATTGCTGGTCGTACTTTAGAGTTCGTAACTTATGATGATGGTTTTGATGCTACAAATGGTCTTAACTATACTAAGCAATTAATTGAAGAAGATAACGTATTTGCTTTAGTTGGTCACTTCGGTACTCCTACAGTTGGTGCTACAGTTGGTTTAATCCAAACTGTTGGTATTCCAATGGTTTATGCTGCTACTGGTATCAACTCATTATATTTTGAACAATCTATTGGTAACCCAGTTATGGCTGTTCAACCAATCTATAAGACAGACGGAAGAATTATGACTGCTCGTGCATTAAACGAAGCACTATTCGGTGCAAATAAAGATCAAAAACTTGGCGACACAGCTAAGGTTGGTGTTCTATATACTGCTGATGACGCTGGTAACAGTATCAAGGCTGGTATTGAAGTTCAAGCAATTACTGAAGGTAGAAGAAATGATTTCATTTACAAGTCATTCTCAGCTGCTGATACATCAGCTTTAAACAGTGCTGTTCTTGATTTCGTAACTGCAGGTGTTGGTGCTGTCATCGTTGCATCTAACCAAGCTCCATTCAAGGCTGCTGTAGGTGCACTTAATTCAAATGGTTTAACAGTTCCTGTATTTACTTCTTATGTAAATGCTGATGCAACTTCTGTAGATCCTGCAATTGATTACGCATTTGATATGTATGCGAACGCTTGGTTAGATATCGTTGACCCAGCTGGTACATTAGGCTTCTCTGATGCTTATTGGACATTTGCTACTGATATGACAAATGCTAATTATGCAAATTACTCTGCAAATGCTTATGCAATGGCTGGTTATATTGCTGCTGCAATCTTTGTTGAAGGTATTGAACGTGTTGGTACAGATACTTTAACTTGGGAATCTTACATTAAGGCTATGGAAGAAGCTCCAATTGAAGTTCCAATGGGTGGTACAGTTGACTATACAAATGGTAAGCGTTGGGGTATTGCTTCAATGGCATTACTACAATTAGACAATTCAGGCGATGCACCAAGATGGGCTAAAGTTAGAGACATCGAAGATATTTCAATTATTCAAGGAAAATAAGTTTTAAAAAAATCAATATGTTAAAATGATGGGGAGGGGAAACTCTCCCCTCATCTTAATATGTTAATCTAGAAAGAGGTTTGAATATGAAAACTCCAAAGAAAATTACTGTGCAAGATGCTATTGGTCTTGTAAAATCAAACGATACTGTTGTATTCGGTATGGCTGGTGCTGAACCTAAAGAATTTATTTTGGCATTACATCAAATAGCTGATCAGGTTACTGGTGTAAAGGTCACAAACTGTTTACCAATTGAAAATGGCGAATTTTTTATTAACCCAAAATACAAATCTTCATTTTCAATTGATTCCTGGTTTTATGGTGCTTCCCTAAGAAAGGCACATGAAAACGGAAATATAAGCTTTATCCCAAACCATTTACACCTTGCAGGTCGTAAACGTTTTGAACATGCCAGACCCAATATTTTTGTAGGTACAGCAACCCCTCCAGATCAACATGGTTTTCTATCTCTTTCATTATCAAACGTTTATGAAAAGGAAGCGATTGAGCTTGCTGATATCGTGATCCTAGAGGTCAGTCCAAAGTTCCCTAGAACATTTGGTGATTTAGAAATCCATCAAAGTCATATTGATTATCTAATTGATGTCGATTACTATCCACCAGTGCTTCAGGATGCTCTTCCTAATGAAAAGGATATTGCTATCGGAAATTTAATTGCCGAAAAGATAAAAAATGGTTCAACACTTCAATTAGGTATTGGCGGTATTCCAAATGCAGTCGCACATGCGCTGCTTCATAAAAAGGATTTAGGAATTCATACTGAAATGTTTACAACCGGCTTGATGAAATTAGTGAAGGCTGGAGCAGCAAACGGATCCAAGAAGAAAACACATAAGGGTAAGCATGTTTGTTGTTTCGCATTAGGCACTCAAGAGCTATATGATTTCATCGATAACAATCCAAGTGTTCAGGTTCTAAATGGTCATTATGTCAATGACCCTGCTATTATTGGATTAAATGATAATCAGGTTTCAATTAATACAACCATTGAAATTGACTTGACTGGACAATGTGCATCTGAGTCGATTGGATTTAAGCAATTTTCTGGTACAGGTGGTCAAGTCGATACTGCAGTTGGAGCACAAAACTCTAAAGGTGGTATGAGCTTCATTACCTTATATTCAACAGCGAATGTGAAAAACCCAGTGACTGGTGAAAAAGAAGAAATCTCAAAGATTGTTCCATTTTTAAAGCCAGGTGCTGCTGTAACATTATCTAGAGCAGATGTCGATTTTGTCGT
>DDWO01000026.1 GCA_002345705.1 Acholeplasmataceae bacterium UBA2284 | reverse complement strand
CATTCAGTTTTCAAAGACCTTTTTCGCATGCCTTACATGACGTGCTTTATCATTCTATCATTATAAAACAACCTTGTCAATATCCTTAGAAGAGTTTTTGTCCTCTTTTATACAAGGTCTATTATATAGAGTGGTGGAGGGGGGCAGATTCGAACTGCCGAACCCGTAGGGAGTAGATTTACAGTCTACCGCGTTTAGCCACTTCGCTACCCCTCCATTTTTGGCTTGCTTTTATATTCTATCTTATCATTTTAAAAAAAGCAACCACTTTTCACTTAAAATTGACTTTTTGCGAAATAAATCGCATGACAATGATGATAAAAGGCTACTTACGCTATATAGTTTATAATTTCTATATGTCGTATTAGCCTCAATATAGTTGTATTTACTATGTAAGATATAATTTTCTACTCTTTGGGAGGTTTAATCTTTTTATCTAATTCTGTTTTGAATACCATAATCTCTCGACTACACTTAATGCATTTTATCTTTATTTCTGCACCAGTTCTAAGTACTTCCCACTCATCTGATCCACACACGTGTTTCTTTTTAGTGATAATATGGTCACCAATATTGTATTTCATTTTTTTAGTAACCTTTCTATTGTCTCTTCAATTTTATCCTCGCTACAATAGATTACTATTTTTTTATCGTCAATCTTGACTTTTTGTCCAAACAAAGATGAGAGTTCTGTTTCTTGATCGTTATATTTAGCAACTACTACTCTTTTAATTTTGTTTGTTTTTTCTTCAATCATAGTCAATTCTTCAATTTGTCTAACACTTAATTGATTTTCAACGATTTTGTGTGCTAATTTAATAACTTGTTTTGGATCCTCGAGTTTACTTAAAGCACGTGCATGCCCCATACTAATTTGAGAGGTTAATAACATTTGTTGTACTTCATGAGGTAAGTTTAGTAATCCTAGAGTATTTGTCACATGAGATCTACTTTTACCTACTTTTGCTGCTAGTTCAGCTTGAGTTAACTTTAAATTATTCATCACAATTTTATAGGCTTCAGCTTCTTCAATTGGAGTTAAATTCTCACGCTGTAGATTTTCAGCAAGTGCAATTTCAGCTACTTTAGCTTCCTCATATTGTCTAATTATTGAAGGGATTGATTTTAGTCCAACCTTTTGTGCAGCTCTAAATCTTCTTTCGCCAGAAACTATAATATAACCTTGTTTAACTTTTTTTAATATAATAGGTTGAAATACACCATGCTCTTTTATTGATTGAGCAAGCTCGTTAATTTTATCTTCATCGAATATTCGACGTGGTTGAAAAGGATTAGGTTTTATAGAAACTAGTGAGATTTCCTCAATAATTTCTCCTTCTAGTACTTCATCAACGTGATGCTCACTTAAAAGATCTGAAAATGTTCGCGCCTTTTTATCATTACTCATTTTTAAGTACAATCTCCTTTGCTAAAGATTTATACAACTTAGCGGCTGGTGACTTTGGTGCAAATGTAAGCACTGGTAATCCATAAGTAGGGGCTACTTGTGCTGCTACATTGCTCGTAATAATGGTGTCAAATACACCTTCTTTAAAATAATCTTTAATTTCATGCACTATTTCCCAACCAGCTTTTGTTCTTTTATCTAGCATGGTTAGTAGAACTCCTTCAATTTCAAGCATCTTGTTATTGACTTTTTGTTTCTTTTGCACAATGCGAATTGTGTTAAGTAGTTGTGTTAGGCCGTCTATAGCAAGAAATTGACACTGTACGGGGATTAAAACTGAATTTGAAGCATAGAGAGCGCTTAAGGTTAAAAGCCCTAATGATGGGGGACAATCGATGATAATAAAATCATATTCATCTACAATTTGATTCAATTTATGACTCAAAATATATTCTCTATCTTCATGGTCCAATCTAACTTCTATATGAGCAAGTTCAATTGTTGCAGGAATAACATCTAAATTGATATCATGCAAATGAATTACCGACTCATGAATTGTTTTATCGCCAAGTAGTACATCAAAAATAGTCGAATATAACATGCTTCGATTGATTCCTAAACTAGTTGTTGTGCTCGCTTGAGGGTCAAAATCGACGAGTAAAACCCGTTTATTGTGTTCAGCGAGGGCTGCAGAAAGATTAACACTTGTTGTTGTTTTACCAACTCCACCTTTTTGATTGGATACGGCTATGATCTTTCCCATTATTGCTCCTATTCTAGTAGTTTATAAAGGTTTCTTCGTCATCATTACAAATGATCTTGGATAACCATTAACTTGCTTGGTCTTCTTAATTATAATATGTACTCTATGCCCGAGGTCTAATGGCAGATCAAATGCTTTGATATCCATAATCTCACCACCGAGTATCGTAATTCCAATTCGCGACTCATTGAGCTCTTCCTCATAGTTTTGAGCCTTTAAGCCAATAAAATAACCATTCTTTTTAATCATAGGAATTCCCATTTCAGTAATCAAAGACATATGACCTAAAGCTCGTGCAGTAACCAAATCAAATTTATTTTGATTCTTCAATGCATACAACTCGACTCGATCATGAATCATCTGGATTTTACTTAATTCTAGCTTTGCGACTAAATTTTCAAGAAAAACAATTCTTTTATTTAATGAATCAACAATAGTTATTTCTAGATGTGGATACATTATTTTTAAAGGAATGCTGGGAAAACCTGCACCAGCTCCCATGTCACATAGAGTTTGAATTTGGTTCATATCTATTGTGCTTGCTAGAGTTAGTGAGTCGTAAAAATGTTTATAATACACTTCTGTTTCATCAACAATTCTTGTTAAATTGGTTATTTTGTTATATTCGATCAGATACTGATAGTATACATCAAACATTTTTTGATGTTCAAGTGTAAATTTGATATTTAAGAGTTTTTCTATATTATCTTTAAACGTCATGGTTAAAACTTCCTGATTCTAGATAAACTAATAAAACCGAAATATCTGCAGGATTTACGCCAGATATTCTTGAAGCTTGCCCAAGAGTTTTTGGTCTAACTTTATTTAATTTTTCTCTGCTCTCAGATGAGATATTGCGTATAGCATTATAATTGATTATATCTGGAATAATTTTGTCTTCTAAACGAAGCATTTTATCCGCTTCTCTAATGGCTTTTTGAATATAACCTTCATACTTAACTTTTATTTCCAATTGTTCCATTGCATCATCATTATAAGGATGCTCTAGAAAATGTTTAATGACTTCTTTGTTTATTTCTGGTCTTTTCAATAAATCAGCTAAACTAATTGCCTCATAAATAGGAGCAGACCCAAGTGATCCTAAGAAAGCATTATTGTCCCTGGTTGGCATCACTCTATATTTAGTAACATAATCGAAAAGTTCATTATATTCTTGTTTCTTGTTTAAATATTTTTGGTAGGTTTCTTCATTGACTAGACCTATTTTATAACCATAATCTCTAAGTCTCAAATCCGCATTATCATGGCGCAATAATAATCTATGCTCTGCTCTAGATGTAAGTAAACGATATGGTTCTACTGTACCCTTTGTAACAAGGTCATCAATCAAAACACCTATATAAGCTTCGTGGCGATGCAAAATCAGTGGTGCATCACCTTTAATTCGTAACCCTGCATTGATACCAGCCATCAAGCCTTGACCAGCAGCTTCTTCATAACCGCTTGTTCCGTTGATTTGACCAGCACAATAAAGATTTTTTATTTTTTTAGTTTCCAATGTTGGAAATAATTGTATTGGATTAATTGCATCATATTCAATAGCGTAAGCATATCTAATGATTTTTACATTTTCTAATCCTGGAATAGTTTTAATCATTTGTTCCTGGATGTGTCTTGGAAGGCTTGTAGAAAATCCTTGAACATACATTTCATCGAGTTCCATGCTTTCTGGTTCAATAAAAATTTGATGTCTTTCCTTATCGAAAAATCTCACAACTTTATCTTCGATTGATGGACAATATCTTGGCCCAACACCTTCAACAATTCCACCATACATTGCAGATTCATCTAAATTCATTGTTATAATTTGGTGGGTTTCTAAAGACGTGTGTGTCAAATAACAATATTCATGTGGGTTTTCATCGTAGTATTTTCCATCTAAGCTGAATGTCTGGCCTTCATCATCACCAGGTTGTATTAACATTTTTGAATAATCAACACTATCTCTTGCTATTCTTGGTGGCGTTCCTGTTTTTAAGCGAACGACATCAAAGCCTAGTTCTTTTAGCTGTTTACTAATACCAAATGTAGTTGGTTCTCCATGAGGACCACCCGTAGTTTTTTCCTTACCTATAAGTATGTTACTGCTTAAATAGGTCCCAGTTGTCAAAATAACTGTCTTTCCATATATCTTCTCGCCATTGTTAAGGATAATACCTTTGATTTCTTGATCTTCAACAATCATTTGATCAACAAGTGCTTCCACAAGAGTTAAATTTTTCGTCTCTTTTAGAACCCTCAACATAATTTTAGGATATTTAATTTTATCTATTTGAGCACGAAGTGCGCGAACAGCAGGACCTTTCGATGCATTAAGCATTTTGATTTGAATCTGGCCTTCATCTGCACTTTTTGCCATTTGTCCACCTAAAGCATCAATCTCACGAACCACTATTCCTTTAGCTGGTCCTCCAATTGAAGGATTACAAGGCAAAGAAGCAACCTTTGTGAGGTTGCCTGTAACTAAAACAGTATTCAAATTCATACGAGCCATGGCGAGTGCAGCTTCTATTCCAGCATGTCCTCCACCAACAACAATTCCATCATAAATCATTTAACCACTTCTTCTTTTAAATTACTTTTTTCAAAAAGTATTCAGACACTTTTTCTTTATTGAAGTTAAAGTGTTCAAGTGCTTGCTCTAATGGCGCACTTACACCAAATGTATCGATGCAATAAACGTGTTGAGTATATTTATACCATGATAGACTGCTTCCCATTTCAATGGCAAGTGTCTTCACGCTCTTAGGTAAAATCTCTTTTTTATACTTTAATGTTTGCTTTTCAAATAAGTAATGAGATGGCATACTGACCACTCTTACAAATTTGCCTTGTTCCTTTAATAACTTTTGTGTTTCAATAGCAAGTCCAACCTCTGACCCAGAAGCAAGTAGAATTCCATCAAGTTTACCCTCTTCCATAGAAACAACATAAGCACCCTTAGAAACACCTTCATATGATGTAGTCTTTAGATTATCAACATTTTGTCTAGTTAAAATAATTGAAGTTGGAGTATTAGTTGACTCAACAGCAATTTTCCAAGCAGCCAATGTTTCATTAGCATCCGCTGGACGAATCACATTGAAGTGAGGAATTGCTCTTAATCCTGCAAGCTGTTCGATTGGTTGGTGTGTTGGACCATCTTCACCTACTGCAATTGTATCATGTGAAAAGACAAAGATAGATGGGATTTGCATGATTGCAGAAAGTCGAAGAGCTGGTTTCATATAATCACTAAATACAAAGAACGCTCCACCAAAAACCTTTAATCCGCCATGCAATGTCATACCATTAACGATGGCCCCCATAGCATGTTCTCTAACACCAAAATTTAAATTTCTTGCTAATCTATTATCCTTATTATAATGGCCATCTGCACCTTTAGCTTTTGTTGATGCTGTTAGGTCAGCTGAACCGCCGATAATATTTAGATATTTTTCAGAAAGTTTGTTTAATACTTTTCCACTTATATTTCTAGTAGCATCCTTAGCAACTGAAACCTCGGTTGTGAACTCATTCAAATCAACTTGAATTTTATTATCAAGAAATTCGTTAAACAAAGCATAATCTTTTGGAAATTGTGCTTTATAATTGTTAACTAATTCTTTCCATTTTTTATGAACGCGTTGCCCACGAAGTGCTACTTTCTTTCTAAAATGGTCGTAAATATCAGAAGTTATCTCAAAGGGTTTGTATTCCCAGTTCAAATTTTTTCTTAATACATCAGCTTCTGCAAAGCCAATTGGAGCGCCATGTACTTTGGATGTTCCAGCAAGTGATGTTCCATAACCAATGGTAGTTTTTACTTCAATTAATGTTGGTTTATTTAATTCTTTTTTAGCTTTGATAATTGCTTTATTGATTGAGGAAAGGTCATTTCCATCTGCAACGTGTAAATATTGCCATCCCATAGCTTCAAACTTATTTTTATGATTCTCGCTATACGCCATGGAGACTTTTCCGTCTAATTGAATATCATTTGAATCAAATAAGACAATGAGCTTACCTAATCCTAAATGTCCAGCCAGACTTATAGATTCCAGTGCAACACCTTCTTGAAGGTCGCCATCTCCACAAATAACATATGTGAAATGATCTACAATATTGAATCCTTCTTTATTAAATCTTGCAGCCAAATGTGTTTCAGCAATTGCCATACCCACAGCATTAGAAATACCTTGTCCTAGTGGTCCACTTGTTGTTTCAACACCATCAGTATGACCATATTCAGGATGCCCTGGAGTATTGCCAACTTGTCTAAATCTCTTTAGATCTTCAATTGAGATTTTAAAACCTGATAAATGATTGAGTGCATATAAAAGCATCGACCCATGACCAGCAGATAATATAAAACGGTCTCTATTAATCCATTTTGTATCTTTAATATCTATGTTTAAATGTTCAGTAAATAATTTATATGCCATTGGAGCTGATCCAAGAACAATCCCTGGGTGCCCGCTATTTGCTACATTGATTGCATCTACGCCTAAAAATCGTATTGCATTAATTGCTTTCTGTTCCATTTTTATCCTCGCTATTGTTTTCATCTGAATTTTCAACTATAGTAACTTCTTCTTGTTCAGCTGCTGGTTCTTCGTTGAATTTGAAGTATTCTTGATAGTGATCTTCCTGAGACTTAACTAAGCCATCAAATCTTTCATTACCTAAAAATTCCCTAATTTTATCCTGAGCAACCTTGTTTTCTTCGCGAACTTTTTTATTGACTAAACGGCCTTGAACCATGTTACTTATTACCACTAATACAATCATTCCTAACAAAATAGGGAGTGTTTGATTTGGGAACACCATTGTAGCTACACCAGCAACAATTATATACAATATAAATGTTGGTATAATGAACCACATATTAATTTTTTTGCTTAGTGTTCCAACTCTTTCTAAGAACGTTAACCAAATCAAATTAACCTCTGGTTGATAAAAATCTTTCAATGCTTCATAATACTTAGATTCAATCAAAACCTTGTAATTATATCCATCTGATGTCCAAATAGCAAATCTACCTCTAGATGCAAATTGAAATAAGAATGGTGTGTCATTCATATAGTGAAATTCGATAATTTTTCCGTTAGCGTCCTGGGTCTCAAAGGGCTCACCAGTTAGCTGTTTATATACCTTGGGATTTAGTTTCATAAGTCATTCCTCCATTATTTTTATTATATCATCATATAGTATTATACACGATGTTTATGTGAAAACACACATGAGAAACAAAATCCCCATCAAGCATCATCACCCACATAATAGAAATGCTTATGGCTGCTTCAATCAAGACCTGACCAGGTTCACAAGTTACTATTGAGTGATGATGCTTGATGGGGAATTTATATTATTTTTCTCTGAGTTTCTTAAAGAAAGACTTCAATAACTCTTGACTTTCTTCTGCCATCATTCCAGAAACCACATTAATTTGGTGATTAAATGGAATCTCCATAAGATTTAATACACTACCAACTGCACCAGCTTTTGGATCTTTAGCTCCGTAATAAAGATTTTTGATACGTGACTGAATCATCGCACCAGCGCACATTTGGCATGGTTCCATTGTAACATAAACATCACAATCTTCCAATCTCCAACTGCCTATTTTTTTTGCAGCCTTCATCATAGCGAGAAACTCTGCGTGTGCATGAAAAGATTGCATTTGTTCTCTTTTATTGTATGCTCTAGCGATAACTTTATTTTGATATACAACAACAGCGCCAACAGGAACTTCATTCTCAAGTTCTGCCTTTTTAGCTTCCTTATAGGCTGCTTTCATAAACTTATAATTTCTTTGGTTTTCCTGGGACTTCATGATAATGTCTTGATCTAGGTTCATAAGATTCATTTGCTCCTACTAAAATGATTGGATCATTATAATTTGCCGGTTTACCATTAATAATACGTTGAGTTCTAGTTGCTGGTAACCCACTCTTTACGCAAATAGCTGTAAGTTTGGTTACAAACTCAGCTCTAGCAAGTAATTGAGGCATCGGTCCAAATGGTTCTCCTCTAAAATCACTATCTAATCCGCCTACAATAACACGAACGCCTCGATCAGCAAGATTTTCAGCAATTTCGATAATATTGTTATCAAAAAATTGAACCTCATCAATAACAACTGCGTTTGTATCGTCTTTAATATACTGCAGTATTTCAACACTTTTATCAATAATGATAGATGGTTTTTTTGAAAGATTGTGGGATACGATTTCTTCCAATGCATATCGAGTATCAATTTTAGGCTTAAACACTAAAACATTTTGTTTTGCATACTCAAGTCTTTTGATGCGTCGAATCAACTCTTCAGTTTTACCTGCAAACATTGGTCCACAAACTACTTCAATAAACCCGTTCTTATATGTATGATACATAGCAAAATCCCCTTTATTATGCATTTTTTTAATAAAAAACGTGACGATTGATCACGTTATTTGTTGTGTTACTTCTTCTCGTTCATGCCGTAACGTTTATTGAATTTTTCAACACGTCCAGCTGCTTGAATAAATGTTTGTTGTCCTGTGTAGAATGGGTGGCAGTTTGAACAAGTATCAATACGGAAATTACTAGCCGTTGTACCTACTTCAAATTCATGACCGCATGTTGCACATTTTACTTTGGATACGTTATATTTTGGGTGAATTCCTGGTTTCATTTTCTTTTCTCCTTCCGCCATGACAAAAAGTCATAGTAAGTTTAGCGCATTCATTATATCATTCAATATTTTATTAATCAAGAGATAACAACGTATTTTTGTTTTTAATTTTCAAACTCATTATGCCATGTCTGCCAAATAACAAGAAACCGTTGAGTAATAAGTCCTGTAACTACACCAGCTGGTATGCTGAGCATGAGCATGATTGGTAGATAAAATATTACAGCACTGCTTCCGATGACAAATATTCCTGCGATGATTTGCCCGATGCAATGGAATATAGATCCTATCACGCTGACACCTAACACACCAAAGAAATTTGTTTTTTTAAAAAATCCCATTGCAAATGTAGCAAGCAAAGCCCCACTAAAACTCATATAAAATACTGGTCCTAATAGCTTACCCGTTAGAAGAGAAACTAATAGCACTCTAAGTATCGTTATCGTTGCACTATCCTTAAAGGAATACACATATAAAATGATGAGTGTAACAATATTTGCAAATCCCAATTTAGCCCCTGGAACAGGGATTACTGGGACTAGAGATTCAATTATATTCAACACTATTGCTATCGCAAGGAAATTGGCTAGCAAAGTCATTTTACGTGTTTTTCTCATGACTGTTTATACTGTAAAGTCCACTTCACTAGAATCAAATTCTACGCGTATTCTATTTGGCAAGCAAATCAGTGGTTTTCCAGTAGATACTCCTTCTCTACTACAAATATTATTTGGTGATTGTTCTTGAATAATTTCTACAGATGGCTTACTGTTTGCAGTGCCAAATTCGTATTTTATGACTACTATTTGACGAATTCCATTTAACTCATAGTCTCCTAAAAGAGTAATCGTTTGTGCTTCTTCATCAATGATTGGATAATTTTGATTATACCCATCTGGAACGTTTTGAGTGTAATTTCTTATCACTCGATAGTTAACAAAATCGATTGTTACAATTGGATCAGTTGATGTCCCATAATATACATGTGCTTGCGCAGCCTCTCCTGTAAACATAAATAGTTTAAAGGAAATATAGATTGCTCCAACTAAAATCACAAGTACGGAAACTAAAATTAAATCTCTTTTATTTTTATATTGTTTATTTTGCATATATTAGTACCCTTTAAATATGGTATCTAAAAGATTCGTAGTGACTGTCCCATCATAATTGTATAAAATAACTTCGATACCTAATTCTTCCTGATGAACATCAAGCCAAGCAGCTATAGCTTCTGGAGTCATAGAAAAGAATGCTGTTGAAAGTGCATCTAACAGACCTGCATCAGTTCCAATCATTGTTAATGAATGGTAATAATGCATGGAGTATTTAGTAAATGGTGAAACAATATGATGATATCTTAGTCCGTTGTATGTAGCATATTGTACATTATTTCCGCTCGTTGCAAGTGCCTTATCTCTAAGCTCAATCAAACCAAAATATTCATTATCATAAAGAGGGTCAATTAATTCTACATTCCATTGCTGATTTTTACGCTCTGGATTGCTGTTTTTTCCAACCGAAATCGTTGAACTTCCTGCGTTAATTGCAAAATAGATAACACCCTTTTCAACTAAGTAATCTTTCACGATTTCAGTAGCATATCCTTTAGCAATCGCTCCAAGATCAAGCTGAACATCTTCATGATTGATTCTTATATAATATTTCCCGTTAGCTTCAGAAAGGGTGTATGGATTCTCCTGAACTTCAATTGCACCTATTACTTCCTGAAGAGACTCGAAAACTGATTGAGGTATTTCATAATCATCTTCTCTAAATTCAGGATCTAATATGACATCCTTCCAGGCTTTAACTATTTTTCCTATCGATATATCAAAATATCCATCGGTAAGTTCCTTCAATCTTTCGGATTCTTCAAGTAGTAAATATAGTTCATAATTGATTTCGACATCTACATTAATTTTTGAGTTCAATGTATAAATATTTTCTAAATATGGTGAATCTTCAGGTAGTGCTGAATAATTATCACTTAAAGAATGATACATAGCATAAATCTCACCGATATGTGCTTTAATTTCATTTGCTTCCTCTTGATCATCTGCCATATAACTGATTCTTATCTCTGAGTCCATCTGAAAGTATACAGCAGAAAACATCTTCCCTTCTACTTTTGGATTACAAGCAGAAAGTAAGATCATTAACATTATGATTACTGGGAAATAAAGCATTTTCTTCATGTGAGAGTACCTCGTCAATTTTTACTTTTATATTATAGCATTATAAGTAAAGAAAAGGACATGAGATGTCCTAAATCTTTAAATCAATTTTTGATCCGTCTGGATTTGGATGATCTTTAATATACTCCAAAATTGGATTGAAGTGCTTATCAAGCTTACCTGGTTTGCAACGAGAAACATTTTTTACTTCTCCATTAACAATACCTGTTGCGAATGCACGGCAACCTGGGGTTCCGCATGCGCCACAGTTATAATTAGGTAACAACTTTTCAATGTCATCAATTCTTGGATCTTCTTGAACTGTGAGATATTGATTTGCCAATGATAGGACAATCCCTAGAATAATCCCTAGCATACCAAGTACTATGAAAGGATATAATAATTCAATCATAATTTAACCTCCTTCAAAAATTCAAGAGTATCTGAAAAGCCACAGCTCTTTCCACTTCTAGATGCACATGATTCACAAGATTGTGCTTCTAAATATGCTTCCTTGCAACTTTCAGGAATTGCTACTTTATTATTTAAATACATAGTACCTATGTACAATCCTATGAAACCAGAAAGCACACCGACCATAATTAATATTTCCATTAGATAATACCTGCCAATCCCATAAATGCCATTGCCATTAAGCTCGCTGTAACAAACGCAATTGGAAGACCCTTAAGTGCCTTTGGCACATTAGCTGAATCTAAACGCATACGTATAGCAGTGAACGTAATAATAATTAATGCATACCCTAAGCCAGATCCTAAAGCAAACATCATTGCTTCTGGATACGATTGTGGAGTAGCGACATTCGTTAATGCAACACCTAAAACCGCACAGTTTGTAGCGATCAATGGAAGATAAACTCCAAGTGCTTTGTATAAACTTTGACTAAATCTCTTAATAACGAGTTCTGTAAGCTGTACAAGTGATGCAATAACCAAAATAAACGCTATTGTATCAATATATTTGATATTTAATGGAATTAAAACATACCAATAAAGTGGGAAAGTAATTAAGGCTGCTAAGAAAATTACAACGATAACTGCCATACCCATTCCTACTACGGATTTCATCTTTGTAGAAACACCAAAGAATGAGCACAAACCTAAGAATTGCATTAAGACGATGTTATTTACCAACATCGAGGAAATTAAAATTGCGAGTAAGTTCATTATTTCTTAACCCCCTTCTTTTGGTTTGAAGCGACAATGACTGCTAAGATAAGACCAATAACAAGGAAAGCTCCTGGAGGTTGCACTAACACACCAAATGCATATGGGCTAAGACCTAGTCCTGCAAATACTGTGTATTCAAAACCAAGTGGAAGTGTTTTTCCTAATACAATAGTTCCTGTTCCAAGAAATTCTCTAAAGAACCCAATCATTGTTAATGCAATTGCAAAACCTAATGCAACACCAAGACCATCGATTGCAGCAGCAGGGACCTTATTCTTAGAAGCAAATGCTTCAGCTCTACCAAATACAACACAGTTAACAGTAATTAATGCAATGAATACACCAAGTTCTTGTGCTAGTGCTGGTGCAAAAGCATCAACAAGCATTTTCAAAATGGTAACTTCTGTTGCGATAATGATAACGTAAACTGGAATACGAACGGTATTAGGAACTAATTTTCTTATTGAAGAAACTGATGTGTTTGTCAATGTCAATACAATCATGACAAGAATTCCCATTCCAAGCGCACCTTCAAATGAACGCGTAACCGCTAGTGCTGGACAAAGTCCAAGTGCCATAATGAAGATTCCGTTTTCTTTCCAAATACCTTTTGTGAAGATATCCCATAATGACGCTTCTTTTTCTTCAGCGACTACTTTTTTAGCTACTGGAGCTTTTTTAGTTTCTGTCATCCTAAGTTCACCTCACTTAAACTTGCTGTTCTATTGTTATGTTCGTTGATTGCCATTGCAACAAGTGATTTCACAAGACCTGTACTTTCAGATGCAGTTGCACCTGCTTCAAGATCTCCAACATTTACAACTGGAATTAATAATAAATAATCAAATGTAAAACCTTGGAAGTATTCATAAATATAATCTTGGATGCCACCAACATAGGTCGATGTTTGCTCGATTTTTACAGGTTGAACATAAACTTTATTGTCTAAGTCTACTCCAACTAATAATTCAATATAACCAAATTCATCTGATGGATTAAACTTATATCCATTTTTTGCCATTACAGTATAGACTGTACCAACCTTATTACCTTTTGCATTGTATGCTGTTTGTACCTTATGGATAATTGAGTAATGCCCAATTGTTGGAACATTATTAATGATTTCTTCATCTTCTAATGTAACCATTTGATTGAATAATTTATCTTCAGGATCTTTAGGAACTGCATTTTGATAAGCAAATAGGAATACTAAGCTGATAACCAATAAAATCACTGCATTAATCATTAAGAATAAGTTTTGTTTTTTCATTCTATAACTCCTCCTAATGCTGTGAGTAATGTGTTTA
>DDWO01000016.1:36565-47822 GCA_002345705.1 Acholeplasmataceae bacterium UBA2284 | reverse complement strand
ACATTTGATGGCTGGTATAAGGAAGCTGAATTAACTAACAGCTTTGTATTTGCAACTGACACTGTTGATGCAAATATCACACTTTATGCAAAATGGACTCCAATTCATTTCACAGTAGCATTTGAATCAAACGGTGGTTCAGCAGTAGCATCACTAACTAATGTGATGTCAGGTACAACAATTACTGCACCAACAGCTCCAACAAAAGAGCATTACACATTTGATGGCTGGTATAAGGAAGTTGGATTAACTACTCCTTGGAATTTTACAACAGATACAGTGACATCTAATACTACACTTTATGCAAAATGGACAGCAGTAACATTCACTGTTTCCTTTGAATCTAATGGTGGCTCAGCAGTAGCTAGTATGCCTTCAGTCATGTCAGGTACAACCATTACTGCACCAACAGCTCCAACAAGAGAAAATTACACATTTGATGGCTGGTATAAGGAAGTCGGATTAACTACTTTATGGAATTTCACAACGGATACAGTAACAGCTAACACAACTCTTTATGCAAAATGGATGGCAGTTACATACACAGTAACATTTGATTCAAATGGTGGAACAGCTATTGATCCATTAACTAATGTAATGCATGGTGCAACCATAACTCTTCCAACAGAACCAACTAAGGATGGATATACATTTGAAGGTTGGTATAAGGAAGTTGAATTCACAAACCTATGGGTATTTGAAACAGATGTAGTGACATCTAATACAACTCTATTTGCTAAATGGGAAGTAGAAGTGGTTGTTCCTGCTGGAACAGCAATCTCAACTGCTCAAGAATTCCATGATATGACAAAGGGTGGCTCAGCTGATGAGTTCTACCTAGCAAATGACATTGATTTCACAGGCTTTACTTGGACAGTTACAGGAACCGGTACTGCATTCCGTGGCATTTTAAATGGTAATGGAATGACAATTTCTAACATCACTATTGATGGTAGTGGTACTGGGGTCTATGGCGGTATTTTCCAAAGAACCAATGGAGCAGTCATTCATGATTTAACTATTGATAATGCACATGTTGACGCAGTCGGTAGAGTTGGTGTATTAATCGGTAGAATTGAAACAGCAGAAACTGTAATTAATAACGTAGTGATCAAGAACTCCTCAGCTGCTGGTACAGCAGGTGAAGGTGTTGGTGTTGTTGTAGGGAACGCTTCATTACCTTTAACAATTACCAATTTACAAATAATCAGTTCAACTGCATTCAATACCAATAAGAATGTAGCATTTATTGCAGGTCGTGCAGATCATGCAGTGACTTTAACAGATGTTTATGTATTTGGTTCAACTACAGAATCTACAAATTTTTCAACAGATGCAGGTGTAGGTGGAATTGTTGGTTATACCAATGCAGCAACTGCAGCACTTACATTTACAAGAGTCGTTATTGAAGACTCTACACTCAAGGGTAGATCTTCAGGAACACTAGTTGGTTATTTCAGATTTGGTAGCTTAACTGCAACTGATGTGTTTACTGATGTTGAATTTGTACTCGCTACATCTGATGGACAACACGGTGTAATCGGTAGAAGAAATGTTGATGCGAATACGACAGATCCAATATTCACAAATGTATTTGCACATTATGTAGGTCAACAAGCAGGTGTAGCAGTTCAACTTGATCCTGCTAATGTTCTTGCTGATTTATCAGGCTTAGATCAAGCTTGGTGGACAGCTAATCTTGGTGGTATTACAGGAAGTGCTGCTTGGGTATTTAATGCAACTTCAAAATTCTATCAAATAGCTTAGATATATTAATATTAATCAAAAATCGGGGATGCCAAATCAACAGGCATCCCCTTTTTTCATTATTTGATTTTCAAATGAAAGCATAATAAAAAAAACATGCTATAATTATTTTAACGATTTGAAAAAAATGAAGATAGGGTGAAGATATGAAACTCGATTACAAAAAGACGTTTTACGTTGGTTTAGCATTTTTCATTATCACGATTTTCTGGCAAACCTATGACTCAATTATCACTAAGATTTTAATTGATAAGTTTGGGTTAAATCAAACATGGTCTGGTGTTGTTATGGCACTTGATAATGTCTTAGCTTTATTTATGTTACCTTTATTTGGAGCAATCTCCGATAAAACGAATCACAAGTTAGGAAGAAGAACTCCTTATGTGATTATTGGGACTGTGGTTGCTGCATTCGCATTTATCGGATTATCATTTGTTGATAACATACAAACGAATAAAATCGAAGAAACTACTATTATTAATCGATATGAGCTCATTGTTGATTCCGATGACTCAGTAAAAGAGCTTGAGCTCTTCTGGAAGGGTTTAACCCTTGAAATGAGATTAGAGCGTACAGTTGCTTTAGCAAATGGAGAAATCACTCAATCAAGATTTGACAGTTGGGAAAAGAATGTTTATGAACCAATGAACCAAATCTTAACAAACAATACTGCATCAACCTTAAATGCAATCGACCAATCCTATCTGGATGGATACTATCATACCTATTTAAGTGATTTAGCTTGGATGGTAACTGTTGCTAATCCATTAAACTTTATTGTGTTTGTTGGAATTTTATTAATCGCACTGATTGCGATGTCCGTATTTAGATCTCCAGCAGTATCCTTAATGCCGGATGTCACGATGAAGCCACTCAGAAGTAAAGCGAACGCCATTATTAATTTAATGGGTGCAGCTGCTGGTGTTACCGCGCTCGTCCTACTTACAGTATTTGGACTTGGTGGAAGATCCTATGTCAATTACACCATGGCATTTGTGAGTGTTGGTCTCATTATGCTACTTGTTCTTGCATTCTTCCTATGGAAGGTTAAAGAACCTAAGCTTGTAGCTGAGAGAGAAGCACTTGACTTAAAGCATGGTTTATCTGAAGATGATGATGATGTTCATGATATGAATGAATTACCTAAGGACAAAAAATTATCACTATATCTTATTTTAATTTCAGTATTCCTTTGGTTTATGGGCTATAACGCTGTCATGACCAAGGTTTCAGATTACGCACCAAAGATTTTACAATTGCCTTCATTTACGTTACCTTTATTAGTAGCGAATGTCACTGCAATCATTGCCTTCATTCCAATCGGTATTCTATCTACAAAATTTGGTAGAAGAAAGACAATTCTTGCTGGTATCGTTTTATTAACATTATGCTTTGGTTCTGTATTCTTCCTAACCAAGGATACAGGTTGGTTAATGTTTATTATCTTTGGACTAACAGGTATTGGTTGGGCAACGATAAACGTTAACTCCTATCCAATGGTGGTAGAGCTTGCTAAAGGCTCGAATGTCGGAAAATATACAGGGTATTACTACTCATTTTCAATGGCAGCACAAATCTTAACACCAATTCTATCCGGATTCCTCATGGACTCCATTCATCAAAAAGCCTTATTCCCATATGCAACATTCTTTGTTGCTACAGCATTTATAACCATGTATTTTACAAAGCATGGAGATTCAAAAGCAGAGAAGAAAACAATATTAGAAAGCTTCGATGTCGATATGGATTAACAAAAAGGGTGCCAACCGGCACCCTTATTTTTTAGGCTCAAAGTATTCAAATACAGCATTATGATAATGAGATTTTACAAAATCTAGTTCCTCTTGAGATCTAGCGGCATAGCTAATTACAGTCATGCCCTTTTTCATTAATCGATCTAAGTATTTATTGGGCATATCATAAATTCCATAGCTTACAAAATCTGGCTTAGAAAAGCGATTAAAAAACATCGATTTCATCAAATATTTAGAAAACCTGCTCAAATTTTTATTATCCTTAAAGTATTCAGCAATTTGACCTCTAATCACTTCTGGATAGTTTTTCTTAAACCATTTGACTACACTAGGATGAAAGGAAAACACTGCCCATTGACCCCGATAGTCCTTCATAGACTTCATTAATGACTCACATAAAAAGATAACATTTCCATGTGGCTTTAGCTCAATGAGTAAAGGCACTTTACCATCAACTAGCTCTATGACTTCATCTATAGTTGCTATATGTTCATTTGTTTGATTTATTTTCAAATCCTTGATATCAGTATAATTTAATTCACTAATATCTCTGTCATCATTACAAAGTCTTTTTAAATTCATATCATGAAATGATATAACAGTTCCATCCTTTAATACATTCAAGTCAAGCTCAATTGAATATCCCTTTTCCAAAGCCTTCTTAAAGGCTAATAAGGAGTTCTCAGGGATTGTTTTATCTAGAGAATGGAAGCCTCGATGTGCAATATTATTCGTTTTTAACCAATTCAAATCTTTCATCATTTCATCACCTATGGAAGAATGCTATAGATAATCATACCTAATATTGAAGATAGTAATATAATCTTGATTGGCGATAGCTTCTTATAAAAAACACCTGTAATCACAACAATCACTAATATGATTAAGCTCTTATAATTAAACCCTGCAAAATCAAATATTAACTGATCGAAACGAATATTTGGAAATACTGCATGTACAATTAAACCGATAGAAACACTAAAGATTAATCCGATAACAGCAGGCTTGAGGCCTTTAAATGCTTCTTCAACAAATTTACTTTGTAAAAACTTACTACCTAGGGATGCTATTAATAGAATAATAATGAATGAAGGTAGTGCAACACCGATGGTTGTAGCCATTGATCCTAAAATTCTAGCAATAAATCCATATTCTCTCATCGCATCATTTCCAATAAAGGTTGCCATATTAATTGCAATAGGTCCAGGAGTTGATTCACTAATACCAATAAAATCGTATAATAGTTCAATGGATATATAACCTCTACCAACCAGCTCATATTGAATGAGTGGGATCATCGCATATCCACCACCAAATGTGAATAGTCCTATCTTAAAGAAAATCCAAAATAACTGCAATAACTCAATTATCATCGTTTTTCGCCTCCTTCAAGTTGACTAAAAAGCCATATAGAACACCAAGGATAGCACCAAAGAGAAGAATATATAAGACACTAATTGATGTAAAGGTTGCAACCAAAATGGATGCTGTTAAGATGAGAATGCTAAATAGGGTGAAATGAATCTTCTTTGATAATTTAAGTGCTGCTTTAAATATTAAAATGGCAACACCAGCTTGAATGCCATAAAAAGCATATGAAACGAGTTGAATTTCCTTAAACTGAATAATGAAAAATGAAATAATAGTAATAATAATAAACGATGGAATGATTACACCTAGTGTTGCTACCAAAGCTCCCATAAAGCCGGCTATTTTATAGCCAATAAAGGTTGCTGAATTGACAGCAAAAACACCGGGAGTTGATTCTGAGATGACAAGTATCTTTAGGATATCTTCATCATCAACCCATCCCTCTTTTTCAACAACTTCCTTTCTCATGATTGGCATCATTGCCAAGCCACCACCGAAAGTCATTGCTCCAATTTTGAAAAAAACCCAAAAGAGTTCTAATAAGCTATGTTGTTTTTTCATTTTTGATACCTCACAAATATGATTATAACACAAAAAAAATAGTTATAATCTTGGATTATGTTATAATACTTTTGCAAAGGACGGTATTCTCATGAAGAAACTAATTCAACTATTTATCATGTTAATCCTTATCTCATCACTTGTTGCTTGTACAGGTCAAAATGAGGTTAAAGATTTAGTTCCACCAAATATTACAGTAACAAAAGAATTTACATATACAATTGGAGACCCTGTCCCCAATTTTTTAGAGGGAGTTCAAGCATTTGACTCTGTGGATGGTGATTTAACTCTTTCTATCATCGCTGATGATACTGAAATTGATTATGAAACATCAGGTATTTATAATCTAAGATATATTGTCGAGGATTTATCAGGTAATAAGGCAACCAAAACAGTACAGGTCATTGTTATAGCCTCCAATCAAGGAAATGACACGATTCCTCCTGTTATTTTAGGTGCGTCACATATTACCTATTATATTGGTGATCCAGAGCCTGATTTATTAGCAAATATTACTGCATATGATAACCTTGAAGGAAATATTACTTCAAAGATCGTATTAGAATCAAGTCGTGTCAAATTCGATAAGGCTGGAGACTATCCTGTAACCTATACAGTCACTGATAATTCAGGTAATACGATATCTGTAACAATCAATATAACTGTTTTAGATCCAGAAACATTAAATAACATTACAGAATTAAACATTTTCTACATTAATGATACACATGGTGCCATATTAAATAACGGTAGTCAAATTGGACTTGCTAGAATTGGAAATCTGATTTTAGATGAAAAAGCATTAAATCCAGATAATACATTATTTATTGCAGGTGGCGATATCCTTCAAGGATCAGTGCTATCGAATTACTTTAAGGGTAGTTCAACAATTGATATCTTAAATCAAATGTCATTGGATGCATTTATATTAGGTAATCATGAATTTGACTGGGGTCTTTCGACAGTCACAGAATATTTTAATCCTGATACAAATGGAATCAAAGCAGCATACCCTCTACTTGGAGCAAACGTGTTTCTAAAAAATACAACCACAAGACCAGATTATATTGATGCATATACAATTATCCAAAAGGGTAATTTAAAGATAGGTATTATTGGTTTAATGGGTTACGGTCTTGAAAATAGCATAGCTACAGCTATGGTAGAAGATTATTATTTTGATGATCCTATTGTTTGGGCAGGCTATTATGCACAGGATCTAAGATTAAATCATGATGTTGATGTCGTTTTAGCTGTAATTCACGGTTCAAGTGGAACAGCCAACACTGGAATAGGTAATTTGACCGGTAATCAAAGAGTTGATGCAGTATTTAATGGCCATTCACACCAAAGCTATGTTAATACATATCAAAGAACTGGTGTTGATATGCCGATTATTCAATCTGGAGCAAATGGTACAGCTGTAGGTAGAGTGACAATCAATTTAAATACGGATGCAATCGTTATTGGTGCATCAGCAAAAAATCTTTATCCAGCAACAGTTTATGGTGCAGATCAGGAATATGAACCAAGACTAGCTACAAGCAATCAACAAATTGCAGACCTAATACTTACTTATGTAGATCAAATTGCTCCATTACTTAATGAAGTCATTATTCAATCGGGTACGAATTACTCAAGAAATGAACTTACATTTTATATGGCGGAGCTCATCAGAGTATCTGCAAGTGCAGATATTGGGTTCCATAATTTTGGTGGTACAAGAGCAAGTCTCTCCAGCCTTCAAAACATTACAGTCGCAACCCTATATGATATATTCCCCTTTGATAACAAGGTTAAAACTGTATCTCTATTAGGCGCAGAGATTAAGGCATTTATTCAATCAACTAGTAGTGAAGTAGCAACCTCCTATAAACAAGGATTCAGCTATAGCATGATTCTTGATAATAGCTACTATTTGGTTTCAACCAATGAGTATATATTCGATAAGGTTGATAATCCATTTATATATGGTGTAAATCCAATTGATACAGGAGTTATTATTAGAGATGTGCTAGAAGAAGTGCTAAGAAATCAAGCTGAAATTTATGATTATTTCTACATTGAGAATCCAATTGTATTAGGAAATACAATGAACTATAATCTCTATATTGGTGAAGAAAAAAGAATATATTCAATGATATAAAATGAAAAGGCCGAAATTGGCCTTTTCTATTCATGTTGCAAACGGTTTCATAAACCGTCTATGATATAATTAATTTAGACTTGAAAAGAGGTATAAAAAATAATGGTCCCTTCATTTGAAAAACGAGTAAGAGCATTTTCTATAGACACATCAGGGGTTACCCTGTTTATCATTTTATCCATATTTATGGGACAGATTGCTCCATTTCTACCTTGGTTGGTTAGTGGCGGTGCCTTCATTGGGTTTTATTTTGTTCCTTATTTCATTTCATCAGGTCAAACATTTGGAAAAAGAATTCAAAAAATTAAGCTGACAGATTTAGATGGCAATGATGTTCCACTTTGGAGAGTTTTATTAAGAGAATTGTTTAAGCTAACACTAAGTGTAGCTACGTTTGGACTCTATCTGATTATCGCATTTTTTGTGATGAATGATAAAACAAGTCGGACCATACATGATTATATATTTAAAACAAAAATGATTGATCTAGAAAAGCCAACAGGCAAGAGTAATATTTTAGGTAAATCAGAATCTATGAAAAAAAGAGGTTTCTAATGAAAAAAATCCTATCCATATTTACATTCATCTTTATATTGATTTTGATGACTGCGTGTAATCAAAATCCAACTGAACCAAATGAACCGACTCCAACTGATCCAACAGATACAATCAATTTAAGTGAAGTCAATCCGAATAATGATGTCTATTATCAAATATTTGTTAGATCCTTTGCTGATAGTAACGAAGACGGTATTGGTGATTTAAACGGAATAACTGAAAACCTAGATTATCTTGAAGAATTAGGCATAACAGCTTTATGGTTATTACCAATTAATCCTTCACCTTCATATCATGGGTATTCTGTTACTGATTATTATGATATCGAATCCGATTATGGAACAATGACTGATTTTGAAAACTTAATTGAAGCTGCTGCATTAAGAAATATCAAAATAGTAATCGATTTAGTCATCAATCATACATCAGACCAACATCCTTGGTACTTATCTGCTTTAAGTTCAACATCAAGTCCATATAGAGATTATTACATTTGGCAAGGAAATAACGCCTTTGAATCATTTGTAGGTGGAATGAAGGACTTAAACTTTAAAAATCAAGCAGTTATTGATGAAGTTAAAAATATTATGGATTTTTATCTTGATAAAGGTGTTCATGGATTTAGAGTAGATGCTGCTAAGCATCTGATTGAAGGCATTAACGCTTCATGGGAAAACACTTTATTATTACTTGATCTGAATCTTCATATCAAGGAAGAGTATCCAAACAGCTTTATCGTATCAGAAATATTTGACTACAACTATTTGGCATATGCAGATTATTTTATTGGATCTGATTCAGTATTTAATTTTTATGCTGCATCCAACATATGGGATAAGGTAGGAAATGGTAATAGTAGATTTTTACTGGTTTCTAATTTAAAGAAAGCATATGATAAATTTAGAGATATCAATCCAGACTTTATCGATTCACCATTTATTGGGAATCATGACCTGGACCGTATTGCATCCATGGGAGGATTCAATACCTTTAATACAAAGGAAAAAATCAGTTTAGCTGCTAGAGTCTTATTAACCCTACCAGGTAGCCCATTTATCTATTATGGAGATGAGCTCGGCATGAAGGGCTATCGCTATGAGGGAACTAATATTCCAGGCTATGGTGTTGTCTATGATGAATATCGTCGTCAACCATTTATTTGGGGTAACTCAGAAATTGAAACCACTTGGCTACCAAGTGATGGATCCAATAATTCAACAAACAGCCTAGCACTTCAAAGAGAAGATCAAAATTCAATTTTTAACGTTTATAAGGAAATGATTGAAATTAGAAGAAATAATCCAGCTTTAATGTATGGAAACAATTTTTCTGCATATAATGGTAACAATTCAAGTATTCAAGGCTATATCAGACATTATGAATATGAAACAATCAATCAAGCAGTTTTAGTCATTCATAATCTTTCATCAGATGCTACTACACTTTCTTTAGATTATGAGGAAATACTTTATGGAAGTCTAAATATTCCTGCATATGGAACCTTAATTGTAACCATAGATCCAGCAGAAATTGAGGGTTATCGTTAATGTTTCTGATTCGTTATTTTAAATACTCATTTCAATTTAAAACGATATTAACCATTCGAAATGAAAAGTTCTGGAAGATTGGAATCTATTTTGTCATACTTTGTTTAATCAATTTATTTCCGATGAATTACTTGATTGTAAAAGAACAGGGCTGGAGACTAGATTTCATCGAGGAATCATTTACTAATGAAACTCCAAATTGGACACTGCCTGAGGAGTGTGGTATTGCTGCTGGTAGGCTGATATGTTTAACAGATGAAGAATATATATTAACACATCAAGGAATTAACTATATCTTTAACTATCAGAGTTCAACCTATGACACATCAAAGAAGCAGGTTTTATTAACCAGTAACAAAATAATCTACACCAATGGTGAAGATGCACAAATGATAGGCTATGATTATAAAGGATTTACAGAGGATGTCAATTTTAGAGCCATTAATTTAATGGATAGCTCTGAAAAGGCAAACGCCTATATCAAGCTTGGAACACAAATCGAGCAAACATTTGGTCCATACATTATCTTCTACACAGTTTTAGTGAACACAATCATTTCCATTGGACTAAATATTTTGTTCATTCTCTTATTATCCTTAGTCCTTCAACTTTTTAGATTTGGATACTCAACATTTTTTAAGTATTCTGAATCACTGAAATTCTTAGTTTTAGTTATGGGGCTACCTGCCGTATTAAGCTTTATCGTAGGTCTTATTGAACCAGCGTTTTCACCAGTGATATTCCAGTTTGGTATGGGACTAGCAACCATGCTTACCATGCTAATCTATGGGAAAAAGGTATTTGCATAGAAAAAAAGAAGAGAACCGAAGTTCTCTTCACAAGGCGCTTATTGCGTCTTTTTTTATGCCAATTTTAAAGCGTTTGTTCCAAGTGATAAACCTGGATTTTCTAAAGATGAGTTAATATTGAAAACATGATATCCATAGGAGCTATTGTTAGCTGTGAATTCTGCTTCACTAGCATATAGATAAACTCTAAGTGTATAAGACTTTCCATCAATCATATCAAAGTGCTTTTCATAGGTTTGACTTGCTATCGATAGTGTAATTTCAAGAAGTTCATCTAGAGTTTCTAACTCAATACCAACGACAACGTGAACATTGATGATATTACCAACAATCGTTTCTTCTTGAATTTCGACTGTTATATCTTCAGGATCAATAATCGTTGAATCACTAGGCTTACAAGAGACTAGACCAATGATTAATGTTAGAACAAATAGTAATGCGATTATTTTTTTCATTGATTTAACCTCCTATCTTTGTATTGTCAAGTGTGACATTGAACATGTTACCACTGACATAAAGTGTGTAATAGTAATGCTTGACTTCACCATAAGATTCTCTTACTGCAACTGTAACTGTATAACGACCAGGACGATTAACATCATGATAATTAGAATAGTAAACCGAAGCAGAAGAATTGTTAATGGTTACATTAGATGCTGGATTAAAGGCTTCACCCTTGTCGATTGTAACTATAGATTCGTTAATCGTTATAGAATCATCCATCACTTCAACTAAGATGATTGA
>DDWO01000016.1:0-36439 GCA_002345705.1 Acholeplasmataceae bacterium UBA2284 | reverse complement strand
ATACGATAAGCAATCGCTTGATTTCCTGAGTTCGCATTAATAAATTCTAATCTAGATAGTATTTCTGCTGCATTATTGATTCTAAAATGGTTGTAGGTTAATCTAATTTCAATTAAAGCCTTGTAATATTCGAATACATCTACATACTGTGCCTTACGATCCCAACGCAGTTGGTTTACCGAATCAGGTGATTCGTAGGAGTTATGGTCATAACCACCAGTAGGAAGTGGCTTAGAGCGCATCATTTCAACACCAGCATGAAGGAATGGAACACCTTGAGAGGTTAGAATGATTGCATTTGACTGAATTTGTAGAGCCTTCGTATTTGCAATCGAGATACCTGTAAGTCTTAATTTATCGTATAACGTATTGTTATCATGCGCTGTAACATAGTTAATAGTTTGATTTGGATTTAAATGCCATTCATTCATTTCCGTAATACCTGGGAATTCAATACCACCGACAATACCATACATTAATCCTTGGTAATTATAATTGGTAGCATTTCCTTGTACCCATCCTCTTTCAGTTGCTTGGAATACAGAACCCTTTATAGCATCTCTTGTATAGTCATTAAATGCACCAACAAGATTCATGTTTTTAATGTTTTCTTTACCTGCAGCTTGTGAATTAGGAAGAGGAGTTGATCCACCATTCCATGGTTCACCATAAACGATGATAGTTGGATCGATATCTTCTAGCATTTCTTGAATCAAATTCATGGTTTCATAGTCATGAAGTGCCATTAAGTCAAATCTAAATCCTGAAAGGTTATATTCAGTAGCCCAGAATTCAAGTGAATCTAGCATAAAGTTTCTCATCATAGAGCGCTCAGATGCTGTTTCATTACCTGTTCCAGAACCGTTAGAGAATCCTCCTTCAGGTGTCATTCTATGATAATAACCAGGAACAATCTTATGGAAATTAGATGTTTGTGATTCTCCAGTGTGATTATATACAACGTCCATAATCACTCTAATATCTCTATCATGGAATGCCTGTACAACCTGCTTGAATTCGTTAATTCTAACTCTTCCATCAAATGGGTTTGTAGCAAACGATCCTTCAAGTGTATTGAAATGATATGGCATATAGCCCCAATTGAATAGATTAGTGTAATTTGGGTTATTCGCAACTTGAACTTCATCAACATAACCAAAATCAAAGATTGGAAGTAGCTGAACTGCATTGACACCAAGCTCGTCAATATGGTCTAAGCCTGTAGTTACAGTAACGCCACTACCAGTGAATGTTGTTCCACCCTGTGTTAGACCCATAAATTTACCGCGGTAGTTTTCATTACCATTCCATGAGCTGTGAGTAGTTAAATCTCTAACATGAAGTTCATAAACGATATAATCGGTTAAATTAATAATCGTATTTGGACGGTCATTATATGTCCATCCAGTAGGATTAGTTTCGTCAAAGTTAACAATCATCCCACGTTGTCCATTCGCACCTGTTGAATATGCATAGGGATCAGTTACCTCGTGCGTGATACCATTATTAGTAACACTGAATGTATAATACTTAAAATCTAAATTACCAGTTAATTTAACTTCCCATGCACCATTTTCAATCTTATATAAATCTTCAACTTGATATGGAGTTAACTCATTATTCGGTTGACCTTGGTCATTAAAATTTGGATGACCTTGATTGTATAAGTTTAAGGTAACATCTGAAGAAAGTGGAGCCCATAATCTGAATATAGTAAATTCAGCTTCAAAGCTAACACCTAAATTACCTTCATAGGTATATAGACTTTCAAAAGCAGGTGTGTCATATAAATTTTGAAGTGACACAATTTGTTCTGAAGTTCTACCTTCTGCAAAATTAACTTTCAACGTATAAGTCTTAGAAATGTTTATGCCAGGAACAGTTATCAATAAGTTCTTGGTTGTAGGAGCAGTAGTGCTTGTAAGAATACTCACACCATTTTCGAAAACCTCATAACTTAAAGGAACGTGCGTGAGCTTAGCTGAAATTCTTTGTGATGTGTCAAATGCGACAGTCAATATCTTTTCGCGATAATCAGGAATATTATTTGCTAAATCAGCTTCTGATAAGCCAATTCTAATATCTTGCTCCACGAAATAAGCATGACCAACACCATTAACAACTTCGACTAGATTTAAATCAATAAATCTGTCTCCACCGATTTCACGGTACCCATCCCATCCACCTTGTTTGATAATAATACCAAGTGTAGTAGCAGTTGGATAATCAGTACTTAAATCAATTGTGTAATGTACGCCCTTTGAATCTTTAACAAGTGGATCAAAATTATGTTGGATTCCACCTCTTGCAGTCGGTTCATGTTCCCAAACCCACATGTTAAAATTTGTATACGTGTCATCGTATCTAAAATAGTGAATGACAAGCGATGTTGGCAATTCGTTTGCCACTGTAGTTAGTCCAATAGAGAATATAGAAAGGACTAGTAATAAAATTGCGATTATTTTTTTCATTTTCAAATAACCTCCCTCATAAACAATATAACATGCAATGCCAAGATTAACCCACATAT
Source organism: Acholeplasmataceae bacterium UBA2284 (assembly GCA_002345705.1). Taxonomy (GTDB): domain Bacteria; phylum Bacillota_I; class Bacilli_A; order Acholeplasmatales; family Acholeplasmataceae; genus Peloplasma. The sequence continues at coordinate 33,909 of DDWO01000016.1, read as the reverse complement.
ATGTTAGCGATTTCAAAAGGAAAACGGTTGCACATTGCAGTAATTTGTAAAGCGTTTACATTTCTCATATTTATATGATATGATTTAGGTGTCAAGGATGGTTTAGCATTCTTTAAACAAATAGGAGGAAAAAAATGAAGAAAGTGTTTTTAGCTTTAATTCTTTTACTAACAGCATTCGTGTTCTTCGGAACAAGATCATATGCTGCTGGTACAGGGAATTTAGTAGTCCATTTCAAAGCTTGGGATGGCAACTACGATGACCTAGGCTCTTGGGCTTGGGGAGACACAGCCGTAGGCAAACTTAAGAGCGGCGTAGATGATTTCGGTGCTTATTTTGAATTTAATGATGTCGCTGTAGGTACCAGCGTTGGATTTATCGCTGTTAACTGGATTGGTACTGGTGGTCCTAACTGGGACGACAAATTAACTGGTGATGTTAACATTGATGCTAGTGCAATCGTGGAAGATCAAACAACTCACGTTTATGTATTCCAAGGTGCTGCTACTTCAGCCGGAAATCCTGCTCACTACATTGCTAAAAATGATGCCCCAAATATGTTGGTCGTTTATTACGATCCATCAGGTGCATATGAAGAAACTCTAGGTGTTCACTCTTGGGGTTGGGAAGGCACAGGACCAGAATGGGGTACTCCAGCGCAAATATTAACTGATGCTGGTGTTGCACCTTCAGGAATTGAAGTCAAAGCTGCTATGTTACAAGCTGCTGAAGACTGGGCTGGACTATTAATTTATGCTGGATCAGATGCAACTAAGAAAACTGGCGACGTTACATTAGCTGGTACAGAAGCTGCTCTAGATGGCGAAGTTGGTATTGCTTATGTTGTAAGTAAAGGCGATGCTTATACAGCTGGAGATAACGTTTTCTATAACGATTATGCTAGTTTTAAAGAAGAAGCATTTACATTCAAATTAATGCCTTTCAATAATACAGACAAGAGCGGTACTTATGCTGTAGATCCTAATACAATTATCGTGAAGACAAGTGCTCAAGTCACATCACCTTATCCAACAGCTGTTGATAAGGATGCTGCTAGAGCAACAATTAAGAGCTGGTTTACAGTTCGTGAAGTTACTGGTGAAGACACTTATGGTGATCCACTAGCAATTGAAAGAGTTGACTTTGCAACTTCTAATGCAACTCTAAATGCGTTTGTTCTAATTTTAGATGATGCATTAGATAATACAAAAGAGTATGAAGTATTCTTTAGTTTATTCCCTACATTGCAGGTAGCTAAAGAAGTTGAAGTAACTATTAATGTTACAGTTCCTGCTAATACTCCTGTTGATGCAGTGATTAAATTAGCTGGTAATGTCAATGGATGGAATCCTGAACATGCAGATTTTGGTGCAGTTCAAGTTGGAACTTCATTAGTTTACTCATTAACATTTACTGTTGAAGTAACTAATCCATTCACAAGTTTTGAATACAAATGGACAAGAGGTTCATGGGCAACTGAAGAATTTGTTGCTTCTAACCGTCCATTAGTAATCCCTAACACTGTTGATTCTATAGTATTCGAAGATGTAGTTGAAGCTTGGGCTGATATTGATGCTCCAGCAGACAAATACGCTGCTCCTGTTCGTGAAGCTGAAATCAATATCGAAGCTTCATTACCTGTAGCAATGGATACAGAAAAACCAGTATTAACGTTTATTTCACCATCAGGTATCGTTGGTAAGATTCCTGCTGAAAGAATTATTAATGTAACTTGGGGTCAACCATTTAACCAAAACTTATTCCCAAGATTTAGAGTAGTCGATGATCGCGATGGCGATATCACACCATTTGTTTATGTACCAAAGGGAGCTAACTCAGTCCTAGATACAAGAACAGTTGGAGATTATACAATCATGCTACGTGTTGTTGACAAATGGGGCAATGTAACTGAAGAAACGTTTATCTTCAGAGTTGCCAAGAGTTCTTAAGGAGGCCGCCCATGAAAAAACTATTATCAGTATTATTTATTTTCTTAGCAATATTCTCATTGGCAGCTTGTAAACCTCAAGCAACAGAACCAGATGAAACAGTAGTTCCTACTGAAGAAGTTAACAATGGTCAACGTATTGATTTTGGTGATACATTCACTCAAAAATCTAAGATCACTGTTTGGATCGATGATGAAGCTGGCGAATATATGACAGCAGTTATTGCTGAATTCAATAAGCTATATCCAAATATCGTTGTTGAACATCAACATTATGGTTCAGTAGATGCTCGTGAAATGTTAAAGACCTTTGGTCCTTCAGGAAACGGTGCTGACGTATTCCAATTCCCTCATGACCATTTAGCTCAAGCAGTTCTAGAAGATTTAGTTTATCCACTTCCTGCAGCAACTAAGACTAAGTTACAGGCTCGCGCTCATGAACTAGGATTAAGTATTGCTACATTAACTTATGACGAAGGTGCTAAATCATTTAATCCAACTAGCCCAAATGCTGTTGAAGGATTATATGCTGTTCCTATGTCAATTGAATCAGTAGGTTTATTCTACAATACAGATTTAGTATCAACTCCAGCTACTACTTATGAAGCATTATTAGCTGCTGCTGCTACATGGAATGCTGCTCCAGCTGCTGACAATGCAGTCGGTGACACACGTACCAATGCTCAAAAGGGTTATTTCTACCTTGGAACTTCAAGCCATTGGGGCGATAGCTATTTCAATCAACACATTTATTCAGCGTTTGGATTCTATCCATTCGGACCAACTCTTGATGATCCATCAGCAGTTGGATTCGTCAATGCAGTTCCTGCATTAACATGGATGGTTAACACATTGAAGCCTGCTGTTACCGGTACTGGTGCTCATAACTCAGTTACTGCTGGCGCAAACTTCGAATTAGGTAAGATTCCTTATATTATTGCTGGTCCATGGAACCATGAAGCTTATCAAAAATCAGCTACATTAAACTATGCTGTAGCTCCAATGCCAACAATTAATGGCAATGCTACTAGAACATTTGCTGGTGCTATGATGGCTGCTGTTTACAAGTATTCAGAAAATAAAGAAGATGCAATTAAATTTGTTGAATTCTTAAACTCTGACATTGCTATGGAATTACAATATGAATATAAAGGTAAATTACCAGCACTTAAGGCTGATTTACTAGAAAACATTGAAGGCGTAAATGAAGATACATTATTGATGGCTATGGCTGCTCAACTTGAAACTTCAGTTCCAATGCCAACAATTCCACAAGTAACTTATTATTGGGGACCAGGCGAAACTATGATTATCCAAGTTTGGAATAACGCAGTTGCTCCTGCAACCGCTGCAGCAACCGCTGAAGCATCCTATCGTACAAGCGCAGGCTTAGGCGAAGGGAACTAACATCTTAACGCAATATAAATTTTAAACTTAGGTGAAGGCGGCAAATATTATTGCCGCCCTCATTTAGTTTAATTTGGAGGACATTATGAAGATAATTAGCATCATCAAGGCAATTGCCTCAGGTATAATTTGGGGATTTGGACAATTACTGAATGGCCAATTTTTAAAAGCCTTATTCTTTTTTGTTTTTTTCGTATTTTTGATTGGTATTGAGTTAGGTACAAGCAAATATTTCGAAGAGATTGATCCTTATGACAAAATGGTCGGTAAGGATTTAGGAGATCTTTGGTATATCAACGGGTTTTATCCTGAATATGTATTCGATGGAATAGTATATCAACCATTTGAAGATTTCTTAGTTGAAATTGGTGGTGCAGATAACATCACTGAAGAACTATTTATCGAATTTATGGCAAAAGATTTGAAGGAAAATAATCCAATTGTATACACTAACCTCGCATCATCTGAGGTCTTTTTGGCTAATGAATTTGATGATACAGGAAAAATACACATTTTTAGAAGACAGACTCTTTATAAAGATCAAGATGATAAATACTATATGGAAAGAGATGTTACTCAGTTAGACGGAAGCAACAAAAAAGAATACGTTGAAACTACAGTTCTTACAGGAGAACTGAATGAAAATAATATATTATCTTCAAGAGAAGGATTAACTACCTTTGTAAAAAATGGTGAAGTATATCGAAATTCTGGAGTTTATTATGTAAGAGCTCTAGATGCGGGCATCAATGTTTTAATTAACATTTTAACCGAAGAGGTTGTCCCAAATATGGCATCAACTAGAGTGCAAGTTGCAGGTCCTCTTTACGTAATCAATGGAGTTATTTTTGAATATTTTGAACCTGGATTAATCTATAATTCAGCGCGTCTTCAATATAAAGAAACACCATTATTTGTTGCATTTAGACACGCGATGCTTCTCACCTATTCATTCCCATGGAATCAATATAATCAAAGTGATTTCACAAGATTAATGCTTAAAGTATATTTTGAATTAAACCCAAATATTAGAGATGCATTTGAAAGAGATTTTAACAATTTTTATTATGATCAAGCTGGAGCATTTGTAAGAGGTTATTGGGCAGTTACAACCTTAGGTACAACATATAAGGTGAACTATACTGGACACATGGCATTGTATGATGCGATGGTAGGTAACCAAAATTCTCAGTACACTATGTTTAATTTAGCTTCAGTTCAACCACTAGAAGAAGTGCCAATTCGTGGTCACGTTTCTACTCTTCTATTGCTAGAAGGTTTAATTGGTGTTATTGGCTCACTACTGCTATCAATCTTTATGTTTTGGGGTATCTCAGATGCCTATAAAGTATCAGAGGCTAAGCGTTTAAAACAAAAGGTTTTAGGTGATGTCAAGTACTTTAAGGATGTTTATGAAAGAAGCTTTGAATACATTATTCTATTCCCTGCAATTGTTGTGTTAGCATTTATTTCGATTATGCCAATTTCATTTGGTTTCGTAATCGCATTTACAAATATATCTGGTAATGCATCGATGGTAGATACATTTGACTGGGTAGGCTTAAAGAACTTTATTGCCTTGTTTAATTTCGCATCAGGCTTAGGATCATCCTTCGGACAAGCTTTCTGGCGTGTCTTAGGTTGGACTGTAGTTTGGGCAATTTTATCCACATTTACAGTTTTCTTCGGTGGATTTTTCCAAGCACTTATCTTAAATAGTGAAAGTGTTGTATTTAGAAAATTTTGGCGTACCATTTTAATTCTTCCTTGGGCTATACCAGCCTTACTATCACAAATGGTATTTTCTGTTATGTTTAATGAATTCGGCTTTATCAATGCATTACTTCAGGATGTTGGAATATATGATGTTTTAACAAATTTAGGCATGCTAAAGGTTCCATTTGATTCACTTACTGGACTTGCTAAATTCTTTTATCTAGGTCAAGATAATATTCAGTGGTTTACGAACCCCTTCAATCCAACATTCGTTAGAACAGCATTGGTTGTAGTTAATATTTGGCTCGGATTTCCATACTTTATGGCGTTAATGACTGGTGTAATGACAGCAATAGATGCAACCCTTTATGAAGCTGCAGATATTGATGGAGCGAACAGATTCCAAAAGATTTTCCAAATCACAATGCCCTTAGTCTTATATTCGACTGCACCGATATTGATTATGACATTCTCAGGTAATTTTAATAACTTCGGGGTCATCTACTTTGTTACAGGTGGTGGACCAAACGCCGGGGTTGCTAGTAGAGGGTTTGCTGGTGATACAGATATCTTGATATCGTGGATGTATAAACTGACCGTTGATTACTCCATCTACAACATGGCCTCTGTGTTCTCAGTACTTATATTCTTGTTCGTAGGATCCATAACAGCTTGGAACCTATCTAGAACTAGAGCATTCCAGGAGGACTAAGACGATGACACTACTATATTTAGCATTAGCGTATTTATTCTTACTGGTATTAGCAGTTAATTATGGATCTGTTTATGATTACGCAATTAAAAAAGGATATGAAGGATTTAAATACAGACTTATTTCACTCATTCCTATATTTGGATATTTATATTTCAAGAATAAAGAAGCATTAATAGAAGTATCGGATCGTGAGCTTAAGCACTTAGTGAGCTTTGAAATATTAGGTAAACGAACTGCTTTATATGCTTTATTAGTCTTTGTTTCCATACTTATTTTGGTACCTATTTCATTCTTATTAGTCACAGCAGTGAATAACAGTTTACTACAAACAATGTTTACAGTTTATGCTATTATTATCTCATTTATGCTACATCAAGGATTAGTTGTTGATTATGCTAGCAAAAAGGGATATGAAGGCATTAAGCCTGGACTTGTCGGGTTAATTCCAGTATATGGTTTTATCTATTATAATAATCAACCTAAGAGAAGAAATGTATCGAAGCAAGCAATCCGTGAAGTTTTCAAGATATCTAGCATTTTACAAAAAATCTTAGTATATGGTCAGATTACATTGGTTGCAGTTATCGTTATTGTTCCAGTTATCTATATCTTTGGTATGGCATTTTCAAATCTTAGAACTGATATTCCAAACCAAATATGGCCAGATACACCAAGCTGGGAATCGTTTAGATTCCTATTTGAGGAAACTAACTTTAAGAGATGGTATTGGAATACATTAAAGATTGCATTAATTAATATGACCGTTGGTACTGTATTAATTACTGGTGCAGCTTATGTATTTGCACGCTTCTCATTTAAGGGTAAAAAAGCTGGATTACTTACTATTTTAGTACTTCAAGCATTCCCATCATTTATGGGGTTAATTGCGATGTATGTCCTATTCTGGAAGTTTGGATTATTAGGTGAACCAACCTATCTATCCATTCTCTACATTGGTGGATCCATTCCAGGTAACCTATGGTTAATTAAGGGATTCCTATCTCAGATACCGAAGGATCTAGATGAATCTGCGATGATTGATGGAGCCTCTAAGTTCCAAATATTTGTACGAATCATTCTACCTTTATCGGTTCCAATTTTAACGTTTGTTGCAGTTTCGATGTTTATGGGACCTTGGATGGATTATCTACTCCCAGGATACCTACTCAGATTTAAGCCTGCAGGTGCAGCACCTGATTATGATATTACACAGCAATGGACTTTAGCTGTTGGTTTATTCAAGTTTATCAACGATATTAATTACAGACACTACTCAGCATTTGCTGCTGGTGCCCTTATGGTTGGTATTCCAATTACAATATTATATATGCTCTTCCAGCGTTACCTTATCGAAGGTATTATGGCAGGAGCTACAAAAGGATGAGAAATCATCCTTTTTTTTCACATAATATTATATGAAAACGGTAGCATATCAATTTTTACTCAAAAACATGATAAAATAATAATAGATATTATTATTAAGGAGCTTACGCATGCAAAATCAATTTATAGACAAAGAAGCCTTTAAAAAGGCATTTTTACATGAACTGAAATCGCAGTTCGATGTTGAATTAAAGGATTCTTCAATATACCAAAGATACACAGTTTTAGCATCCATGCTAGATAAAGAATTAGAGCTTTCAAGCAAAAATACAAAGGACTATATCAAAAAGAATAACATGAAGAAAACCATCTATTTTTCGATGGAATTTTTAATGGGAAGATTAGTAACAAACAATCTTCAAAACTCTGGTCATTATGATGTTGTCAAGCAAGCCTTTCATGATTTAGGAATCAACTTGAATGAAGTTGAAGAAGCAGAAACGGATGCTGGTTTAGGGAATGGAGGACTAGGAAGACTTGCTGCATGTTTTCTTGATTCAGCAGCATCTCTAGGTCTACCATTATTTGGAAACAGCTTAAGATATCAACATGGATTTTTCCTTCAGGAAATTAAAAATCATAAGCAAGTTGAACATCAAGACCCATGGTTAAAAGAACCTTTTATTTGGGAAAAGAGAATCGATAGTGAAGCTATTGATATCCCTATTTTTGGTTATGTTCAAAACACAAAACTAGTTAACCCGCAATGGATTAAGGCAGTTCCATATGATGTTAAAATTGTTGGTGATCAAAATGGAGTTGTTACAAACCTAAGATTATGGTCAACTGAACCAAGTGAAAGACAAGAAGTGATGAGTGATGAGTATGTTCACATGACGAAAATGATTTCTGACTCACTTTACCCTGATGACTCAACTGAAGATGGAAAAACATTGAGATTGATGCAATCCTATGTATTTTCAGCAGCTGGTGTTAAATCAGCAATTAATGAGCATAAGCAAATGGGTAGAGATGTTAGGGAACTACCTAATTATTTCACATTCCAAATTAATGACACACATCCAACACTTATCATTCCTGAATTGATGAGAATATTGATGGATGAAGAGCATATCAGCTACGAGGAAGCATGGCATATTACACAAAGATCATGCGCATTTACAAATCATACGATTCTATCTGAAGCATTAGAAAAATGGAATATCCAAATTTTTAGAAATCTTCTTCCTAGAATTTATGAAATTGTTGCTGAAATGAATCGTAGATTCAAATTCATTTTAGAATCTGATGGTAGATTCAATAAGGAACAAATATATTTGATGTCTTTAATTGGTCAAAATCATGTAAGAATGGCTCATATTTGTATATATGGCTCATTTAGCATCAATGGAGTTGCAGAGCTTCATACCAATATTTTAAAGAATCATGAAATGAAGAATTTCTATAACCTATATCCTCTCAAATTTAACAATAAAACAAATGGTATTACACACCGTCGTTGGTTAATTCATACGAATCCAGAGCTTGTGTCCATTTTAGATGAGAAAATTGGAAAAACTTGGAGAAATGATTTAACAGAATTGGCTAAATTTGATCAGTTTAGATTTGACCGCGATGTCCAATTTAAAGTCGATTTGATGAAGCGTTCTAAAAAACAAGCTTTAGCAGATAGAATTTACAAGGAACAAGGCATTTTACTAAATGTTGACAGCATTTTCGATATTCAAGTGAAAAGACTCCATGAATACAAGCGTCAATTGATGAATATACTTCATATTATTTATGTTTATCAACGCTTAAAGACTGATGCTGACTTTAAAGAAAGCTATTTCCCACATTCATTTATCTTTGGAGCGAAAGCAGCACCAAGCTATCATATGGCAAAGGCAATTATAGAGTTAATTGATACATTTGCTAGTATTGCGAATAACGACCCAGACACTAAAGATTTATTAAAGGTTGTTTTCGTTGAAAATTATAATGTTACCTATGCTGAATATATAATGCCAGCTGCAGACCTATCTGAACAAATTTCAACCGCTACTAAAGAAGCTAGTGGAACAGGAAACATGAAATTTATGATGAATGGTGCGATTACTATTGGAACCATGGATGGTGCCAATGTAGAAATCGTTGAAAAAGCAGGCTTTGAAAATGAAATTATATTTGGATTATCAGCTGAAGAAGTTACCAAGCTATATACATTCAATGGCTACAAGCCAAGAGAAATATTCGATAAAGATGTAAGATTACAGCAAGTATTCCAATTGATTAGAAAATTACATCCAAATCCTCAGCATTTCGATTATATTCTAAATGCTTTACTTAATAGTGACTATTTCTTAGTGATGAAGGACTTTGACGCATATGTCAAAGCACATGAAGTCGCAAATAGCGCATATAAGAATAGAACGCGTTGGTTAGCAATGTCAATTGCAAATATCGCAAATTCAGGATTCTTTACTTCTGATCGAACAATTGAACAATACAATAACGAAATTTGGAAGCTTAAAAAAATTACTTTTTAAGGAGATATATCATGGCGAAGCAAACTGACCTCAATTTAAGATCATACACATTTTATCAAGTCTTTCCAAGACAACACTCTGCATCTCAGGATTTTCAAGGTGTTATCAATGATTTAGAAAGAATTAGATCCTTAGGAACCGATGTTATCTATTTCTTACCAATCCATCCGATTGGCAAGAAGGCTAGAAAAGGTGCTAAGGGTTCTCCCTATTCTATTGTTGATTACATGGAAATTCATGAAGATTTAGGTACACTGAGTGATTTTAAGCAGTTAGTGAAAAAAGCACATGAGCTCAATATGAAGGTGATGATTGACATCGTTTTCAATCATACCTCAAGAGATTCAAAGCTTGTCAATGAAAAGCCTGAATGGTTCTATAAAAACGCGCATGGTGATTTCGCTAATCGTATAGGTGATTGGAGTGATATCACAGACCTAGATTTCGCTAAACGTCCTGTTTGGGATTATTTAATCTATGTCTTGACATATTGGGGAGCAATCGTTGATGGATTTAGATGCGATGTCGCACCACTACTTCCGATAGATTTCTGGAAAGAAGCTAGAAGCGAAGTCGAAAAGGTTAACCCCAATTTAATCTGGTTAACTGAATCTGTTCACCCTGGATTTATTAAATATCTTAGAGATATGGGCTATGACTGTTCAAGTGACTCACAGATGTATGAAGCCTTTGATATTTGCTATGATTACGATATATTTGATTATATGAATGATTATTTAAAGGATGGAAAAAAGCTTTCAAGATGGCTTGAAGAGGTTGCTAGACAAGATGTAATCTATCCGAAAAATTATATCAAGCTAAGAAGCTTTGAAAATCATGACCAACCACGCCTAAGAAGTAAGGTTAGAGATCAGGATCATTTCATGCAAATGATTGCCTTAATGTTTTTCCTAAAGGGTCCTGCATTTATTTATGCTGGTCAAGAGCATCAAGTCAATCACGTACCAAGTCTATTTGAAAATGATTTAGTTCCTTGGAACAAGGATTTATCAATAGAGTCCTATATTCAAAGATTATCAGCATTAAAAAAACAACCGATCTTCATTTCTGGAAACTATAATATGCACCATAGTGTCGATGTAGCAGTACTTTCATATACCTATCAAAATCAATTTTTAGTTGGAATATTTAATTTAGAACTTCAAAAATCAGTAGAAGTCCCACTTATAGATGGAATCTATACGAATTTCATTAACGAAGAGGATATTGAAGTAAAAAATGGTAAAATAGAGTTAAATAGTACACCTATTATCATAGACACATTAAAGGAACATATTAAATGAAAATATTTATTGATGGTTTTCAGTTAGTTAGAGTAGAATCCGATACATACATTTACAAAATAGAGATTGAAAACAATCAATTAAACTGGTTAAAAAACGAAGGTTTTAATCAGTTTTTTGTCTGTGAAAAGCCAATTGAATTACATGTAAATGACAAGATTTATATTAATGATGAAGAATATCCACTTGAAATTGGATTAGTTACACTTACCAAGGAGTTTGATTTAAGATTTAGATATGATGGTAAGCTTGGCTACGATTATAGTCCTGAGTCAACCAAATTCTCACTCTTTTCACCGGTAGCAAAGGAAGTTTTTGTAGTAGTTGAAGATATTGAGTATCCAATGGAGTATATCGAGCCAATTTGGACTCAAACGGTATCCTCTAATTTAGAGGGATTACCATACCACTATAAAATGCGTTTAGTTGATCAATTTGTTGACGTCAAGGATCCCTACACCAATGCTTGTTCTACAACGGATTCATATATCATTGATTTTGATAGAGCAGTAGCTATTGAAAAGAGTCCGATTGCTCTTAAGAACTACGTGGATGCAGTCATCTATGAGGGACATATTAGAGATTTATCCATCAATCTTGATGTAGAATCCAAGGGGTTATTTGAGGGTGTTATTGAGAAAAGTAAATATTTAAAAACGAATGTTTTAAGCTACATTAAGAATCTTGGAATGACGCATTTACAGCTGCTTCCTGTTTATGATTTTGAAGGTGTAGATGATATCGATAAAAAAGAATTATATAACTGGGGATACAATCCAAGTCAATACTTCGCTGTAGAAGGCTGGTATTCTAAAAATCCAGATGATCCATATGATAGAATTAACGGACTTAGAAAAGTTGTGAATCATGCACATGCTATTGGATTAGGAATCAACATGGATGTTGTCTATAATCATGTGTATAACCACCATACGTTTCCCTATGATCAAATTGTCCCAGGATATTTTTATCGACATAATAACAAGCATAAGATGACTGAAGTTTCCTATTGTGGTAACGATGTTGAAACTAGAAATTACATGGTTAGAAAGCTAATTGTGGATAGCTTAATCCATTTCACAAAAAACTATCAAATAGATGGTTTCAGATTTGACTTAATGGGTTTACTCGATATCGAAACGATGCTACTCATCGAAAAGGAATTAAAACATATAAATCCTTATATCATGCTATATGGTGAAGGATGGAATATGAATACAGAGGTTAGACACAATCAAAGAAGTAATATGAATAATCAAGCATTATTTACTAACTATGCCCACTTTAATGATTTCTATAGAAATACAATGAAGGGTGATTTACATGGACCAGCTCTTGGATACACCATGGGCAATAAATCATTGATGGCTAAGGCAATGGAAGGTATCATTGGTTCACCGCATTTATTTTCTTCACCAAATCAATCCATCAACTACGTGGAATGTCATGATAATTTAACTTATTATGATAAAATGCTTCTATCCTGTGGATTTGAAAAGGAATCATTTAGAGAATGCCAGGATTTTGTCAATCATTTGATTGCCATATCACAAGGCGTACCTTTTTATCATGCAGGTCAAGAATTTTATAGAACTAAGTTTGGAGTAGAAAACTCCTATAATAGTCCGGATGAAATCAATCAAATTCATTGGAATGTTAAAAATGATGCAGTAGATAAGCTAAAGAAGCTTCTTAAGCTTAGAAAGAAGTTTAAACTATACAGACAAACAACATATAATGATTCTGTTTCAATTGTTAAGGAAAACAATACAATTATTTATAAGCTTGAAAGTGAGAAAGAAATTTTACTACATTACATCAAAAATCATGCAGAGATTGAGAAGTTTCCTCTCCATAATGGAAAGCTGATTTTCCCCTCACAAAAGGCACTAACTGAAGAACAGGATTTATTTGTAGACAAACCAGGAATTTATATTATTCATATTAAGAAATAGGAGTGATTTCATGCGACTGATATCAGATCATGACGTTAATGAGTTTTTGCTCGGTAGAGCATCGAATTTACATGAGTTCATGGGCTCTCATCTTCTAAAAGATGAAAATGGAGATATTTACGCAACTGAATTTACTGTTTACGCTCCAAATGCTGTTGAGGTTAGATTGATATCTAGTTTCAATAACTATGAGGGATGGAAACATGTATTAACTAAAATCCATCACATGGGTTTCTTTAGAATTGAAGTATTAGGAAATCATGAATGGGCAACCTATAAATATGAAATACATACAACCAAGGGAAGAGTTATTTTTAAGGCCGACCCCTTTGCTCACTATGCAGAGGAAAGACCACAAACTGCATCCAAGATTACCAATATCGATGGATACATTTGGAATGACTCCGAATGGATTTATACAAAAAAGAAGAGCTACGAGCAACCGCTTTTAATCTATGAAGTACATCTTGGGTCATGGAGAAGAAAATTTGGTGCATTTAAACCATATAATGAGATTGTTGATGAACTCATTTCCTATGTTTTAGACCAAGGATTTACACATGTGGAATTTCTTCCAATCTATGAATACCCATTAGATGATTCATGGGGATACCAAGGAACAGGCTATTTTGCATCAACATCTCGTTTTGGTGTTCCAAAGGATTTAATGTATCTGATAGACCGCATGCATCAAGCAGGCATTGGAGTAATCTTTGATTGGGTTTTAGGTCATATTTGCAAGGATGCACATGGTCTATCATTCTTTGATGGAACTCCTTTATATGAATTTAATGATAAAGATAGACGTGAGAATGTAACATGGGGAACAGATAATCTAGATTTTTCAAAGGGAATAACTAGAAGCTTTATGCTATCGGCTCTTACTTATTGGATGGATTATTTCCATGTTGATGGCTATAGAATCGATGCAGTCTCTAATTTAATTTATTATTTAGGTAATAAACAAAAAGGCGTCAATCAAGACGCAATCAACTTTATTAGACAAGCAAGCTTCCACTTATTTGGAAAAGACGACAGAATTTTATTTATGGCAGAAGACTCTACCGATTATCCATATGTCACACATCCTGTATCAACTGGAGGGATGGGATTTAATTATAAATGGAATATGGGCTTTATGAATGATGTCCTTAGATACTTTAAGGAAGATCCAATTCACCGTAAATTCCATCATGATAAAATCACATTTGGACTGGTTTATGCCTTTAACGAGCAATTTGTACTCCCTTTTTCACACGATGAAGTCGTACACATGAAGGGCTCATTAGTCAATAAAATGCCTGGAGATTATTTCCAAAAAATGGCGAATTGGAGATTGCTCCTAACACTATGGATGACACATCCAGGTAAGAAACTACTCTTTATGGGTCAGGAATTCGCATCTTTTTCTGAATGGGCATTCAATAAGGAGCTTGATTGGAATTTATTTAACTTTCCAGCACACCAAAAGGCAAATCGATTTTTTAAGGATTTAGCTCAGGTTTATCGTCACCATGATGCACTCTTTCAATATGATCATCATCCAAAGGGATTTGAATGGTCAGTTGTTGATGATCAGGATCAGTCCGTATTCGCATTCATCAGAAGAAGCGATACAGAAACCTTAGTGATTATCCTAAACATGACGCCTAATGTTCATGAGTTTTATGAGATTGGTGTACCACTTTATGGAACCTATGAAGAAATATTGAATAGCGATAAAGAAATATACTTTGGCTCTGATTTATATAACGGTAAGCCACTCAAAACGATTAAACAAAATAAGAATCAGTTCAGCTACATCATTAAACCAGTGCTTGGACCTTTATCTGGAATCATCTTAAGACATGTAAAAAAATAACACCTCAAATGAGGTGTTTTCTTTTACTATTTGGTTGTTTCTCGTTCAATTAATTTGACATCAATAATATCATGTAAACTTTCTAGTTCAACACCACGTATTAATCTAGTCAGATTAATGAAGGACTGTTTACCCATAAAGTTGACTGATTGATGTACGGTCGTAATCGATGGCGTCATCCATTTCGAATATGGAGTATTATCATATCCAACTAGAGATACATCATCAGGAACCTTGCGTCCAAGCTTTTGTAAAATATTTAGGGTTGCGAAAGCAAGTGTGTCTGAGAAAGTAAATATACCATCTACATTCGGATTATTCTTTAGGATTTCTTCAATTAATTTAAAATCTGGATTAATTAAATCGAAATCAAAGATATCTGCGAATAAATCGTGTTGTTTCAGTTCATTTAAGAAACCAATCGTTCTTTCCATTGTTGTAAGAAGAAAGGATGGTCCTCGAAAAACTAATATATTTCTAGCCCCAGTCTCAATTAATTTCTTCGCAGCTAATGTTCCACCTTTAACGTTATCTGAAGTGATTGATGGAATATTTTCATCTAAAATATGGTCGACAGTCACGACTGGAATGTTTAATTCTACGAGCTTATCGCGATTGGAAAAGTTAGATGCGATAATTAAGCCTTCAATATTATATTGTTCAAAGAATTTTAAGTACTCAAGCTCACGATCAGGATCATCTTGAGTATGGCAGAACATAATTTTATATCCGTAGGCAGCAGCTTGAGATTCAATACCTTCAAGAAGTTCACCATAAAATGAAGGTCCAATATGAGGGACGATAACACCAATGATTTTAGAACTTCTAGAGGTTAGACTTCTAGCAAGTTGATTTGGAATAAATCCTAAATCTTCGATGATCTTATTGACCAAAAGTTTGGTATCTTCATGCACATAACCTTTTTGGTTAATAACTCTCGAAACTGTAGATACGCTAACATTTGCTTTTTTTGCTACATCACGGATAGTTGGCTTCATCATTTAGTCCTCCTTCTGAAGAAGTAGATATTGGTACTCTTCTAGAATGATTGTATCACGAAGTTCAACTTTTTCGTTAGTAAATAAATTTTTATAAACACCCTTATAAGTAGGATTTATATCTATTTTAGTTTGATTTCCATTGTTCATCATTACTAAAATTTGATCATTATCTTTATCTTTTGTAAACATTAATATATTAGAATCAATAAAATGATAATCATAATCACTAAATGATGGGTGAAGATTTCTAAGCTCGATTAATTTCTTAGTGAAATTGTAGAAATCCAAGTCCTGTTCTTTTTCATTCCAAAGCATGCAACGTCTGTTATCAGGGTCATGCTCACCGGTAATTCCGATTTCATCACCATAATAAATATTTGGTGCACCAGCTGATAAAAACATTAAAAGATATGAAAGCTTTACACGTTTTGGATCATCCTTTAGTCTGCGCTTAATTCGAATCGTATCATGAGAGCCAACAAGATTAAACATATTTTCCATTACATTTTTTGGAGTTGTTGCTAGATACATCGTTACAACATCCTTAAATGTCTTCAAATCCATTTGGTTTTCTAAATATTTCCAAATTGGAAATGATAGATCATAGTTCATCACAGAATCTAGCTGATCACCATGAAGCCAAGGATAAGAGGAATCCCAGTTTTCGCCTAATATAAATGTATCCTTTTTCGTCTGTCTTGATACCTTTTTGATCTGTCTTAAAAAGTCATGAGAAATCTCATTAGAGACATCAAGTCTCCAGCCATCAATATCAAATTCTTCAATCCAAAATTTTATACAATCAAGTAAATGCTTTTCAGCAATCGGATTGGAAGTATTCCATTTTGGCATGTGTGGTGTAAATGCAAAAGTTTTTAAATTCAGTTCGATGCCATAATAGTTTGTTGGCTTTCCATGGCTATTTAAAGGGAAATTAATAACAGGGAATTTATCGATAAAGAAACAATCCTTATAAATAGAGTTCTCACCATTTTTTACTACATCCTGGAAATATGGATGATCAAATCCACAGTGATTAAAGACTCCATCAAGCATCACTTTAATTCCAAGCTCATGAGCCTTTTGAACTAGAAGTTTAAAATCCTCATTCGTTCCAAATTGTGGATCGATTAAAAAATAATCAGTTGTATCATACTTGTGTGCTGTAGGAGCTAAAAAAATTGGTGTGAAATAGATCCCAGTTATGCCCAGTTCTTTCAAGTATGGAAGCTTATCAATAACACCAAGTAGATCACCACCATATAGCTCATGATTATTCACTGGGAGCTTACCCCATTTCAAATCACTTTGTTTTCTAAAGCTATGAAAACGGTCCGGAAAAATTTGATACCAAACGACATCCTTTACCCATTCTGGAGTTTGATGTAAGTCCTCATGATTTAAGTAAGGAAAGTTATAGTATTCACTTAAATCAAATTTTTCATATAGCTTGGATTCATCCGTAATCAAACGGACTCGTTTAGAACCAAGCACATATCTCTTATCCTCAGACTCTAAAATGAATGCATATTTAGTTCTCAAATAAGGAGGTCTGATTTCGATAAAATAAAAATCGAAGTCATCGGTTTGATAACGACGCTTCATCTCTAAAACATCATGTTTCCAATAAGGTTTACCAAAAGAATCTCCACCCCAAGAGAATGGATCTCCAAAGATAATTTGGACCTTTTCGATATCATTTTTTGCAGTTCTTAATGTTATATGGAGTGTCTCTTGATCGTAAGCGTAAGAGAACTCCGACTTGGCATTGTGCCATAGTGCTAGTTTATTCATATTGATCACCAAAAATATTATAACACAGCCATAATTTTATAAAATGTGAAACCGCTAACATTATTTATTCCATACTATAAGTATGTTAAAATGAATAGTGTAAAGGAGTCGTTAAGATGACGAAAAAATGGTGGATGGAATCTGTTGGATATCAGATTTATCCCAAAAGTTTTTATGACAGTAATGATGATGGCATCGGTGATCTTAATGGCATATATGAAAAGCTGGATTATCTCGCTTTATTAGGAGTTAATCTCGTCTGGATTTGCCCATTTTATGATTCTCCGATGGACGACAACGGTTATGATGTTCGTAACTTTTTTGATGTCTCAAAAGAGTTTGGTACGATGGATGATGTCAAAAAATTAATAGCACGTGCTAAGGAACTTGGAATTAAGATTGTTTTAGACTTTGTCTTAAATCATACATCCGATGAGCATCCGTGGTTTGTTGAATCCAAATCCTCTAAGGATAACCCTTATAGAGACTACTATATTTGGCATGATGGAAGAATTGTTGATGGCGTCAAGGTTGAGCCTACAAACTGGGGTTCATTCTTTGGTGGAAGTGCGTGGAATTATGATGAGACAACCGACAGCTATTACATGAAAATCTTTTCTAACAAAATGCCTGATTTAAATTGGAAGAACGAAAAGGTTCAGCAGGAAATGATTGAAATAGCGAAAAAATGGTTAGACCTTGGAATTGATGGATTTAGAATCGATGCTGTATCTCATTTGGATCGAGATGAGTTCATTGATGCGAATGCAAATGAGGGTGAAAAATATCCTCTCGATTGGAATAAGTTTTCTAATCTTCCCAAGGTGCATGATTACTTAAAGTTATTAAACAAAGAAGTTTTTTCAAAATATGAATGTCTTACCATTGGTGAGGTTGGAGGAGCTGCATCTATAGATCAAGGTATCAAATATGCGGCATTTGATTCTAATGAATTATCGATGGTATTCAATTTTGACCACAACTGGTGTAATAATCTACATGAAGTAACAAACCCTAAGAAATTAAAAACCAATGTTTTAGCTTTAAAAAAAGTATTTAATAGTTGGCAGGAGTCCTTCAAGGATATAGGTTGGCTACCACTCAATTGGCTCAATCATGATCAACCTAGATTAATGAGCCAATATGGAAGCTATAAATACCCACTTGCATCTGGCAAGATGCTAGCAACAGCTCTTCACATGATGCGAGGAACTCCCTTTATCTATCAGGGTGAAGAAATAGGAATGACTAATTATCCATTTGAAGATGTCTCAGAGTTCAATGATATCTCCAGTAAGAGTGCATATAACTATCATCTTGAAAAGGAACCAGATGACCCAGTCAAAGCTTTGAAGAAGGCAGCATTAAGGTCTAGAGACAATCCTAGAACTCCAATGCAGTGGTCAAATGAATTCAATGCAGGATTTTCAATCGTTGATCCATGGATGCATGTGAATCCGAATTATAAAAAAATCAATGTTGAGAAAAATCTAAGCAATGAAAATTCGTTATGGTATCATTATCAAAAGCTAATTGATTTAAGAAAAAATAGTATATATAGTAGCACAATCATTTATGGAACCTACAAGCAAATCGATTTAGAGGATGAAAATCATTATGTTTATCTTAGAAAAGATTCAAATCATACACTTTTAGTCATCAATTCTTTTTCATCAAAGAAGACAAGCTACGATTTAAGTCCATACGAAGTAGTAGAGGTTTTAATTTCCAATTATCAAAAAATAAGCATTAAAGAAAATAAACTAACGTTAAAACCTTTTGAATCGATAGTGTTCAAGGTTGAGGAGAAATCATGAGAAGAAGTGGTGTATTACTTCACATTTCAAGCTTACCGAGCAATTATGGCATCGGAACCTTTGGAAAAGCAGCATATGACTTTGTTGACTTCCTAAAGGAATCTGAACAAACATTTTGGCAAATATTACCCCTAGGTCCTACATCTTATGGAGATTCTCCGTATCAAACGTTTTCTGCGTTTGCAAATAACCCTTATTTTATTGATCTTGATTTATTAGTTGAACAAGGCTTACTTCATTCACATGAAATCGTAGCAACCTTTCATTCGCCAAGATATGTAGAATATAAAGAGCTTTATGATGAAAGATTTATCGTATTAAAGAAGGCGTTTCATCGTTTCGATACAAAAAACACTAAATTTCAAAAATTTATTAAAGACAATCAAAATTGGCTTAATGATTACGCGTTATTTATGGCACTCAAGGTACATCATGGTGGAGAATCATGGTTAACATGGGAAAAAGAATTAAGACTTCGAGATGAAAATGCATTGGCACACTATAAAAATCTTCTCAGTGAAGATGTTGAGTTTTATCAATTTTTACAATATGAAGCATATCAACAATGGTTTAATTTGAAGAAGTATGCAAATACTAAAGGTATTGAGTTTATTGGAGACATGCCTATCTATGTATCCTATGATTCAAGCGATGTTTGGGCGAATCCAAAATTCTTTGATCTAGATCAGGATAGATTACCGATTCATGTCGCAGGTGTTCCACCAGATAACTTTTCTAAGGATGGACAATTATGGGGGAATCCTCTCTATGATTGGAAGCAATTAGAAAAGGAAGATTTTAATTGGTGGGTTGAAAGAATTTCTCAGGCAGTTCATGCATTTGATTGGATTCGTATTGATCATTTCATCGGATTCCAAAATTTCTATTCTATCCCATATGGGCATTTAACAGCTGCTAAGGGTGAATGGAAAAAGGGTCCTGGTATTAAGCTATTTGAAGTAATTAAGGAAAAATTAGGATGTGTGAATATTATTGCTGAGGATTTAGGTGTCATCACTGATGATGTTAGAAAGCTATTAAAAGCAACTGGATTCCCAGGAATGAAGCTTTTACAGTTCGCATTTGACTCAAGAGAAGAAAGTGATTATATCCCTCATCTCTACACCAAAAACTCAATTGCTTATACTGGAACACATGATAACGAAACCACACAAACATGGTTTACAAAGCTCCCTAAAAAGGACTTAGAATATTGCTTAAACTATATCAATCATTTGGGTAATCAAAACCCTGTAGATAGCCTTATTAAAGCAACCCTAGCATGCATCGCAGATACAGCAATTATACCGATGCAAGATTATTTAGGTCTGGGAGATGAAGGAAGAATGAACATCCCATCAACAACCGGTAATAACTGGAAGTGGAGAATGCTACCTAATGAGATGAATAAGGACTTGCTAATTAAGATGAAATCATTTACACTATTATATGGTAGAGGTCAATCAAAACATAAGAAGGGTAGTTAATCTATCCTTTTTCATTAGAGGTATATATGGAAAAAATTAGAGGTGTAAATTTAGGTGGTTGGTTTGTTTTAGAGTCATGGATGAAACCAGCTTTATTTGATGGAATAGACTCAAAGGATGAAACTGGGTTTTCCATCAAAAATGTCAATGCAGAAAAGGATTTAAAAAAGCATTGGGAGACATTTATTACAAAGGATGATTTCATCTATATTAAGAGCTTAGGAATCAATTCTCTTAGACTTCCAATTCCATGGTGGCTTGAAGGTATATCTCCATATTTTTCTGCGCTTCCATATATTCATCAAGCAATGCAATGGGCAGCTGAAGTTGAACTGAATGTACTACTCGATTTACATACTGCACCAGGATGTCAAAATGGATTTGATAATGGTGGTATTCAGGATGTGATGACGTGGCATTTAGATCAAAAGAATATCGAAGTAACGGTTGATAAGCTTGAATTCATCACTAAAGAATTTAAAAAATACCCATCATTTTGGGGTATTCAAGTCCTAAATGAACCACATGCATCGATTGACATGAATCTGATTCAATCATTTTATCTAGATGCATATCATCGAATTAGAAAGCATACTGATAAAGTGATAGTGTTTCATGATGCGTTTAGACCAACAGATCCAACCTGGAAGCATTTCTTTGAATCCAATCGTATGGAAAACATTGTATTTGACATTCATTTATATCATTGCTTCGATCATCGACTTGTCAATGGTGATTTTGATCTTCATATAGAAACCATTATCCAAAAAAGATTACCAATGATTCAAGAACTCTCAAAGTTTATCAGAGTTGTTGTAGGTGAATGGTCCTTAGGCATTAACTATGAAAAGCTTCAAAAAAATGATTCATTTGATGAATTGCTTTATAATAGGATTCTTGCTGATTTACAGCTTTATGCGTATACTCAAGGATATGGTTACTATTTTTGGAGCTACAAGATTGAAAGAGAGTCTCACGAGAACTGGGATTTCAAAAGATTGGTAGAAAAAAAGATACTACCTAGTAAGTATTAGATTTAAAAGCCACATTATAAGAATTATATTTGGTTAATAAAATGATTCTTTTTAAGGATGGTAACGTTAACATTGATAGATTAAGATTAAAAATGCTTTGAAGTTCAAAAAGAATTGAAAATCAATTGACATTTGAGAAAAAAAAGCATATAATTACATTGCTGAAATAAGGAGGATATGAACATGATATTTGAGCGCATTAAAGAAATGATTATCGAAGAACTTAACGTTCCAGAAGAAAAAGTAACAATGCAAGCAAGATTAGCTGAAGACCTTGGTGCTGATTCAATTGACGCTGTTGAATTAATTATGAACATCGAAGATGAATTCTCAGTCCAAGTGAGTGATGAAGAAGCACAAAATATTAAAACGGTTGGGGACTTAGTTAAGTACGTAGAAGCACTAAACTAAAAACAAAAAGGGAGTTGAATTTCCCTTTTTTTGTTGGAAATTTTCCTTTTTTTATATATAATAGATATAGCACGAAAGAAGGTACATATTATGTTTTATGACTACAAGAGCATTGAAAAGAAATGGCAGTCCTATTGGTATGAACAAAAACTGTTCAAAACTCAAGAGGATAGACTCAAAGAAAAGTATTATGTTTTAGATATGTTTCCATATCCATCAGCTAGTGGACTCCATGTAGGACACATTGAAGGATATACTGCAACAGACATTATTTCAAGATTTAAAAGAATGCAAGGATACAACGTTCTTCATCCAATGGGATGGGACGCTTTTGGTCTTCCTGCAGAACAATATGCACTTTCAACTGGTAAAGATCCAAGAAGCTTTACCTATCAAAATATCGAAAATTTCAAGCGTCAGATTATTGAAGCCGGCAAGGGTATTGACTGGGATAGAGAATTTGCTACAGCAGATCCTGCTTATTTCAAATGGACACAATGGATATTTAAGAAAATGTATGAGCACGGACTTGCTGTCTTAAAGGATGTTGAAGTCAATTGGTGTGAAGGCTTAGGGACAGTTCTAGCAAATGATGAAATTGAGCTTGTCGATGGTCGCATGGTATCAGAAAGAGGTAATTATCCTGTTGTTAAGAAAGCAATGAGACAATGGGTGCTTCGAATTACTGCATATGCAGATAGATTACTAGAGGATCTAGATGCAATCGACTGGCCAGAGCATTTAAAGGAAATGCAAAGAAATTGGATTGGCAAATCCAATGGTGCGATGATGACTTTTCAAGTCGACCAAACTAATGAAACCTTTGAAATATTTACAACACGTCCTGATACAATCTACGGGGCTACCTATTGTGTACTCGCTCCTGAGCATCCATTAGTGCTTCATATTACAACAGAGGATGAGCTTTCTTCCGTTAAAAAATATATTGAAGTTACGAAGAGTAAGAATGATATGGACCGTGCACTAGATAAATCGAAAACCGGTGTATTTACTGGTTCATATGCAATTAATCCATTAAATCATAAAAAAATACCAATTTGGATTGCAGATTATGTACTTCCTCATTATGGTACAGGTGCTGTAATGGCTGTTCCTGCTCATGATGAAAGAGACTTTGAATTTGCTCAAGTACACGGATTAGACATCGTTGAAGTCATTCAAGGAGAATCAGAGGGTGCATTCACTGGAGATGGTATTCATTTTAACAGTGGAATTATTGATGGCTTATACAATAAAGAAGCAATCGAAAAAATAATCAATTTCCTTGAAAAGACAAAACAAGGGTATGGTCATAATACCTATAAATTAAGAGATTGGGTCTTTTCAAGACAACGCTATTGGGGTGAACCATTCCCAGTATTCTATGATAAGGATCAAAATATTTATCTATTAGATGATGATGATCTACCACTTGATCTACCCGTATTAAAAAATATCCGTCCTAGTGGAACAGGAGAATCACCACTTGCTAATGCTCATGATTGGCTACATGTCAATTATAAGGGTGTTGAAGGAAGAAGAGACACCAATACAATGCCACAATTAGCAGGATCATCCTGGTATTTCATTGGCTATATTTTGAAGAATCATTTAGGTATATTACCATTAGATTCAGCTGAAGCTAAAAAGTTATTAGATAAATGGCTTCCAATCGATTTATATATTGGAGGATCTGAGCATGCTGTAGGTCATTTACTTTATGCAAGATTTTGGACTAAATTCTTATATGATTTAGGGCTTGTATCGGTAAATGAACCTTTCAAGAAATACTTTAATGTTGGTATGATTTTAGGTGATGATCACTCAAAAATGAGTAAATCTAAGGGTAATGGAGTCAATCCTGACGATATTATCGAATCTCACGGAGCAGATTCATTGCGTCTTTATGAAATGTTTATGGGTCCACTAGATGCTGAGAAGCCTTGGTCAACAGAATCCTTAAATGGATCAAAGAAATTCTTGGACCGCGTTTGGCGTATGTTTGAATTCCCGATTGTTAAAGAAGAAGTCACTGAGCTTAGACAGGTTTATCATCAAACCATTAAAAAGGTCACTGAGGACTATGAAAAGCTAGCATTTAATACAGCTATTTCACAAATGATGATTTTCGTAAACGAAGTTTACAAGAAACAAACCATCTCTAAGGATCAGGCAAGAGGATTCTTAAAGCTATTAAATCCAATATGCCCTCATTTAACTGAGGAAATCAATTCAGAAATACTATCATATAATGAAGAGCTTATTTATTCTGACTGGCCAGTCTTTAATGAACACTACCTAAAGGTAGATGAAGTTGAGATTGTTGTACAAGTCAACGGTAAACTCCGTGCAAGATTTGTCGCTTCATTTGATGAAGATCAAGAAAAGGTTAAAAAGGAAGCACTTGAGAATCCTAATGTGATCAAGCATCTTGAAGGATTGACGATTCGTAAGGTCGTTCTAATTCCAAATAAGCTTGTCAACATCGTTGCTAACTAAATATAATAAAATCTACTCTACATAATGTAGGGTATTTTTTTATATATCTAAATTGATGGTAAAATCATTATATACCAATAAAAAGGGTACCTAATTTGTATATTATGCGTAAGGGGAACTTATGGACAAAATTCATTTGATTATCAGAGAGCTGAAACAGAAAAATTATCAATCATTTGATACTTTTTACAACTTGACAAAAAATCAGGTTTTTTACGCCATCATTTCTGTTGTTAAAGATAATGACTTAGCACAGGATATAATGCAAGATACCTATGTGAAGTTTCTAGAAAAAATTGATCAATACAAGGATGGAGCAAACCCCTATGCATATCTTTCAACTATTGCTAGAAACTTGGCAATTAATACCTACAATCAAAGAAAACGTGAGGTATACTCTGAAGAGATATTCGAAACAATACCTTCACCAGAAGAAAATAATGATGAAGAGGATATCTTCAAGATACTCGATCTCCTCGATCCAGATGAAAGAGAAGTCGTAACACTTCATGTCATCAATAATCTCAAATTTAGAGAAATCGTTCCAATCGTAGATAAACCACTTGGAACAGTATTATGGATTTATAATAAAGCAATTAAAAAATTAAAAGAAAAGGTAGGTGACATTCTATGAATAAAAAAGAACTAATCAGACTTATCCAAACTAAATCAAGAGAAGTAGAAATTAAGGATTTTTCAAGTTCTATTTTAGATAGAGTCAGAAATCTACCTCAAAGAGAAATGATTGAAGCACCAAAACGAACATTTAGACTTAAACCTATATTATTCGCTACGCTAGGTACACTCGCGTCCGTTCTATTATTTATGGTTTTATATAACCCTGCATCACCAATTATTCCAACGGACCCAATCACTCCATCACTTCAAAATATGGATGAAGTCATTGCACTTTCTGCAGTATCTACGGCATCCTTAGTTGAGACGTTTGATGCTGAACTATCAATAAATGACAGTTATACACTTAGCTTTGGTAATCCACAAGATACTCAAAGAATACGTGACGAAATTAAAGATGTAACCAAATACATGGAAACAATCGAAAAGTTATTTGCTAGTGAAAGTAATTTTAATCTCCAAAAGGAAAATATTACTGCAGGACCATTCACGAATCGTATGCGCTTTAAAACTAAAGACCTATTAGGTCAAGAGGCTAGCTATAAATTTGACTATAGTCAAGTCGCTTTAGCTAATCCAAAGCATTTTGATCTAGATGGTGAGCTTGAAATTGGTGAAAAGCAATACCATATTACTGGTAAAGCAGAAACAGACACCAATCAATTGATGTTAAAGGCAGAAAAGGATAGCTCAAATTACATTATAATTCATTATGAAGTTAATCAATCTATTCACCAATTTACAGTAGAGATTGTTAAAAATGATGAAACCATTCAAAAGGTTCAATTTGATCTTGAACAATCTGAAACTAGTAAAAAGATTAATTTACAGTTTATTGAAGGTGAGTCCATAGGCACATATGAATTCCAAATTGAAGAAAACGATAATGTCAAAATCATTAAAGCTAAATATCATATCGTTTTTGATGAAGAAGAGGAAAAGGGAGAATTTATATTAAGAGTATTAACAATACTAAATAATACATCCTATTCTATATTAATAAAACCAGAAGGAAAACCACCATTCATTATTACTCAAAATAGAGTCATGACAGAAAGAAGACCTAGATTTCAAACATCACTAGAAAATGTGAATTTATAACATAATTTCATAAAGTACCAATAAAAATGGATCCTTCTTTGTACATTGAGTGTATAAAGGAGGATTTAAAAATGAAAAAAGTTAAATTAGTTTTAAGTTTTGCATTTATTTTATTCGCAGCCGTTGCGATTGTTGGGTGTGCAAGTTCTGTATCAGCCAATGATACATACGTTACATTAGATATCAATCCAAGTGTAGAATTAATTGTCACACCAAAAGAGAAGGTTATTTATGCTAATCCACTCAATGAAGATGCTGAAGTGTTATTAGTAGATCTAAACTTAGTTGGTCTTGATTTAGATGTTGCTATTCAAATGATTATTGATACAGCAATTGAATTAGGCTACATTGATGTAGATTCAGAAGAAACAATCGTTTCAGTCACTGCAATATCTAAGGATGCTGCAATTGGTGAAAAGATTAGAGAACAAGTCAAAGCACATATCAATAATGAATTTAAAGATCGTGCATTAATGGGTCGTGCTGAAGACAAAGGATTTACACCTGACTTTTTAGTAGAAGCAGAAGCTTATGGAGTTACTCCAGGGTTCCTATTCATGGCTAAATCAGTTGTAGTTGTCAATGACGAAGTTTTATTAGAAGATGCATTAACAATGACAGTACCTGAACTACAAGCTATTCTTAGAGAAGCTAAAGAAGCTCAAAAAGAAGTAGTATCAGCACTTAGAGAAGAATTCTTAGCTGCAAGAGCACTTATATTTGATGAATATATTCCTCAAATTCAAGCACTTGAAGCAGACCTAGAAGCAAATGCTGAAGTTATAGCAGCTCTAGAAGTTGAACTTGCTGAAGCTGAAGAAGCTGACAAAGCAGCAATTCAAGCTGAACTTGATCTTGCTCTAGAAGCAAAAGTAACACTTGAAGCAGATCTAGAAGCATTAGTAACAGTATTCCATGAAGAATTTAAAGCACTACGTGATGAATTTCATGCGCAATCATTAGTATTAAGAGCAGAAATTAGAGAAATGAACCAACATAGAAAAGAAGTTAATCAAGCAAAGGTTCAAGAATTTCTAAACCAAATGCAAGAACGTAGACAAGAATTAAAAGAACAAATTGACCAGTTTCAAAAATTACGCCCATAATTCCCCTTATGGGAAATGATAAAAAAGACGAGAGCATTTAGCTTTCGTCTTTTACTTTATGGATCATAAAAATATATGGAGGATAGTTATCTTGATAGGGTAATTCTGTCTTTATTACTTTATATAAGTTTGAATCTAACTCGCTTAAAAATATGTTTAATGATTCTGATTCCTTTTTCCCCTCATCATGGCCTGTATAGACAACAAGCTGTATGAATCCATCCAAGGGTATTTTTGGAAGTATTGAGGAAATAGCATGGATGGTTGAATCAGTTCTTGTAGTTATCGATTTATCTCCATTTGGTAAATAGCCCAAATTAAATATAACAGCTTTATAACCATCAACATATTGATTGATATGCTCATGAGTATCAAGGATAAGCTCTACATTTGTGATTTGATGGAGAGTGAGCCTTTTATTGGTTTCAAAAATCGCTTTTTCCTGAATATCAAATGCATAAACCTTTTTAGATATTTCAGAAAGAAAAAGTGTGTCTAATCCATTGCCCATGGTTGCATCAACAACAATATCATCAAAAGATATATACTGCTTCAATAAGAGATGTGCATAATCAAGAATGAAGTTCTTTTTCATAATAATCACCCTGGAATAATCCAAGCTTTCTCATTTTTTTATCAATTTCATTGGTAACAACAAATTTTTTTCTTGTCCAATTAGGTGCAATTAGCATATGACTCGGTGCATCACCAGTTAATCTATGGATAATAATATCTTTTCTTAACCACAATATTTGATCAACAGTAACATCAACATAGTCCTCTAAGGTCATCATTTTCCAAGGATTTTTTTTATAATCATAGCCCATCTTCGTTTTTTCCATTAAATGAAGCATATGAATTTTAATTCCTTGAATATCCAGCTTATTGATATGCTTTACTGTTTCAATCATCATTTCCTTGGTTTCAAAGGGAAGACCATTGATTATATGAACGACGACTTCTAGATTCTTATCTCTTAATCTTTTCACAGCATCATCAAAGCATGCTAAATCATGTGCTCTATTGATTAAATCAGAGGTAGTTTGATGAATGGTCTGAAGACCTAACTCAATTTGAACAGGCATTCTTGTGTTTAACTCAGCAAGATACTCAATAACATTATTAGGAAGTACATCAGGTCTTGTAGCAATCGATAGCATGACTATATTTGGATCTAAAGTAATCGCTTCTTCATATAATGCCTTCAATCTAGGCAGTGGAGCATGTGTATTCGTATTTGCTTGAAAATAAGCAATGTAATACCCATCCTCCCATTTTTGATGCATCATGCTTTTAATTTTATCAAATTGAGATCTCAAGGGCTCTAATTTGTTACCAGCAAAATCTCCACTTCCCATATAGGAACAAAAAGTACAGCCACCGCTTGCGACTGTTCCATCAATATTGGGACAAGTAAAACCACCATTTAAAGCGATTTTAAAAACCTTTTTATTATATTTTTCTAAATAGTAGTTATTTAATGTATTGTAATGCTTTTCATGATTCATTAAGTTCATCTTTTTTCACCACTTACATTTTATCATATGACAGATTATTATGATATAATAAGACACAAGGAGTTGAAGGCATGTTCAAGAGAATGACAACAAGTTTATCGAAGCCCCCGCTTGCGGTTTTTTTTATGAAAGATTCTTGGGGTAGAGCACTATTATATCTCTTTTTTATTCCTTTATTGCTGACGATCCCACTTTTGATTCAGTCTGCTATTAAACCAGGAATGACCACTTCAAGATATGATCAGTTAGTTCAAGTGATTCAAACTGATTTTACTGTCCCAAATACGACAATTCAAAATGGAATATTAACATATGAAGCAGATAAAAAAGTTAAATTTGAGCATTTCACATTATATATTGGCAACCTTGAAATGGATCAATCTAGCGTAGCAATCCGGTTTGAATCAGCAGATCTTGTGCTTTATATGAATCGTGTTGAAATTGATAGAATGAGCTATGAAGAGATTAATTTATTAGAGCATGATTTTTCGAATAATTCATTAGAAAATTCCAAAAAGCTTGCATCATCCATTAGAGTGCTTTATAACGAAAATGATTCATTAATGATGATAGATATTATGCTCCTCTATTTCTTTGGATTATACGACTATATATTTTACGTCCTATTAATGGCTATAATGATGATGATTTTCGTACCTCGAATTCAAATACCTTTTAGATATCGATTCAAATTATCGATTTATCTATCTACTATACTCATATTTTTACAGCTCGCATTATCACTATTTGGATTAAGTCAGCTTGATTTCCTAGGCGTTTTTGCACTCTATTTTTATCACATCTGGGCTTATCGTTCAATGAAAACTATACAGAAAGGGGATATACTGTGAGTAAAGACAAATTTACTTTATTTTTAGAACAATCAAAATTTGTTTCACCAATATTAAACAGTGCTACCCTTGATCAGGTTTTTATCGATGCAAATAAAAAGACATGGGAATTTTCAATTACACTATCTGACTGTGTTGAGCCAGAGGTTCTTTTACCATTTATTACCAACCTAAAAAGCTATTTTTATGTTTCAAGAGTATTAGCTTCTATTTTAGTGAAGTTCAATTATAAATCCTTATCTAGCTTTGAAAAGCATGCGATGAGCTATTTTGATTATGCAGTGATTGAATTATCAAAGGAAAAAGCAAGATATCTAGTTCTAAAAAACTTTAAGGCAAGATATGAAAAGGGTACATATATTTTATCTATTGATCAGGATTCTACCTATATCCAGGAGTATTTCAAGGATGTAGAAACGGTGTTTCAAAGCTTTGGACTACAAGCTAAATTTAAGCTTGAGGTTATTCATACCCTAACACCTACATCACAAATGATTGAATCTTCTATCACTGAACAAGATAAAGCAAATGAACAAAAGCAAGAGTATGCGAAAAAATCAATAAAACAGCAAAATATAAAAACATTTACTAAAAAGAGTAGTCCACAAGCAATTTCAATCAAAGAAATTCCAGTTGACCAATACCGTTTAGACCAATATATGAATGAAAAGGGAGACACAAACTTCTTAATAGAAGGTGTCATTTCTAAGCTCGATGTTAAGCAGCTTACGAATACAACCTTAATGAGCTTTGTCTTAGGAGACGATGACGATGCCATTTACATCAAGCAATTCGTTAAAACGGATAAGGATAGAGATTTAGTCGCATCCCTTCATGATGGCGATTTAGTACAGGTCAGAGGAAAGGCGAAATTTGACACCTTCCAAAAGGATGTTGTCGTATTTGCTGATGCAATTAACTTTATCGAAAAGAATAAAAAAGAAGAAAGATTAGATAAAGCAAAGGAAAAAAGAATTGAGTTTCATGTTCACACCAAAATGTCGAATATGGATGCAGTCAATGATGCCACTGAATATGTAGAACAAGCAATCAAATGGGGTCATGAAGCAATAGCCTTCACCGATCATAATGGTCTTTATGCATACCCTGAAATCTATAAAGCTACCAAGGGTAAAGACATTAAACCAATTTATGGTGTTGAATTCGATTTCGTTGATGAAACGAATTTTAGTATTACCACACATACCGATCGAACAATTTTACTTAAGGATGCTAAATACGTTGTATTCGATATTGAAACAACAGGCTTATCAGCAACCAGAGATAAAATTATTGAAATTGGTGCAGTTAAAATTGAATCTGGAGCTATCACCGAGCGTTATCAAAGCTTTGTAAATCCAGGTGAATCCTTATCTCACTTTACAACAGAGCTTACAGATATCACCGATGAAATGCTAGAAAACGCTCCTACCATAGAAGAAGCACTACCAGGATTCCTTAAATTTATCGATGGAAGTATTTTAGTTGCTCATAATGCTTTATTTGATATAGGACATATTAGAGAAAATGCGAAGCGTCAATCCTTAGAGTTTGATGATTCACTTGTTATTGATACGTTAAGCATGGCTAGATATTTTTATAACACAGAGCTTAAACGATTTAACCTAAAAGCTGTAGCAAAGCTCTTCAAGGTCAAGCAGGAACAACACCATAGAGCAGATGATGATGCCTTTGTTACATCACAAATTTGGTTAAACATGTTAAATGATTTACTTCAAAAGGGAATAAAGCTTTATACAGAAATCAATGAAGCGATTGACCTAAAAGAAGCATGGAAGCATATCATGCCTTACCATATAAACATTCTTACTCAAACACAAGTTGGCTATAAAAATCTATTTAGAATTGTCAGTGAATCCCTAACGACTAATTTTTATGGTGGACCAAGAACCTTAAAATCTGTATTGACTAAGTATAGAGAAGGTATTTTAGTAGGAAGTGGCTGTGCCAATGGTAATGTTTTTGAAGCTGCATTAAATCAAGGCGATGAGAGCTTAAAAAAAGCGATATCCTTCTATGATTATATCGAGGTTCAACCACCTCAAGCCTATAAGCATTTAAAGGATGATTTAGGACCTTCAGGTGGCGAAATCATTGAAGCTGTTATTGCTAAAATCGTTCGATTTGCTAAGGAACAAAATAAAATAGTCATCGCCTCTGGTGATGTACATTACCTAGAGAAAAAGGATGTATTGTATCGAGAAATTTATATTCGTACACCACTTGTTGGTGGAGGAATCCATACGCTTTCTAGATATAACACAATGCCAGAACAATACTTTTTAACCACTGAAGAAATGCTAAAATCGATGGCCTTTTTAGGTAAGGATTTAGCCTATGAAATTGTAATTAAAAACACCAATTTATTAAATAGCATGATTGAAAAAATTCAAGCATTTCCAAAGTCCTTATACTCACTACCTGATGAAGCATTTAAGGATTTACTAGGTATTGAATCGATTTCTGATGAGGTGAAGAGACTTGTTTTTGATAAGATGCAATATCTTTATGGAAATGTTCCTCATCAATTAGTTACTGAAAGAGTGACTAGAGAATTAAAAAATATTATCGATAATGATTTCGCACCAAACTATTATATTTCGCATTTATTAGTTAAGAAATCTTTAGATGATGGATACCTAGTTGGTTCACGTGGATCAGTTGGTTCCTCATTTGTCGCTACACTGCTTGATATAACGGAAGTCAACCCATTAAAACCTCATTACAGATGTCCAAATGGCGATTTCACGGCTTTTTATCTCACAGATGAAGAGATACACCACTTTGGAATTACGAAGGAACAAAAGGATTTTCAGCCCTTTCTTAAAGGCATTCAATCCGGCTATGACCTACCAACAAAGGACTGTCCAATTTGTGGTGCTAGACTTTATAAAGATGGTCATGATATTCCATTTGAAACCTTCTTAGGATTTGATGGAGATAAGGTTCCTGATATCGATCTAAACTTTTCAGGTGATTATCAAGCAATCGCACATAGCTATGTAAGAGAATTAATTGGTGAAGATCATACCTTTAGAGCAGGAACCATTCAAACGGTTGCTGAAAGAAATGCCTATGGTTATGTGAAGGGCTATCTAGAGGATAAAAATATTCAAGCTAGAAGTGCACAGGTTGAAAGACTTGCTAAAAAAATAGAGGGTGTTAAGCGTTCAACAGGACAGCATCCAGGAGGAATTGTTGTCGTTCCTAAATCGAAAACGATTTATGATGTCACTCCAATTCAATATCCAGCAGATGATGTCAATTCAGAATGGAAGACAACCCATTTCGATTATCACTCCTTTGAATCCAATTTATTAAAATTAGATATCCTAGGTCATGATGATCCAACCATGATTAAATTCTTAATGGATTATGTTTTTGAGCATCCAACAGAATTTCCTTTTGAGCGTGCTCAAGATATTCCATTAGATGATCCAAAGGTATATGAACTATTTTCAGGTACAGAGGTGATTGGCGTGAAGTCACATGAAATCATGAGTGAAGTCGCATCTTATGCAATACCTGAATTTGGAACACCATTTACAAGACAAATGCTAATCGATACAAAGCCTAAAACATTTGCAGGCTTAGTTAAAATTTCTGGTCTATCCCACGGGACAGACGTATGGATAAAAAATGCACAGGCTTTAGTGTCTGGTAATACTGAGTATGGTAAAATTCCATTTAATGATATTATCGCTTGTCGTGATGATATTATGGTTCAGCTCTCCGAGCGTGGTCTTCAACCACTGAAAGCCTTTGATATTATGGAGTTTGTTAGAAAAGGTAAACCAAGTAAGGATCGTGCAACCTGGTTAGATTACGAGCAGGAAATGAGAAGAAATAATGTACC
>DDWO01000014.1 GCA_002345705.1 Acholeplasmataceae bacterium UBA2284 | reverse complement strand
TATAATTTATTAAATTATAGAAAAAGAGCATTCAAAAAATAAGAACACTAGATTTTTATTTGTATAGGACTACCGATAGTTAATTTGAATTGGAAGACATTACCCTTATGCTAATTAACTCTCTAGTAAATCATCTAATAATTTCTTGTGTTTTATAACTACTTCTCTAAAATGCTTGTGCAAATCCTGCTTATTTTCTAAACCCAATTTATTTATAACATCCTGATTTAGCGACTTAACATGTGCAATTATGTTTCTTGGTATTATAATTTCCTTCTCGAAATTTTTATAAAAGTCTGGAGTGTTAAGTTTTAGCCCTTTGCTTTCCAAATCATCAATCAAGCATTGCAATAGTCTAGCTTTTCTACTTGAATCAAATATTCTCATATTTTTTTCAGAAGATGTGAAAAATGTATATTGGCATTCAGAACTATTCAATAGATCATTAGATTTTTTAGTATCTTTTAAAATATCGTTGTGATACTCTATAATTTTTTTGTTTATTACATCCTTGCTTTCGTATTTTTCAACCCATTTACTTATCAAATATTCGATTGAATAATCCAACTCAGATACACCATCCAAAACCATTCCACGCAAATTATGAATTGATTCACTTCTCCTAATGATTTTTTGAATTATTCCGATAACTTTTTCTTCAAAATCTGGGGACTTATGCTCAGTGAAAAAAGCTCCTTCAGTTTTATCAGTACTAAAGTATCTTTCAATGCATTTTGCATTAGATGAATAAAAAACTATATCTATATATGAGAGCTTTTTTCTAATGATATCATATATTTCTTTACCTTTTACATTATCTTTTAGATTATAATCCATCAAAATAAGATCATAGTTTTCAAAATCAATATAATTAATACCTTCATTTCCTTTTTTTCTACTTATATCAAGTTGCAAGGAGAAAGTATCTTCGATTTTTTCTTTCAAGATTCGAGATTTTGTGTCTATAAAATTTTTCTGATCTTCAAACCATAATATATTGAAATTAAACAGCATGTCTAATACCTACCTTAATGCAAAATCCGGTTTCTGATGGTGAATACAATGCATATCCATCGTCCTCCTCAACAATTCTTTTAATGTGTGTCAAACCTAATCCAGTACCATTAGTTGATGAGTATCCTCTCTCAAAGATAATATTTGGATCTTCTATTTTTTTATACAATCCTTTACCATCATCAACAAAATCAATAATAATGTTTTTTTCTTTTAATTCCAGATTGATTCTTAAACTTTTGGCCTCAGCTTTGACAGAATTGGATAGAACATTATCAAAAATTGATGCTAAACTTGAACGCGGAAATCTTGTCATTAACGGCTTGTTTGTATAATTATTTATTACAAAATATAATTTTTTCAAACCATTGTTATTAATTGTGTTATTTTCGATCATAGATTCAAAAAACTCAACAACATTATAAGAATTTTCTCGTAAATCTTTATAGTTACCATATATAGATAAATCACTCTGAATCTTTATACGATTATTCCAATCTGCAATTTCATCTATAAGCCCTAAAATTTTCGTGTTTTCAGTTTGTTTTTGCATAGATTTTATATTATCTGAGATTGATTCTGTATATTTCGCTATCAAGTGATAGCCTTCTTCAAGAAAAGCAACATCTTTATTGAGTTTATTTTCCATCTTTTCTTGTTGTTCTTTTCTTTTGTAAATCTCGTCTTCAGCATTGATTAATTTAGAGTATGTTTCATCAACAGCTTTATCTGAAATTTCTTTTTGAGATTTTAACTCTGATATTTGCTTTTCGATAGATTTAACGATATGATTTAACTCTTTACTTGACTCTCTTTCAGCGATTTTATTCAAATTCTTAAGATATTTATTAAGCTTATTATTCGTGTTTTCTGGTGTTACTTTTTTAAGTATATCAGGATTTATCGTTGCTGATAAAATGGTATCATTATGTGAAATTGAAACAAACTGAGCTAATATCTCATTAGCGACATCCATCGGCATTGTCCCTTGTTCGTTTTCTCCAATTATATAATCTTCTTTGTTTGGATCACCCCAATCAATACCATTTACAACATATTTTTCTAATATTTTTAATGCTTTTTCAAGAAAGAGTTCTTCAAGTTCTACAGTAGCATCTGATCGTACAAACCCACCGTCTCTACTAGTAGTCTCATAGAAGTAATTTGAATCTCCTTTAATTCTTATGTACCCAATCATTTCACGAGTACCAAAATATCTATTGTAACCTTGGGCTTTTCTACGATTAATTCCGAAAAAATCAACTCCTGGTTCACCATAAGGATAAATTCTAAATGCATTTTTATATATAAAAATTGAACCGTAATTAACTGGTTCTATCCCCATTTGTCTTGTAAAATTCGCTTTTGCCGCTCTATTTAAATATAAAATTTTGATTTCAATATTGCTTAACTCTTTAAAAATATTCTTTTCAAGTATAGTAAACAAATCAATACCTCTATCACTCAATTCAGTTTTAAGAGTTTCTCCGTCATGAGAAATAGATACAGAAATACTAGTAGTTTTCATGTTTAATTTTTTTATTAAGTCATTTACTATTAACCCGTTGACAATATTATATGAGAAATCATTTTCTCCACGAACATTCGTAGCTGCTGGTAATTTGCTTATTTTTAAGTCTTCTTCCTTTTCTTGTGGTACTACCAATTCAATCTCAAAAACGGCTTCATTTTCTAGTGGACTACATAACTTCATTAGTGATTTTTTTAAATCAAGTAAATCTGTTCTATTCCATGATTCTCGCAATCCAGAAATAAATAGTGTGGTTCCTGAGTTACTTTCTGTGGGTTTGTCAATCTCACTATAGTCAACATTTATACTAATAAATTCTTTAAGATCATCATCCTCAAAATCAGACCAATCGACGTTAATTTGATGAATTTTTTTTTCACTCTGTGTTGTTGTTTCCATTCGTAAAAATTGGCCTAACCTATCACAAGAAAATCTTCCAACACCTTTGGCTCCTGCATAGTTTCTTTTGAGCCTATTTCTATAGTCATTTGAGTCTGTCTGAGTATAATGATGACGCTTCTCTGAATATGCAACAAATAACCACTTTTGAATGATATCTTGTTTATTCATCCCAAACCCATCATCAGCAATAATGATTTTCGCATCTTTTGACCCAAGATCTTTGAAAATAATCGTTACTTTTGTAGCATTTGCATCGTATGAATTTTTTACCAATTCAAAAACTGCAATATACTTATTATTTATCAAATCTTTACCAATCAGATTTTTCAAATTCGAACTTATTTTAAATTTTAACGATTCATCCATTTATGTACTCCTTTAAAGTTAGACCAATTTGCTCAGCAAACAGTGGAGGTATAGCATTTGCCACTTGAGTATATCTTGGAACATCAATTTTTCTTAATTGTCCACCTGTGGTGAACTTTCCCTTGAAAAGGTATGAATCTGGAAAACTTTGTAATCTTGCCATCTCTCGCACTGTCAATATTCTAGGTTCACAATAATGGACTAGTTCATCAGGATGAGATGTTACAGTGGGAGATAAACCCTGTGGATCTAGCAATGTTACTCCTCTTCTTTTCAAGTCTTTTATCAAACCATTTTTTGGAGATATTCTTTTGCCAAACATCGCTAAACTAATAATTTCTTTTTGCATGTCTACTATATTATCACTCTGATTTGCAAATCTATGGCTGTCAGGTATTGAACAGCCTGACCGCATGTATGACTGGTATGCTGATTCTATTTTTCCGTATTTTCCAAATTTAAAACGTGACTTGTCATTAATTAGGATTCCATTCTTATATGCTAAGTCACTTATAGCTTCGCTAATAGTTACCGTTTTATTTAATCCCAAATTTTCAAGAAACGATACACTATTAACAGCTAATCTATCAAAAAAATTATTTACATTATCTTTTCTAGATCCAATCAATATATATCTTTTTCTTTTTTGTGGAACTCCATATTCATTTATAGAAACCTCTTTTGAAATTGTATAATAACCAAGATTTTTCAATTTCTTTTGCACAATACTTGCAAAAGATTCAGAATGTCCATTTTTATCAAATTTCACACTAAATCCGTGTACATTTTCCAAAAAAATATAATTAGGTTTTACAATATCCACAAATTGTAAATATGAATTAACGAGAGTATTGCGTTGATCACTAGCATTTCTTTTCCCAGCCATGGAGAATCCTTGGCATGGTGGACCGCCTACAATTAAGTCAATAGTTCCCTGCAGATTCTCAAGGTTTTTTTTATGTGTAGTCAAAATTTCGTCGATGTCATGCTCAGAAATCTCTAACCAATCTGGCCAATGAAAGTGATTTTTATTATCAATAAGGTTATGTTTTAATGTTTCAAATGCATCTTTATTCTTTTCTATAGCAAAAATTCCGGAGTAACCAGAATTGTGTAATCCTAATGATAATCCTCCAGCCCCTGAAAATAAGTCAATGTAATTAATCTTAGCCACAAAAAATACCCCCTGTTTATACCAGGATACTCTAATAATAAAAATTAGTCAAGATTTTCTATTTGCAAATCCAATAAAAAGTAAAGTTATTTTCATTAATATAACTAATTGCTTACTATTATATTAGCATGTTTTAGATGTCATTTATATAATTTGTTAAATTATAGAAAAAAAGTCCTATTTTAGGACTGATTTTCATCTTTAAAGTAATTTTTATTTTTTAGCTCGATCCATTTATCCTTGAGCTTGACTTTGTTTTTATTATCCATAAAAATATACCTTTGAATAAATAATGCTGTAATTAAAATCAGAGAAATAACAGGTGTTCCAGGACCAAACCAAAATAGCATCACTGCACTTCCTACACCAATTAACCAAGCATTTCCACTCATAATTCCTATAACAAAAAATATAAGTGCCCATCCATGAAAAATCATATAGCTAATCAAAAGAGAAAGTAAACCTCTCAAGCTTTGCATCGACTTGATAATCTCCCAAACCATCAAGAAAAAAAGCTTCCAAAAAAGAATAAATTTTTTCATATCAGTTTAAAAAAAGACAAACACAAAACGTGTTTATCTTTTAGTAACCTCTGGTTTAAGTTTTCCTTGATCGATTGCTTCAGGATAAGGATACGCTTCTTCTCTCATTCTCTTATAGAGAACATAGATCAAACCACGTACTGTGTCGATTCTAGTAATTACACCAAAACCTTTTTCTCCTTCAACCTTTACTTTTTCACCAATTAGATAAGTTTCATTGCTCCAAGCCATATGGATTCACCTCACTAGAGTATTATATCACAATTTTATTTTTTTATTTATTTTTTGGGCGATAACTTTTTAAAGCAGAACCAATCAAATAGGCTTTTGGTTCTTCCTTTATATTTTTTAAGAATCTTAATAGTTTTGTTGCATCCTTACTCGGATTTAATGAGAGTAATGCTGCTAAATCACTTTGGAATAATGGATGATGGAAATCATGTAAATTCTGTAAAAGTGGAAGTGCTACTTCCTCATTTTTTCTAACAAATTTATAAAATGACTGAAGTATTCTAGGAATAGATGTGTATAAATCTGCACCCGTTCTATTTTCTAGATTTAAAGCAATTTCATACATCTTCGATGCTTGAAATTTGCTCATATAAAATACCATTTCCTTTAATTCACTATCCTCTTCATCCCAATTGATAAGCATCTCAAGTAATCCTGCACGCCATAAGAATCTATGAGGTGATTTCTTATCTAAGTCATATTCCTTAATGAATTTTTCTTTAATATCATTTAATAAATTTAAATTAAGTGTTTCATATAAAGAAAATATTTCTTCTGGTATATTGGTTTTCGTTTCCTCATGGGTTAGATATCTGTAAATGTCTTCTAGGATATTATCCTTTTCTTCCATATAGGCATCAAATAAGGGCTTTATATAAACATCCTTTGTTACAACCTCCATCTTATTCTTTTCAAATAGATAGGTGTGGTATGAAAATCTTTCCTTGGATAAATGCTCAGTCGATAGGATTGAAAATCCCATTCCACCATTTGGATAGGTTCTATGTGTAGGATGACCTACAATATCATTTCTAATATATTTTAATTCATGTAGCGTTGGATTGGAGTTCACGTTCACGTGATACTTATATTGAGTTAACCCAATGGCTAAATCATATAGGGCATCGATTGCTACAAAAAGACCCTGAAGGACACCAAAGACATCAAGTAAAATTGCACCCTTTTCAGTTTGTTTTTCTGCTTCATATCTTTGAATCATTAAGTCGACGTGCTCGAGCATTGAAAAAGAAGACTGCGCACGGTAGCCGTGCGAGTTTTGTGTATCCTTTCTCGATTCGAATACAAACGACTTTAGACTTTCTAAGCTCATAAGCTCTCCTTAATTTTTTGAACTAAAGTTGGTGCTGGTAGCTGCTTATAAATAGGTCCCTCTAAATACATCACACCTAATCTTTCTAATGCTTCCTTCTGATCCTTAGTCTTTACATTTCTAACGACTAAAGCCATTTGGAAGCCTTCAAGTAATTCCTTCATTTTATGGATATAGGAATTCCATTTAATGGATTCCTTCTTTAAATCGATGTGTAGTGCGTGAAATGGATAAAGTAATGCCATTTCTAATGAGGTTGTATCTAGGGATATACCATGATCGATCAGCTCTTGAATTTGTTGAGCATATTGATTTCCGCGCAGCTCCATATCAAATTTAAGTCTGATAAACTCATAAGGAATAGCATATTGTTTAAACAAACCCAAAATAAATGGATTAAATGTTGGATCGACAAAGGTTTCCTTAGAAATTGGAATCGTTAGCTTAATCAAGCGTTCAGTTTGTTTTTCTAGTTCAACTAGATACTCACAAACACGCTTGATATGAAATCTTTCTAATTCAACTAATCTATTTCTCTTTTTAGCGATTTGAAGTAAATATTTATTATCTATTGCTAGATTAAGTAATGCGAGTTCACTTTCGTATTGCCACACTCTATTTTTCTTAATATCTGTGATTTGATTGAAGACAACACCCATACTTTTCTCTTCAATTGCGATATTTAGGTGATCAATAACCTGCTGCTCAAAAAGCTCATCCTCATAGTCTCTATAGACAAAGAACACATAACGATCTTCCTTATCTCTTTTCGCTTTTTCTAAGGCGATATCTAAATATCTAACTAACTTATCTAAATGCTTTTCAACAGTGACTACAGGGTATCTTAAGATTCCCATATTACAATTGAACTTTTCAAATCTTAAAATTCTAGATTCATAAACCTCTAGATATCTAAAATAATCCTTTACAACCTTCGTGACACTTCTAATGTCATTATAGGGTAGTATAATCATTAATTGATTAAAGTCATATCTAAAGCTTACTCCATCATTAAAGAACTTTTTCGTGTGCTGTGCAAATTCCTTAAAATAGGCACTCATCTTTTCTGTACCATAGATATGCTTTAAATTTTGTTCTAGCTCAATTAATAAAATGCTTGCTTTATCCTTAAGAAGCATTTCAAACTCTTGAGTCAGTGCGTAGTAATTTCCTAGCCCAGTTTCTTGATCTACAGTCGCTTTCTCAATTAATTCTTTAGTTTCCTCTACTGCTTTACTTTGATCACTAAATAAACTCATAACGATCACTTCATCCCCTATCTTTAAACTATATAGCTTTTCTAGGATGCTTTTTTCTTGATAACGATATAAGAGTTCCTTGGTCTCTCCGCTTTTGTTGAGAAGTCTTTGAATTGTGTCCTTATATAAATGGACATGCTCATAGCTTACATCTCTTAAGAATAGCTCTAAATGATGGTGTCTATCAATATTAAATAGACTTTGTGCTTCACTATTATAGGTAGACCTTCCTTCACTTAATTCTCTATACGCAAGAATTGGTGCGTCAAGAACTTTAGCGTAAAACCTGTTTTCCTTCTTTAATTTCGATAGCTTTTTTTCATCTAAAACATGTGCATAAACAATTGCACTTAATAGCTTTAATAAATCATAATACTTTCCAGGATCTAGAATCTCTTCTTCAAAATGAATCGAGATTGCTCCTAGATCCCCTAGGGGGTAGGTATAGATAAATTTGATATCATTTTCATAATCATTTTGAGTGATAATATTTTTTGTCCAGCGAATACTCTTTGTGTCATCAAATATTTCTTCGCCAGTTTTCATGACTTGTTTAATGACTGTATCCTCTAATAATCCCTCTACTATTGTTTTATCATAAAGTCTTTCCTTTTTGTAGTGGAAAAAATTAGGTGATTCCTTATCAAGGTAAATCACATAATCATGAACCTTGATATATTTTTCTACATGCATGAAAAATACTCTAAAATAATCTCTAAGTAAAAGCTTTTCATCAATTAAATGAGAGAACTGAAGTAGGTCATGTGAAATATCTAAATGCTTTAAAATATTGGTGTGAGATACGCTCTTTTCAGCAACCTTTTCAATATAGATAACTTCTTGACTTGGCTTTACCTCTTCAACGGTTTTACCCTTTTTATCTAAGCTTTTTTGAAGTGCTTTATATCTTTTTTGGTATAGGTCTAAAGAAGGCTTATTATCCATTTGACTATACAAATTGATAATTAGCTCATAGGCACGCTTCTTAAATAAGTCATCAGCCTTATCAATTAATTCCTCATATTCAGCCTCTAATGTTGATGCCTTATGGAAGTCTTGTTTTTTCAGATAGACCTCTAGTAAACATAAAACAACCTCAGCGTGGTCATGATTCCTTTTTAAATCCTTTAAGGACTTTTGAATGACTTCATCATATCGTTCTAATTGAATTAAAAGCTTAAGCTCTTCAACGAAATAATCACTCATTAAATCAAAGTTATATAGCTCATAAAGGCTATTTAAAGCCATTTCGTATTGTCCATCATTTTTATATAGCATAAAGAGCTCCTGATGACAATAAATCTTTGTCTGGTCAGGAATGACATCCTTTAATACTCTTAAAAGATCCTCTAAATAAGGAAGATTTAATGCTTTCTTATAGGCGATTTCATCGAGTACTCCTAGGTACTGCTTTAAAATGGTTAGCTTTTGTTTTCTAATTTCGATATAGGTCTTCGCTTCATCTAGTCTATTGATTTGAATTGCAGAATGAATCATATGCTTTAAAATCTTTTCTAGATAAGGTGTTTCTGCCTGAAGCTCAATTTCCTGGTAAACCTTTTTTCCCTCATTAAAGATTAAATCATAAAGCTCTAGCTCATAGGCGATCTCAAAATAATGGTTAAAAGCCGCCTGATAGTCAGTATGACTAAGCGGTTGTTCAAGAAAGTCTTTAATAATCGATAGACTATGTGGTTGTTTAGGAAGCTTTAAGACATCACCTAGACGCAAATCAAATCATCATCCTTTAATTTCAGTATATAAACGATTAGCTAAATTTAAATATTTTTCAGCGAGCATTTTAAAATCGAAATGAAGGACCTCTGATAATCCTACCATTTCCTTTCTAAGTGCAACCTGGTGCCATTGTAGTGCCTGAAACATTCTATAAAACTTAACTGAGTTTTGTTCATTAAGACTTGCTTTTCTACCTAAATAGACATCAAGTAGCTCTAAGGCATCCTCGAATTGAACATTACCAAAGGATGCGATATCATAATAAAATTCATTCCATCCTGCATATTCCCAGTCTAATAAATAGATTTGATTTTTTCCTATCACCATATTTGACCTTTGGGCATCGTTATGACAAAATACCTTAGGCATATTTTTATGTTCTATGTTATAAAGCTTAATCCAGTTATTCTTTAACTCTATATATTTTTCACTTCTTATATTGGTATAGGTTTCATAAAGATTTAGTCTTTCGATTAAACCATAATCTGAAGCTGGCTTTAAATTAGAATGATGTAGCTTCTTTAAAGTATCAGAGACGTCTTTTAAGTGTGGATGAAAATCCACAGTAGTTAAGACGACTCCAGGTACGAACTTCGCAGCCTTTTCTCCAGTTTCGACATCAAAATAAACGGTTTCGTTATTGAGTCCTAAATCTTTAATTATTTCTAAATTTTTTAATTCTGTTTTTCTATCGACAAATAGATTGCCATCCTTACCGATAATTCTAAATGTGTATTCTATGCCTTCAATTTCAATATGATAGGTTAAATGACTCATTCCACCTAGCATTCTATTTAATACCTTTACATCTTCTTCTTTAACCTGAAAGGCTTTAGCTGCTCTTTCTTGAATCAATTTGCTGTGCTCCATACTTACCTCTGATAGAAAGTGACCTGTCCGTTTTCATAGATGGCGTAGCTTCTATGATAGTCACCTAGTGCGCCGGGATTTATTAACATGATTTCGTCATCTGCCATTAAATATCTTTCATGTGTATGACCAAATATTACAATACTCGCTTCATTGAGCTTTGTTTTTAGCTTTAAGCGATCAAAGCCAAACTTAACAAACTCCATATGTCCGTGGGTTAATAAAATTCTAACTCCCTCTAAATCCAGTATTCTAAACCAAGGAAGATCCACTCCAAAGTCATTATTTCCTTTAACGGTAATGATATGAAATCTTTCATACTTTTTTGGGTCAATGCACATATCACCTGCATTGATATGATAATCAACATCAGGATGCTTTTTGATGACTTCCTTTAAGCCCTCAAAATCGCCATGAACATCACTTGTAATTAATAATTTCATCGATATTCTCCTTCAAAAGCTTTAACGCATTTGCTCGATGTGAAATTCTATTTTTAATTTCTGATTCTAGTTCCCCGAAGGTCATCTGGTATTCAGGCATGTAAAAGATGGAATCATAGCCAAAACCATGTTCACCCTTAATCTCAT
Source organism: Acholeplasmataceae bacterium UBA2284 (assembly GCA_002345705.1). Classification (GTDB taxonomy): domain Bacteria; phylum Bacillota_I; class Bacilli_A; order Acholeplasmatales; family Acholeplasmataceae; genus Peloplasma. Next base: position 54,680 of record DDWO01000014.1, on the reverse strand, counting down.
TTGCAATATATCCATGAACTTCCCCGCGAAAACTTTTGTATACACCATTAGGATAACACAAAACAATCTCAGAAACGAAGTATGCCTTCCTATTTTCAACATTTTCCAATTCACAAAGGACCTTTAAATTATTTTGATAATCCCCTTTACCTGAATATCTAGCTGAATATATACCTGGACGTCCGTCTAGTGCTTCTACGACTAAGCCTGAATCATCAGATATCGTCATTCTATTATGTTTGTTTGCGAAATATTTCGCTTTAATGAGTGCATTATCTAAAAAGCTTTCACCATTTTCAATTACATCCTCAAAATCACTTAAATCCTTAAGGGAGATGAGTCTAATTTCTGTATGGTTAAATATATCTTTGAGTTCCTTGATCTTATGCTCATTTTGGCTTGCTATCAGGATTTCGATCATGATGAACACCTACTTCCTTATATCTATTATTAATATATATTATCACATATTTTATTCAGTAGTGTTATATTTGAATGTTTTACGCTATAATAAAATAAGGTGATGAAATGAACAATAATAACGAGATCATAAAATTCGAGGATCTATTTAAAGAAGAAATTAAGCAGAGAAAAGTTAGACAAAACCCCGAGCACAAAAAGAATTATGGATATGCGTTAATTGTATATATATTGATTATGTACGTATTAGCCTCTGTCCTCTTTTTAGCAGCAAGTGAAATACCTGCTTTAAAGGTAACCTATAATGAAACTGAACTGATATTTGAAAATATCGCTTCAGACCTTGGAGGTATAGCCTTTATGGATGATGAGACCTTTGAGCTTTATAAGGATCAGTATGCAGGTGAAGTGAAATCGGTTGCAATATATGAAGGCTTTCACATCTTGCTCAATAAGCAAAATGATTATTATGAGGGTTTATTACTGATTACCGATCCAGATACAGAGCTTATAGAGATTAGAGAAGCTGCTCTAATCAACATGCTTTCAATAACTCCTACAATTAAGCAATGGACTACTGGCATACCAATAAGAATTTATGAGGGAAGCTCACAAGAGACTCCAGAAATGCTTTTAGGAAAAACAATTCTTCTAACTGGACCTGTTACAGAATTAAAGAGTTTTACACTCGCATTATTAAACTTTGCTATTTATATTTTACTTCTTCCAGGAATTTTATATTTATTAAAGATGGATATAGAGTACGATTTTAAGGAATCAAAGGAACAAAAAGGACAATTTTTTGTAGCAATTATCATTGGTTACTTATATATTATGCTTGGTAATATCGCATCCGGTTATTTATCTAGTTTTCTAAGTAACATATTCGGACTCGCTCCAGGAGAAACTGTTAATCAAGAGGTTATCGTATCTGCTCTAAGATCTGATGGAATGATCTTAATGATGATTTCAGCTATTATTCTAGGACCAATTGTTGAAGAGCTTATCTTTAGAAAAGCAATCTTTGGGTTAATTAAATCCGATAAAACAGCCTTATTTCTATCTGCATTTGTTTTTGGAATAATTCATTTAGTTGGTGAGGCATCGATAGCCGAAGCGTTAGTCAATGGTATAAGCTATTTCGTGATGGGATTTGTCTTTGGTTATATCTACATTAAAAACAATAGAAATATTATGGTTCCCATTGCAGTTCACATTCTATCCAATCTAATTAGTATCGTAGTTATATTGTTTATACTTTAAAAAACAGGAGATTTGATGATGATTCCATTTGGTAAAGCAATTTGTTATTCAGGGTATAGAGAAAACCAAAGTCCACATACAAAGGTTTATCCAACCTATGATGAAGTATTATCTGATTTAAAAATACTTGAGAAGCATTTCAACTATATTCGCATGTATGACCCCTATAATCACGCTCAGACAGTCTTAAAGGTCATATCCGAACACAATATCGACTTGAAGGTTATGCTCGGTGTAGAGCCATTTGGAGAGATATCTAATCCGAACTGCCCATGGGGTGGATTGCATAGTGATGAAGAAATTGAAATGAGTAAAGTCAAAAATTATCAGCAATTAGACCTTTTAGCAGATTTATGTAATCAATATGGTGATATTGTTTTAGCTGCTTCTGTAGGTAATGAATGTACCTCAGATTGGCATTCTAATTTAATGAATCCTTCAACAATGGCAGATCATGTTAGATATTTGAAGAGTAAAACAAAAACTCAAGTAACCTTTTGTGAGGGTTCCTATTATTGGGAAACTAAGGGTGAAGAGATTGCTAAGGAAGTTGATTTTATATCGATTCATTCCTATCCATTATGGATGAAGGTTCCACTAGAGCAAGCTGCTGAATATACAGTTGGTGATTTTCACAAAAATAAAAATAAATATCCTGATAAGCAAGTTATATTTACTGAATATGGTTGGACGACAGAAGCCAATGAAAAGATGAATGCCAAGGATGCATCTGAGGAAAATCAAAAGTTCTATTTAGATCAAATGCAGCTATGGAGTGAGGAAAATCAAGTCACAATGTTTCTATTTGAAGCATTTGATGAGCCCTGGAAGGGATCAGATGATCCAACTGAACCAGAAAAGCATTGGGGAATTATGGATGTAAATAGAAAACCTAAATTATACGCAAAGAAATATTTCAAATAACGAAAAAGAGTTCATTAGTTTGAACTCATTTTTTTTGTCTTTGTTCAGTTGGATCTGTTTATGCAGTTTTTTCTAGTTTAACCTTTATATCTGGTTGTTTCTCATAAAAACGGTTGTGTCCATTTCTATTATATTTAAGTAAAGTTAATATATCATTAACTCCTGGAAATAAAATGAAAAACGGAGAAAACCCAGCATCACGAAGTCTTCTTACTTTCGCTGGATAGTATGCAAGTAAAGTTAGTAAAAAAAGCCCCAGCGTCACATAATATAATGTGATGAGTGTTGATGAAGGATTTAAATTAGAAAGAATCATTTGATCACGTATTTCTAAATGTAGGATTGCAATAAGCATTACAAATACTGATTGTGTCCAATATTCAATCCAATCCGATACACCAGAGTAGCTAAATATATTTTTGTATAGTGCAAGGATTGCAAATAATCCTCTTTTTCCATCATGATGATAATAATGACGTGGATAGCCATCCGGTAAGGAATCGATTTTTTTGTCTCCAAGCTTGGATAGCTTTCCAATGTTGATTCCTGATAAATCTTCCACTTCCTTATAACCACACTCTGGACAACCATTTACATTATCCTTAATCACTGCCTTACATTTCGGACATTTCATTGAACATTCTCCCATTAGTTGATTTTCTGTATCTATTTTTTAATAATTATCGAATTCTCTAAACTCTTTAATCATATCAGCTATTGTATGTATTTCCTTCATTTCATGATTATCGTATGATAATTCATCTGAAAATCGATTGGAACGATAAGGTGAACAAAAAATCTTTAAGACAATCCAAAGGCCATTAGGTACAGCTTTTAAGCGTAAATAATCACCTGAATATCCTGCATCGTGCAATCTTCTAATGTCATGTGAAGTAAAGGTGACAATCGACAGTATAAACCAAATGAATGTAATATCCATATAAGTGACTATGCTAGGTGCTGCAGTTAAACGGTAATTAAATCCATAGATAACTAAAAAATAAATAGCAGGTATCATGATAACATAGCATATGATTTTATTATTCCAATATTCAGATCGACTGACTGCACCATCAAAATCAAAAGTATGCAGATACATTCTTAAAAATCCAATGAGACCATATCTTGGTTTTGGAGCTTTTCTTTTGCCTTTTCTACTCTTGTTTTTTTCCTTGATGTTATAGGTTAAGTTTGCTGCACCACAAAACCTACATGTTGGTTCGTGATCCTTGATCTGGTTTCCACATGATAAACATTTCATTCTATTGCCTCATCATTTTTTTACATATCTTATTCAGAAGCCTGTAGCTTCACTTTTACAATTGATTTTTTTTCATACTCACGATTATACTCAGTTCTTTTATAAGGTCCAAGTAATAAAAACACGACGATAAAGCTTCCAATCAATGGTATGAATGTTGCTAAATACCAATATCCAGAATAGCCAGCATCGTGAAGTCTTCTAACAGATGCTGAGATCACTGGTATAAATGAGATAAGAATAACAAGCGCAGAAATAATAAACAGAATTAAAGCAGTCATTGAAGTGTTTATCGGTAAAGGATTGTTTGGATCAACACCAAGTATTATATTTCTAGTGACTAGGTTAATCACAGCAAAAACCATAATAAATAAGCTTTGCGTCCAATATTCTGCCCAATCAGATACTCCACTAAAGACAAATGCTCTTTTATACATATCAAAAATAGCGCGAAATCCTCTTTTACCCTTATCATGATAATAATCTCTTGGATAGCCATCTGGTGTAGCATTTTCTTCTTTTTGAGCTATTTTTGAAATACTACCTAAATTTAAACCTGATAATTCCTCTTCATGCCTGTGGCCACAAAAAGGACATTCTAAAGCATTGTCCTTGATGACCTGATTACACTTCATGCATCGCATCTTTAATTCCCCCGTATAGTTTTTTGTTTATTATAGGATAACATGAGTTTATTGATTTATCAATAACAAAAAAGACACACTTTTTTGGTGTGTCTATAGTGGTTAAATATAAATTTAAGAGTTTCCATTGACCTCAACATCTCTAAGTAATCCTACGCATAAAGCTAAATTATATTCCTTTGCGTAATCAAGAGCTGTTTTTTGAAGTCTATCCTTTTTCATTGGGGTTTCTCTCTCTAATAGCTTTCTTAAATATACATGGTCTCTATTTAAGACTGCAAGCGCAAGAGCTTGTTTCTGAACTAATCTTTCATATTTAGGAGTGACCATATATTCTGATAAATATTTTAATACATCCTTCTTATCAAAAATCATTGCTGTATCAATTGGAGTTTCATATCTTCTATTATGAATATCAATATAAGCATCACTTGCAAGCAGTAATCTTAAGGTATCAATTGTACCGAACCTGACTGCGTTAAATATTGGTGATTCAAATTGATCATTTAAAGCATTAGGATCTAAATTCTGATTAAGAAGAAGGTCGATGGTTTGAACACTTGAGGTTTTTGCTGCGTGATGTAAAAGTGTATTTCCATAGGTATCCTTGATAAACCAAGATTGATTACCTTCCTTAAGTAGGAATGGAATGACATCTACTCTTCCACCAGCAATTGCGTAATGTACGGGTAATTTATCCTCAGCAGTTTTTTTGTTTAAGTAAGAACCAGATTCAATCAAAAGCTTGATCATATCGATTTCGCCCTTAAATGCTGCAAGATGAATAGGTAATTCTCCAACTCTATTTTCAACATTGACTGTAGCGAACTTAGAAATTAAAAGCTTAGCGATATCAAGCTTACCCTTTCTTGCACAATCAAAAAGAGGTGTCTCACCATGGGAGTCAACCATATTCACATTGATATCTAAATCGAGAAGATATTGGATCACATCCATCGCAGATCCTAAGACTGCATAATGGAGTAAGCTCTTCTTCTTTTCATCTTGCATTCCAATATGAGAAAAATTGAGTTTTACATATTCTAAATCATTTTCTGCGGCCTTGAGAAATATACTCATATGTTCACCACCTTCATCTATATTTTAATATAAATTAAGGAAATTTTAACAATTTATGTATTGAATTCATCAAATGATGTGAAAAAGTCATTGAAAAGAGAGAAATAGAGGAAGAAGTATAGCCTTAGGAACCTAAGGCTATTTAGCTCATATTTTATGCATAAAAATAAAATGTAAATTTTTATGAATTTTCTCTCTATTTACTAACATATTTTCTCATTTTTGAAAAGAATTTAGTCATTAGTCACGTGCTACAACTTCTTCTTCTCTTGAGTATATATATGTCCTTTTATCCAAAAAACATAAAAAAAATACTTATCTCTCGACAAGTACTTTCTACTATTTATTTGACTGCTTCTTTGAGTAATTTTCCTGCTCTAAATGCTGGTGATTTTTGTTCAGGCACTGTAATTAATTCACCAGTTCTTGGGTTTTTGCCAGTTCTCTTTACACGGTTTCTAACTTCGAAAGTTCCAAATCCTGTAACGACCACTTTTTCCCCACGTCTACCTAATGTTTCAGATACTGTGTCAGTAAATGCTGATAATACATCTTCCGCTACCTTTTGTGTAACTTGTGCGCGATTTGCAATGACTGCTATTAATTCTGTTTTGTTCATTTGATATCCTCCTTAAAGTAACTATATTTTAACAAATATTTGATGATAAAGCAAACAATTGAGATATTTTCACATATATTTGTTGGCTTAATAAAGCAAATTTTTTAAAAATCTTCGCTTTTTAGGTCTCTAGAGAGTAAATTGGATAAGCCCTCTGCGATTGGTAAACCATTAAAAATGATTTCATAGGCTGAGTTAATCATCGGCAATTCTACACGCTTTGATAAGGATAATTGATGCATCGCTTCAATGGTTCTAAATCCTTCAATGGTTTGTTTCTGCTCTTTATATATTTGATCCATTGTTTGGCCTTGACCAATCTTTTTACCTGCTGTAAAGTTTCTAGAATTTTCAGATGATGCGGTAACGATTAAGTCACCGATACCGGTTAAACCGAATGCAGTTTCTTTTTTTCCACCCATCATTTCAACAACTCTAACGATTTCAACGATACCTCTAGTAATCACTGCAGCTCTTGCATTTTCACCAAGTCCAAGACCTGTACAAATACCTGAGATTACTGCGATTGCATTTTTAACTGCACCACCGACCTCACAACCAATCAAGTCATTTGATGTATAAACTCTTAAGTACTTTTCATTTGAAAAGATATATTGAACCTCTTTTGCAAGCTCTTCATCCTTCGAAGCACTGACAAGGAGTGTAAGCTTTCTAAGAATCATTTCCTCTGCATGTGAAGGACCTGTTAAAACGACAAATCCCTTTAGATGGTTTTCCTTGATTTCTTCTTCAACAATTTCACTGACTCTCTTTAAGGTATCTGGTTCAATACCCTTAGAAACATTGATAAAGATTGAAGGCTTTTCTAATAATCCATCAATTTCCTTTAATACACTTCTTACTGCCTTTGTAGGGACACTTAGTAAAAAATAGTTTGAGAATTGGATGACTTCATTTAAATTGGTTGTTGCACAAACTTCATTTGGTAGAATCGTGTCAAAAAAAGGATGATAATGATTATTAATCTTAGCTACAGCATTTGGATTTAAATCATAAATTAAAACACTATGGCCATTATCATGTAGGGTTTGACCGAGTGTGGTTCCCCATGCGCCACCGCCGATAATACTAATCTTCATGTTATGCCTTCTTTCTTAAGAGTAATTTAATCGGTGTTCCTGTAAAATCAATTTTTTCTCTGAGTTGATTATTTAAATATCTCAAATAGGAGAAATGGACGAAATCTGGGTTATTGACAAATAGGACGAAGGTTGGAGGTTTAATCGCGACCTGTGTCGAGTAATTAAACTGTGCCTTCCCGTGATTATGAATTGGAGTAGGATTCATTGCTACTGCATCACTAATCAAATCATTTAGAATGCTTGTTTGAACTGTTTTATGATAATTTTCATAGGCTAAGTTGATTGCAGGGAAAATAGTTTGTACTCTTGAATTGTTTTTAGCTGATATAAAGACGACCTGTGCATATTCTAGGAATTTAAACTCATCTCTGATTTTTTCTTCCATCTTTTTCATGGTCTTATCATCTTTTTCGATTAAATCCCATTTATTAACAACAATAACTACACCCTTGTGATAATCAGAAATATAGCCTGCAACATGCTTATCCTGCTCGATTACACCTTCATTACCATCAATCACGAGTAATGCAATATCACTACGTTCTATTGCGGATAGTGCACGTATAACTGAATACTTATCGGTATTTTCATAGACCTTACCACGCTTTTTAATACCTGCGGTATCAATAACGACATAGTCTTTTTTGTCTTTTCTAAATTGTGTATCGATTGCATCTCTAGTTGTTCCTGATATTTCAGAAACGATGACTCTTTCTTCACCTAATATCGCATTCGTTAAGCTTGATTTTCCAACGTTTGGACGACCAACTATTGAAAACTGAATCACTGAATCATCATAAACCTGATCCTCTTCAGTCATATAGCTAATGACCTTATCTAGTAAATCACCTATACCAATACCGTGGATTGAAGATACAGCAATCGGATCACCAAAGCCTAATGCATAAAATTCATAGGTATTAGAAATTTGATTGACATCATCAATCTTATTCACTGCTAGAATAACAGGTTTTTCTGTTTTATATAAGAGTTTTGCAATGTAATAATCACTATCCACTAAACCATTTTTCCCGTCAACGACAAAAATGATCGTATCTGCTTCATCCATCGCGACCTGTGCTTGTGCTTTAATTTGAGTTAAAAAAGGAGCATCGCCAATGTCGATGCCCCCAGTGTCTATGACCCTAAAGTTTTTCGTCAACCATTCAGCGGTGGCATAAATACGATCTCTAGTCACGCCAGGTTGATCATCTGTAATCGATAGCCTTGATCCAACAAGACGGTTAAATAAACTTGATTTACCGACATTCGGACGTCCTACAATTGCTACCTTATAAGGCATAATAAAACCTACTTTACTTTTTCGTTTTTTTAGTCTTTGTTAATTCTTTTTCGAAGAGGTCACCAATGGTGGTCCCTGAATTATCTTCTTTTTCATCCTCTAAATATTGTTCAAAGGTTGCGCGTTCAGCTTTTTCTAAGACACGACGAATGGAAAGCTTTAAGCTCCATTGGTCCTTGTTTGCATCAATGACAATGGCTTGAACCATATCACCAGCTGCGAAATAGTCTTCAGCCTTACCAATTTTTTCATTGGATAGTTCGTTGAATGGAATTTCTCCTTCAACACCTTGAACTTCAACCTTAATACCATCCTTAGATACTGAAAGCACTGGAACCTTAACGATATCACCACGTTTAACAGTTACGTTTTTCCATGGGTTATCTTCTTTTGATTTCTTAGATAGTGCAATTCTTTCCTTCTTAGGATCTAATTGAATAATGGTTAATGTGACTTGATCACCAATTTTAACGTTATTTTCAAAATTGTCATTTGGATTCCATGAGAATTCATTCTTATGAAGTAATCCTCTAACATCCTTAGCAACTTCTACGATAATACCAAAAGGTAATTTTTGGAAAACTGTACCTGTCACTTCAGAACCAATTTTATGTTCTTCATAGAATTGTTCGTATGGAGTCTTTTGTAAAGCCTTCATCGATAAATCTAGACGGTTTCCTTCTTTTTTAATAACCTTAACTTCAACTTCTTGACCAAGTGTTAAGACATCTTCAATCTTTTCAATTCTATAATGGCTCACTTGAGAAATTCTGAGTAACCCTACAACATGCGTAAAACGGATCGTTGCAGCATGTGCTTCAATTTTATCGACGATACCTTTGACTACATCTCCGGTATTGATTTGTTCTAATTCACCTTGTCTAGCTTGAATACGTTGTTCGTAAGCTTCTTGTCTTTCTTTTTCAAAGATTTGCTTTCTAGAGCCGACAATACGCTTAGATCTTCCCTTTTCAGTCGCTTCAATGATTTGAATTTCTAAGGTCTTACCCTTTAGAGTTTCTTTGTCTTTAACAAGATCATAATCTAAAAGACTGTATGGAAGGAATACTTCTTGGTCCATATAGCTTAAAACTAAGCCCTTATCTAAGACTTGTCTAACCTTAGCCTTAACAGATTCGCCTGTTTCAACTAATTTTTGAACCTTTTCAAACTTTTCTTCTATTAATAATGGAAGACGTGATAAAAGAATCTGCGCTGGTTCGTCAGTAATCTTTTGAACTCTCGCTTTGACCTTTTGTCCGATCTTCACCAAACCGATAAATGTATCTGGTGCTGGTCTATCATAGTTATCCAAATGAATTTTTCCTTCAGTTCTGTCTTGGATATCTAGATAAATCGTATTCTGCTCTACTTGAATGACTTCGCCTTCTACGATAGAGCCTACCTTAAGTAATTTTAACTCCATGTTAGTTCTCCTTTTTGTCGGTTAATTCTATGATTTTATTAACTACCTCATCGATAGTTAAATAAGTTGTATCTAATACGATAGCATCATCCGCGATTCTTAGTGGTGATTCCTTTCGTGTTGAATCCTTTTGATCTCGATTGAGTATATCCTCGATGACCTTTGATAGGTGTGTTTCCTTACCCTTTTTTGTTAATTCCTTGAATCTTCTTTTTGCACGTTCTTCAACGTTTGCAGTTAAAAATATTTTCAAATCGGCATGTGGTAAAACGACTGTGCCGATATCTCTGCCATCCATAACGATGTTGCCATATTCAGCAGCCATCTTTTGTAAATCGACTAATTTTTTTCTTACATAGGGAAAGCTTGAAACTAAGGATACATTGTTAGTGACACCTTCACTTCTAATGCCTTCAGTAACGTCTCGATCGTTAATGAAAATGCGATCGAAATCATAATGTATTTTAGAGGTTTCTAAAAAATGATACGACGCTTCATCATTTAAATTGATGCCGAGTTCGATTGCTTGAAGTGTAACTGCCCGGTACATTGCTCCCGTATCAATATGCGTCCATCCCAATTTTTTAGCGATTAAGGAACTGATTGTGCTTTTGCCTGATCCTGCTGGTCCATCAATGGCTAATTTATACCCTGGCATGTTTTTCCTCCATACATGTTTAATTATAACATAGAATTACCGCTTGAAACATAAGTATTCTACTTTTTTGGACTCGAATTCGCATAAAGTTTTTTGACTTCATGCACCTTCAGTGGGCGATACGCTCCGCGCTCGACCCCTTCGAGGGTTAGGAAATCATAACGAATTCTTGTTAGTTTTTTAACTGGGTGTCCAATTGCATCCATCATTTTTCTAACTTGCTTATTTCTACCTTCAGTTAAAGTGATTGAAATGAGTGTAGATTGTTGATCTTTATTCAGTTCAATTAAACGAACTTCCTTAGGAACTGCTAGGTAATCACCATCGATAATTACACCTTTTCTGAGTGCTACGATTTTCTTACGAATAACTATACCTTCAACTCTTGCAAGGTATTCCTTTTCGATTTCGTGCTCAGGATGTGTCATCCGATTGGTGAAGTCACCATCATTGGTTAACAATAAAATTCCTGCTGTATCAAAATCTAGACGTCCTACTGGATATAGGCGAATATCTCTATGTTCTTCTGTAAGTAAGTCTAAAACAGTTTTTCTATTCTTCTCATCAGAGGTTGTTGAAACGAATCCTGTTGGCTTATTTAACAAAAAATAAAGATGCTCAGCCAGTTCAATTGGTTTGCCATCTACTTCGATTTTATCACTACGATTCACTTTAAAGCCTAGCTCTTTTACAATAACACCGTTAACCTTGACGCGTCCTTCAAGAATAATTTCTTCTGATTTACGACGAGATGCGATGTTTGCCTGAGCGAGTATCTTTTGCAGACGCTCCATTTATTTATCACCTATGGTATTATAACACACTTTTATTGAAAGTAAGAAGGTAATAACGAAATAAAAAAGAAAAAAACGTGATGAAATATCACGCATTTTTAGTCATTTCAAGCGTTCGAGGATAAATTTTCGTACTCTTTAGTAACGCATCACGTTATTATAAACTAAATTAGAATTGAAAAAACGCTTTGCTGTCTATATATATCACTTGATTGTTGACACATATGAAGCTAAGATCACTACTCAAAAGTATAAGATTATTCGAATGAATTAGATTAACTCCAACCCAAGTAGAATAGAAATCTGGATTTTCAATCTTAAATCCGGATACTTTTTAAGATAAGAAAATGATTATATACAGTAAAAATCCAAAAACTATTAAAAAACAAAAAAGAATCAAATAATTACCAATTGTGGCTTTCTTATTTTGTTCTTGTGAAAATGAGTATTCTTCTTTAGTCTGTATAAATCTAATAGTCTCTTTTACTTCTAAAATAAAAAAATCTATTTCAGATTGTCGAAGCATTTGTCCAAATGTATCTATAACAGAGATGATCTTTACTTGATCATTTTGATCAAAACTAAATGATATACATCTTTTCAGTTTACTCATTTTAAATGCAAACATATTAGTGAAGCGATTCCCTTTGGAGACAACTAGGTTATTATTGCCTCTTTCATCTACACTAAATGATTTCCTTAAGAAATACGTCTCTATCCGATCGATAGTTACATCCAAACTATCTATTCCTCTAAAAAATGGCTTACATTCTAATATAATTTGGTTATTGAATATTTTTGTATCTATTAACATATCATACCTCCATAGATTTCCCTTGTATATTGTAATCTATTAACTATTATTTGATAATGAAAATGTTATTCAGTCTCTCCATGCTAGTGCATATTGGTTTAACACTGGACTGTTTCCACAATAAGCAATAATATCAAGTCCTACATACTAATCATTGTATATTTTTAGTTAAAAAGCGAATGAAATGAGTCTTTGTAGTTGTTGTTTTTTACACTCAGTAAATATTGGAATGAGTTATTTCAATAATCGATTAGGTGCAAAATGTTCAATTACTTCTTCAATTTCTTTGGTGCTCACTATAAAAATGTTGTCTTTTCTATTTCTGCATTTGTCAATTGATTTCCCCTCCAAACTCACTTTAGAGAAAAACAACCACTCTGCAATTCCTGTTTTGATTCTTTTTATCTCATATACATCATCCCAAGAAATAAACCTCTGTTTTTTCCCCAACAATGTTTTCTCTATTCCATTTACACTAAACTCCACACTTGGCCACATAGTAAAGAAACTATACATAAATAATGTTAATGGAATTATAGTAAGAGAAAAAACTGATGCAATTTTAACCGCTATTGATTCATCGTTGTTGAGGTAAGGTGAGATCAATATTAAAGTAAATACCGATATAAGTAACAGTGAAAATGTAAATACTGGTACATATATTAAGATTCTGAATTTTACCTTCTTCATTTTTCTATCTCCATAGTAATATATTCATACCAGCATTATCTTGCTTAACAGATGAAAAACTATTTCTTTTCTCCCAAAATCTAATTGGATTAATCATAACACCACCGATGTAACCTTTCGCAGCGACTGAAAATATGCTTGGAACTATTGCTTGGATAAATCTTTCTCCCCATGTTCCGTATACACCTATACCGGAGAGAATATAACCACCAAAGATAATCATATTATAAGTTGCGGATACACCTTCGCTTGTTAATGTCAATCCAAAATTAAAATGGACTAAGTGATTTATAAACAGATGGTTCTAATCGTTCATATTCGTACAAATTATATCATTTAAGAGGCTGATATGAAAGCCTGATTTTGAATTCTGTAGCTCATTGGTGTCATATAATTTAAGGTTGAATGGATTCTTTTTCTATTATAGAAGAGCTCTATATATTTAAATCTATCTTTTTCAACTTCAGATGAATCTTTATAAGAGTTTCTATAAATACATTCTTTCTTTAGATAAGCGAAAAAACTTTTCATTACACTTTATATAAAAGTTAGAAAGCAATAAAAAAAGAAAAAATAGTGAAGGAATGAACTGTCCCTATACATGATTCATTTTTTCCAGAAGATGGTTCATATGATATTTAAAATATAGAAAAAAACAAAAATAGAAAAATATTGAAGGAATAAAAAGGAAATTGATGATTAAGAATTGATTTTGCTCTCTAATGATTAAATAGTGACCTCTAGAGTTAAAGTTTAATATTTGAAAATAGGGTTCAATCCAGATTAATGAAAGTCTTAGAACTACCTGTAATAGCAATACTCTTAGAACAACCCAAGGTATTGAGTATTTAAATTCGTAAGGATTTTTATAATCAATTGTATACTTCACTTTTAGATTAATCATCAAGATTATAAAGCTAATTACCGATATATTGATAAAGAAATTTGGAATGGATAATAGCTCAAACCATTTTTTGTCGAATATAATCAAAGGCTGAGAAGAAATACCTGAGGTAAGAAAGCCTAGTGAGTCATTCAATAGATAGAAAGCTACCTTGATATTGATTAAGATAATTCCGAAGATAAAACAGGTAGCACCAATGAAAATAGTGGATAACCATTTCCCATAGAAAACATCATTTTTACTTACTGACAACCTTTGATACATGGTTTGGTTTTGACTGTAATCATCTATGATGATAAATACTAAGGCTGTAAGCATCGAAAAAATAACAATCAGTTTAATGATAAAGTCCATTTGAATGTATACTGATACATCATATATATCACCAGAAAAAACGGTATAAACCAACATTACAAGTAAAGCCAATATTATGATTGGTCTAAATCGTTTTAACTCCTGAAAGGATACTCTAATCATGGCAACCTCCAATAAGATAGCTTAGGATAAGTATTATCTTCAAAGATAAACATTGAAAGTCCAGGTAGTTCTTCTCCTGATGTTAGCTCTTCAAAAGTGACTTCCTTATATTCGCTTTCGCTAAATGAGTAATTACCTGCTATTGAATCTAGCGGACCAACAGTTGAATATAGGTATAACACCTTATTGTTAAAAGATCCATTATAAAAGAATGGAAACCGATCATATATATCAGTATCTTCAATTGATCCATCAAAATAACCATTTTGAATTAGAGCACTTTCATTGGTGAAGTTTCCGATGAATGCGTGAACTACACTACTTATTTCTTGATGATTACTTGATATATCACCAATAACAAATGCTCCATCGATCATTTGATATGGTTGATTATTATAGATTGACTCTGTATCATTGATTCTGTAATCAAATTTAGCTAATCCAATAAGGCCACCAACCTGATTAAAATCACCTTTTATTTCTCCGCTGAATGAAACATGCTTATAAATAGATCCATAACTAACACCAACAACTCCACCTACAATCTGTGCACTACCTCTAATGTTGTCTAAAACATTACCTTCTACAGAAACGTTCGTTATAATCGAATTCCCAGCAAATGCTGCTAAAAAACCCATACTAACTGTTTCAACTCTATTAAATGAAGTTGGTTTCATTGTAGAATCTTTAATGATTAAACCATCTATATATGCTCCATCTAAAATAGTAAATAAACCTTGATTTGCTTGAGTACCTGAAGTATTCATTAGCGTGATTGTATACTGGTATGGATTCAATATAGTTCCAGAAAAATAATTGATTTTAAACACAGCTTGAGATGGAATATCTGATGTTAGGTAAAATTTTCCGGATGGGTTATCTCTTATTTCTGTGTAGAAATTTGATTCGTTTAATCCAACCCAAGTGTTATCCATATTCAAGTCATTGATAATAACGAATAGTCCTAATTCTATCGTCTTGACATGTTTTTCATCAAGACTAAATGATACTCGAAGCTTAGCTACCCCTTGTTTTTTCGCTATAATTTCATTTCGATGATTGATATGAAAATATTGATTTGTATTCTCTTTATATATACTTAATGCAGAAATAGAGGATTCAATATTTCCTTTTAGTATGTAGGACTCTTCATACATGGTAACTTTGTTGAATTTATACTGATCTTGAAAATATTCGATATTGTAGTCAATATAATCTCCTACTGTGACATACTCAATATCATTTTTTCTCGTGTAATCATAGACTGTTGAATTATCTTTTTGAATTCCTAGCATGGTAAAAAGAGTGATTAGCAATATAAATAAATAGCTCTTCTTTAATAGATTCATCATATGCGCATCCGCTCCTTCACAAACTCTTCAAGAGAGATTTCTTCATCTGTTCGAATGGATTCAATATCATATGACTCTATAAGACTTCTATTTTTTACAATTAAACATTTGCTAGCTACCTTTTCAAATTCGTTAATTTGATGGGTAGCAATCATAAATGTTTTGTCTTCACTATATAAATTAATAATCATTTTTCTAAAGTTTTCGTCATAGATTAAATCAACATATGGAAAAGGTTCATCAAGTATATAGAGTTTCGCTTCAATGGATAGACACATGATATACGATAATATTTTCTTTTTACCCTCTGAAAGATCTTTTATTTTGACATTTCTTCGAATATCAAAATCACGAATTCTTTCCATAGCATAAGCCATGTTGAATCTCTTATTTAGGGATTGATGAAAATGAAAAATATCTTTAATTCTCATGTACTGGTAATAATTCAGATTGGATGGCATATAGCTAATATCTTTCTCTTCTATATTGAACTTCAAGGTTTCCTGATCATTTGGTTCACTCAAAGATAATAGTCTTAATAATGTGGATTTACCAACGCTATTTCTTCCAGCAACAATATAGATTTCACCAGATTCAATTTGAATTGGAGCATCATAAAAAACAGTAGTTTCAGTGTCCCAATAGGTTTTAAATATTTGTCCTTCAATAAGTGTTTTCATCTGCTCCCCTTATTTTTCAGTCTTTCTTCTAGATTAAAATAGATATTTCTTGTAGCATCATAATAATCCTGTCGGACATGATGCTCACTCATTTTCTTTATATTTGAATAAATTAAAAATCCATATATAAAGATTGTTGGAATAAAGAATGGATTAATCATGATGATTGGATGATAATTTTCAAGAATTGGTTTATAATTATAGGAATTTAAGTTAAGGAAAGGTAGTAATAGTTCTAGTAAGTATAATACACTTCTGATGATGATATGAACAAGAACAATAGAGATACTACTTTCAACTAGTGTTGATAGGATACTCTTTTCTTTATAAAAGCTAGAATAATATTTGAATTTCAAAAAAATCATCATGATAACAAATGCATATATAAATATATTAAGAACAAAGTTCATTGGTATAATCCACTCAAACCATAGCTTACCAATAACAACAAAAGGATATTTTGGTATATCTAAAATACGGTAGAGTATTGGATTGCTTATTCTAAAGATTAAGGCTTTGATGTTGAGCATAAATGATCCAACTAAAAGTACAAATAGTCCATTAAAAAGGATGATGAAGATCTTTATAAAATATATTTTTTGATTGGATAACGTACGCTTCGCATATAGGTATTGATTATCTACATAATAATCTCTAATGAATATCACGATAGAAAGTATAAGCATGAAAACAAAAGTGATTTCAATAAATAACTGTTCATTTTGATAAGTGATTTGATTATATATATTAGAATTGATAAGAGAAAACGATAAAAGAGTGACCATAAAAATCAATAAAATCACTCGAAATCTTTTTAATTCAAGAATAAATAAGTTTCGCATATTTCCCCCTATGGTTTAACCCATCTCTCAATACGTGGATATTTTCCTTCTTCATAGATAAATCCATTGAAATTTACGATTGGTTCACCACTCTTTAACCGTTCTGGAGTTATATGAAAACGATCTGGATAATTACCAACCATTGTTGAATAAACTGCATCTATTGTATTACTATAGTTATATTTCCAAATATCACCTGTTACAAAAAAACTCGTATAAATCTCACTTGAATCGTTATACATTCCATCAAAGTAAAAATTATTGATGAGTATTGAATTACCACTATAAGTAGCCATCGCAGATGCGATATATTCTAATCCTGTTTGATTGGATAGGTTTGCGATTACATATCCTCTATCAATTGTATAAAATAGTGCTTCTCGTCTTTGATTGGATATAGATAAATCTACATTTCCAACGATTCCACCAATCAGTAATGCGTTTCCGTCAATTTCACCTTCAAATGAGACTCCTCTATAAAATGAGTTGTCTGAATAACCTACGATTCCACCGATATATTTAACAAGCTGTGTAGACTGAATTTTCCCTTCCACTTTGATATTGGTAATAAGAGAATCCTTAGCCTCAGCGGCAAGGACACCAACAATGGTCAGTTGATTACTTTGATTTGGACCTAGAAAAATATCAACATCATCAAATATCAATCCATCTATTCTAGCCTTATCAACACGCTTGAAAAATCCAGTAAAGAAGTTATCTATGGATCGAAAATTTGAAATCTTATACTGCTCTGGGTTGATTAGTACTCCACTGAAATGTTCTAAGGGTAGCTTATAACCATTTTTATTGATATTATATGCATCTATATCTTCTGCTAGATAATAGCTTCCATTTGGAAACTCGGTCAAATAATAAAGAATGTTTTCATTATTCAAACCAATGAATTTTGAATTGAGCTGATCATTTTTACTAATGATGAAATTCCCGTAATAAACAGTTGCAACATTTTTGTTGTTCTTAACAAGCCTGACATTAATTCTTACAATTCCTTCTTCTATAGCTACAGGTTGATTTAATCGATTGATTGATATTTTTTGTTGAAAGTTACTATAACTACTCACATAGTTTTCATAAAAAAGATGATCAAAATCATAGGTATCAGATAGATAATCAAAATTGATGTCAATAATATCACCAATATTGATATATCTTGTATCATACAAGCTATAATCACTTATGCGATCTTGTTCATTTCCATTTGAGCATGAAGAAAGGAATATCAGAAAACATATACTGATTAAAAGTATAGTAAATTTCTTTGACTTTTGATTCATGATATCCCCCCTTATCTATTCTTCTCTCATTTTGTTTTTAATAAATATTTCTAAGGATTTCTTTTCATTTCTTCTGACTTCTTCAACATCATATACATCTATTTCTTTATTCTTCTTGATGAGTAAGCACTTGCTGGCAACTGCTTCAAACTCATTGATTTGATGAGTAGCAATGATAAATGTTTTGTCTTCTGTATATCTTTCAATAATCATTTTTCTGAAGTTTTCATCAAAGAGAAGGTCAACATTAGGAAACGGTTCATCAATGATGTATAGATCTGCTTCAAAGGATAAACAAATTAGAAAAGCTAATATTTTCTTCTTACCTTCTGACATCTTTCTAATCACAGCATCCTTTTTCAAACTGAGTAAGGATAATTGATCATATGCATAAGTTGCATTAAAGTTTTTGTTGATTGTCTGATAAAAAAGGATTAAGTCGCTTAATTTCATATATGGATAGTAAACTAGCTTAGATGGCATGTAGCTAATTTTATTTCTATTCACAAAGTGTCTTAAATATTCGTTATGTTCATTTTGCTCAACACCAGCTAATATACGTAAAAGAGTTGATTTACCAACTGCATTTCTACCTGCAATAAGATAGATTTCCCCCTTTTGTATTTCAACATAAGTATCATCAAAAACAATGACTTTGCCATGATCATATGATTTTTTTATTTTCCCCTTAATCATTACTGCCATGTGTGCCCCCTAGTATCGTGAATTGATCCTAATTGTAAATTTCCTTCTTATGGTTTTCTATATATTCGTTGAAAAATTCTATATTTTCATTGCATGATGTAAGTGTATTGATATAATCCTTCGTTTTTTCGTTTAAAAAGATTCTTTTTCTAGTTTGAATTAAGTTAAAATCATCGGTAACAAAGTTGCCAAGTGTTCCATGTGTTTCAATTAACCCTTCGTCAAGTAGCTCCTGATATACTCTTTTGATGGTGTTTGGATTGACCTCAAGTTCAATTGCCATATCTCTAATCGATTCAATTTTACTTCCCGGTTTTCTAGTACCACTGTATATTCCTATTCTTAAATAATCAGCAAGCTGAATAAAGATAGAAATATTCGGATTGATATGAAGCACAACCTCACCCCTTACTGTGCTATCTAGATAGTACACTCTCATTATAAATAAAAAACGCACCTTTGTAAAGATGCATTTTAAATATTAATTAATTTCTTTATTCTATATAAAATATAGTTTTTTTATTTATCTCTTGAAACGTAAGATCCATCATTTGTATTGACAATAATCTTTTCGCCTTCTTCAATAAACATTGGAACCTTAACAAGCAACCCAGTTTGCATAATAGCATCCTTCATCGCATTCGTCTTCGTATCTCCCTTAACACCAGGTACTGTTTCTCTAACTTCTAAAACAACCTTATCTGGTAGTGATACCCCAAGAATTTCAGTGTTGTTATAAAACATAACTTCAACTGACATTCCTTCAAAGATATAGTTTAATTCTCTTTCAACTTGAGCAAATGGAATTTCAATTTGCTCATAATTTTCATTGTTCATAAAAATATAAGTGTTATTTTCTGTGTAAAGATATTGCATCATAATCTTATCGATTTGTGCACGTTCAATTTTTGTTCCTGCATTGAATGTGTAATCAGTTACTGATCCAGTTCTTAGGTTTCTTAGCTTGGTTCTAACGAACGCTGCACCTTTACCTGGTTTAACATGCATGAACTCGATGACTGAATATAGGTTACCTTCATGTACGATGGTTTGACCTGTTTTAAATTCGTTTGTACTAATCATTATTATTAACTCCCTTGTTGGTTTTTTGCCGTTTTAATTATACACGATTAAAATCATATAAACAATAAAATCGTTTGTTTTCTAATAAAAAAAGGCAAATAATCGAATTATTCGCCTAAATTGATGAGATATAAAATTGCTTCTATATAGCTGTCTAACTTTTTACCCATAAAGCGTTTATTGACAACATCTGTAATATAATCTGTTTTTCTAAAATCTTCTCTTTGGTCGATATCTGATAAATGAACTTCAACCTTAGGGATTGTAATGATATCCAGTGCATCACGAATCGCAATCGATGTATGGGTGAATGCTCCTGGATTGATTAGGAGTGCATCATAGGGTTCATCCATCGAGTGATGGATTACCTCAATGATTTCACCTTCATAATTGGATTGATAAAATGTAAATTCAATATCAGGAAACTTATCAGATAATTGATCATAGAGTTCATCTAAAGTCATCTTTCCATATAGTTCTTTATTTCTTTTACCTAGCATATTTAAATTCGGTCCATGAATGACTAAAATGTTCATTGGTTAACCTCATTTTTTATGTAGTTTAAAATCACTTTGACGGTTTGTTCAACATCATAATTATTAGAAACGACTGCATCTGCAAAATCCTGATACTTAAAGTATCTTTCATCAAAGAGCTGTTCTAGCGTCTTTGTTTTTAGTAAAGGACGATGATAATCGGTTTCAAGTCTTTCTTTAATGACGTCTAAGTCAGTATCTAAATAGAACTTGATGCCATCCATGAGTTCTTTATTTTCTTTTTTGATAACTACTCCACCACCACAGGCAACAACAACTTCGTCAGCAGGGATTTTTGTCAGTGCTTCGGTTTCTAGTTCTCTAAATTTAGCTTCTCCGTATTTTTCAAAGATCTCTTCGATAAATAAATGAGCATCACGTTCAATTACACCATCTAGATCGATATAGGTATAGCCTAAAGCCTTCGCTAGATTTCTAGCGATGGTTGTCTTACCTGATCCTGGCATTCCAATTAAATATATTTTCATGCTTCTTCCTCCTTCAAAAAGGATTGAATTAAGTCAAATGCGTCTTTATCTAGTGTTTCTGATAAAGCGTCTAATATGACTGGGTTCATCTGATTCTTAAAAAATGTTTTTTGTTTTTTAGCAAGCTTTTTAGACACACTAATAATTTCAGCCTTCGCTTCATCTAATGTTATTTTACCATCTAAATATTGATTTAGTTCTCTATAACCGATTGCGTTTATACGAATGTTATCTTTATCAAGAGATTCAACCTCTTCAATAAAGCCTTCCATGATTTGTTTATCTAATCTTAGTTTTAATCTATCCTCTAATACTTTCCGGTCTAAATCTAGATAAATAATTAAAGGATTATAAAGCAGTTCATCCTTTTTGTTTTTCTTAGATCTATGTTCTCCTGATAAGGCTTGTTCGAGTGCACGAAGTACTCTCCTACGATTATTTAAATCAATTTGAATCATAGGATCTAAATCTAAGAGCATTTGATAAAGCTCTTCATTAGAATACTCTTGATAGCTTAAATCAAATGCTTCATCTCTACCCTTTTCAATAAATTCATATTGATACAAAGCAGCCTTAATATATAAGCCGGTTCCACCAACTATCATTGGAATATCAATTTGATCAATTAATGATCTAACATCATTTTGAAAATTAAACACGGAATAGGAATCATTAGGATCTCTTATATCAAATAGGTGATGTGGTATACCTTCCTTTTCACTTTCCTTGATTTTAGCAGATCCAATATTAAGTCTTCTATAAATTTGAACGGAATCTCCATTAATAATTTCAGCGTTAAAAAGTTTGGCTAACTTCACTGATAATCTTGTTTTACCTGATCCTGTAGGACCTACAATCACGATAACCTTTTTCATTATAAAACCCTTTTAAACATGCGTTCAACATCATGATGTGTTAGCTTAATAATGGTTGGTCTTCCATGAGGACATGTATAAGGATTATCACAAGTTTTCAGCTTTTTGAGTAGTGCTTGAACTTCGATTAAAGATAATGCTTTATTCGCTTTAATCGCACCCTTACAGCTTATATCCTTAGCTAGAGTATCTCTTAGAATAGCTAAATCAATCTTATTTTTATCAGTTAGCATACTAATCATTTGCTCGATTGCGATTTCTATCTCAGAATCTAATAACCAAACGGGTAAAGCGATTAACTCTAGATCTTTATTAAATGAAAATCCGAAGGAATTGAATTCATTTAAATGATTTTGAATCACTTCTTTATCTTCCTTGGTTAGGGATAATTCCTTAGTAATCAGTAAATTTTTAACTGCTGGATTTGGTTTAGCAAGTGATACAAAATAGTGTTCATAACGAATACGCTCAGCAGCTGCGTGCTGATCCATTAAGTATAATCCTTCTTCATTTTGGAATAATAAATACGTTCCTGAAAATACTCCAATATAATCCATATCTGGTATTTTATTAGAAACGTCTAAGCTTCTTTCTATGAAAGACGTATTAAAGTCTTCATGATGTGAATCTTCAAATAGCATGGTTTGAGGCGTATAGGTTTCAATTTCATCCTTATGAATGACCTTGATATTTTCTGGAATTGGATGCGTCTTTTTTTGTAGCGCATTTTTAACAAAGTTTTCGATATGATAGCTTAATATCGATTCATTAACGAATTTCACTTCATATTTTTGAGGATGCACATTGACATCTAATAAGCTTGAGTCCATTTCCAAATGGATTAAAGCAATCGGATATTTTCCAACCATCATGAATGAATGATATCCGTCAATAACTGCTTGGATCAGCTGATAATTTCTTATATATCTACCATTGACAAAGATAGAAATATCTTTTTTTCTAGATCTTGAAATAGATGGAGAAAGTAAGTATCCAGTGATTTTTATTTTTTGAACGGTTTCACTAAATTCAGTTAATCCTAAGGTCATTTTGGATCCGTAAATCGCATCAATTAAGCTATAAAAATCATTATTTCCAAATGTTTTTTTAGTGATTTTTCCATCAATGGTTAAGCTCATTCTTATATTTGGATTTGCAAGTGCAAGTCTATCAAATATATCTATAATAGCAAACCTTTCAGAGACCTCTGATTTGATATATTTAAATCTTGCTGGTGTGTTATAAAATAAATCACTCACCTCAACTACAGTTCCTCTATTCAGAGTTGCACTTCCATCACCTATGAAATGACCGCCGTGATAGGTTACATAAATACCTTCACTGTTTTCCTGTCTTGTTTTTAAGGTGACCTTAGAAACGGATGCGATCGCAGCGAGTGCTTCACCGCGAAAGCCAAGGGTGTTGATATGAGATAAATCACTTTCATCCTTTATTTTTGAGGTTGCATGTCTGTCAAACGCTAAGTGTGCATCCAAAAAATCCATTCCAGAGCCATTGTCTGTAACGATCATTTGCTTCATACCCATATCAGTCACTTCTACACTAATCTCGGTTGAACCTGCATCGATTGAATTTTCGATAAGCTCCTTTAATACAGATGCTGGTCGGTCAACGACCTCACCAGCAGCTATCATATTGGCTAGCTTTGGATCCATTAATTTGATAATAGACATGTTAATCCTCTATTTCTTGGGTTTAATGATTTGTTGGTAGTGCTTGAGTAAAAGTAGCGCATCAATTGGTGTGAGTTGATCAGTATTAATCTTTTCGATTTCATCTAGTACACCTAATTTTTCTGATTCTATAATAGTAACTGATTCTTCTTCGAATTTTTCATAATTAAATAAATCAAGAACAACCTTATTTTCCTTTTGTTCAAGCTTATCTAGGATCTCCTTGCTTCGTTTAATCAATGCCTTAGGAAGATGAGCTAGGTTAGCGACCTGTATCCCATAAGACTTATCCGTCGTTCCCTTTTCAACATGATGAAGAAAAACCATGGTATCATTTTCTTCCTTAGCCTTTACACATAAATTCGTAAGTCTTGATAGACTATTTTCTAATACTGTTAATTCATGATAATGTGTTGAAAATAGTGTTTGAGCCTTAATTTTTTCATGAATATATTCAATCATTCCTTGAGCAAGTGCCATCCCGTCATAGGTCGCAGTTCCTCTACCGATTTCATCAAATAGAATTAAACTCTTATCTGTAGCCTTCGTTAATGCTTCATTGGATTCAACCATTTCAACCATGAAAGTGGATTTACCACCTGATAGGTCATCAGAGGATCCAATTCTCGTATAGATAGCATCATAAAGCGGTAAATGTGCGCTATCTGCTGGTACAAATGATCCCATTTGTGCCATATAAACAATGACTGCGAACATGCGCATATATGTCGATTTACCACTCATGTTAGGACCAGTGATTAAAAAGATTTCTCCTTCTTCCATCTTGACATCATTAGCTACAAACTTAGTAAATCTTTCAACAACCGGATGTCTGCCAGAAATGACTTCAACATTTCTTGCATGATGAAGTGTTGGTCTTTTATAATTATATTTTTCTGCAACTACAGCTAGACTTAAGTAAACATCTATTTCAGCAACCTTAGTAGAAAGCTCTTGAAGTGAGAATGTAAATCCTTCAGCGAAATCTCTAATCTCTTTAAATAGTTCATATTCCAAGGTCATACTCTTATCCTTGGCATGGAGAAGATCATCTTCCTTTTCCTTTAGGATAGGTGTGATAAATCTTTCACTATTCGCGAGTGTTTGTTTTCTATCATACCCAAACTCTTCTTTAACTAAAAGAGAATTTCCTTTAGAGACTTCAATATAATATCCAAAGACTCTATTATAACCAACTCTTAGATTTTTAATACCAGTTCTTTCACGTTCTTGAATCTCAAAATCATTTAGCCATTCTTGACCATGTAGATCGATATCTCTTAATTCATCTAATTTCTCATTAAATCCTTTTTTGATAATTCCGCCATCCTTTAAGGTAATTGGTGGCTCAGGCATAATCGCTTTTTCTAAGAAAAGATATAGTTCCTGGTGGTCATTCATGCTAGAAATCATTTCATCAAGCATCGGATTTTTATATTGTAATAAGGCTTCCTTTAAATCAGGAATTTGTTTTAGTGTTTCTTTAAGCTGATATAAGTCTCTGGCATTTACTGTATTAAATGAAATTCTTCCGACAATGCGGTTAATGTCATAAATATATTTCAAATGATCTAAAACACGTTCTCTTGGTTGATAAGGAGTTAGTGCGTCGATTAGATCATATCTTTTATTTAATTCCTTCATGTCATTTAAGGGATGATTAGCTATTGATTTTAGCATTCTAGAACCCATAGCTGTCTGACATTCATTTAAATGATAAAGTAGTGTTGTTTGATGATTATTTACAAGTGATTCATCAATTTCCAAATGCTTTTTCACTCTATAATCCAAATGCATATGTCCTAATCTTTGAATGACCTTAAAGGGCATTAAATGATGAATCATTTGTTTCTGGGTATTGACTAAATAGTTTAAGAGGTGTGAAGCTGCTCTTTTTTGTTCCCGCTCTAAATGGTTTAAGTACTTTTGTTCGATAATTTGAAACTGATCAGATATGGATACGAGTCTTTCGTTATCATTCAAAAGTTTAATGAATGTTTCATCAAAATGTGGAGGTAGTACGACTTCACGAATATCTAAGCTTAAGATTAAATCAAGTACACTTTTTTTCTCTAGTGAATCGGTAATAAATGACTCTCCTGTTGAAATATCAACATAGGTTAAAGCATATCCCTTTTCTGTTAAAAGGATACTACCAATAAAGTTATTTGATTTCGCATCTAATATTCCATCATCTAAAACAGTTCCTGGAGTAATTAATCGAATCACTTCTCTTTTTACTAATCCTTTACCAGCTTCAGTCACCTGCTCAACGATAGCAATCTTAAATCCCTTTTCAATTAATTTTTGAACATAAGGCTTAACTGCATGATAGGGAACTCCGCACATCGGAACCTTAGCACCTGCATCTCTAGAGGTTAAGGCAATTTCTAGAACCTTAGATGCAAGAATAGCATCATCAAAAAACATTTCATAGAAATCCCCTAATCTAAAAAAGACTATCGCATCTGCGTAGTCTTCTTTAATTTCAAGGTATTGTTGCATCATTGGGGTATATTTCTGTTTATCCATGGTTGACCCCCTCATTTATTTTAAAACTTTTTTTTACAAGCCTAGCATAATTAATAAATCGTGAATGTGTTGAACCATACCTTTTCCACTGATTTGGAATAGACCGTTGATTGTGTCATCAAATCCATCAAGGAAAGGAGCTGCCCAGAAATAAGATATTGTTGAGTATAGTACTAGAAGAATTACAACGATAGCTAAGGCAATTAAAATGAATTTAAATAGGAATAATCCAACCTTCTTTAAAATGATCGCTTCCTTTGGTGGAAGATCGTCATCATCATCATCCTTATTGGTTCCAATTGATGATTGAGCTTTTCTTTCTTCAATAAACTTTTCGCGATGCTCAGCTTCATCTTCCTTAACTAATTTCTTTAATTGCTTTGGATTGCCATAAAATTCTGCGGTATTTAATACAAGTGGTTCAGATGCACTTCCTGCTTTAGGTGTTTCATCCTTTGAGTTATCCATTTGTATTTGATTATCTGTTACTGCCTTTTCAACTGCTTTTCTAAGCATCTTAATTTCATTAACAAGCTCACTTAAATCGAATGGTGCTGATGCATATTGGACTTGGGATTCCCTTGGCTGTGGCTTATAAACTTCCTCAACTGTCGTTTGAACCTCTTCAATTGGTTCTTCAACAACTGCTTCTTCAACAACAGTTTCAGCAGGTGCTTCACCCTTGTCTTCTTCTTCATCGAGTTGAACAACAGTAGGTTCATCCTTTGGTTTAGGAGCTTCTTCTACATGCTTAGAAACTTCTTCAACTTCCTTTTCATAAACCTTTGGTGAATCAGGAACGAAGTATGCTTCTTTAGTTTCACTAGCATTTGCTAGAATATATTCGATAATTTCTTCTTTTTTAAGTTCTGTAGATGCTTTAATATCATGGTCAATAGCGAAACGCTGCATGATTAAAACAGACATGCCTCTCACTTGAGTTTCGAGTTGATCTGTATGTTGACCACGTTCCTTTAATTCATGAATAATGATGTCAGCAAGCTCAGTCTTCTTTAAACGTCTTGGGACATCAACATCATATTTTGCACCAAGATCTCTAATTTCATGAAGTGTAGAGCTCTTGAATAGTACTGGTCTAAATTTAGCTGGAGCAAGTCCATCAATACGACCAAAGCTATCAAAGAATAAGCTCTTGATTTCTCTATTATAAGTTTTCATTGAAGGTAGTTGAAGACCATTGGCTCTCACGTGAGCGAGTGATGAATCTAAAACTCTCTTTAAATCCTTTGCAGGAACCTTCTTATCATTCATGTAGGATAATAAATCAGTCCAAAACTCCTCTAAAAAGTCGCGATCTAATTTTGGGTCATCAAAAAATATCAATAGATTTTCTAATTGAGTTTCAGTAAATTCAGTAAACCATGATAAACGATAATTCAACTCATCTGCGAGTGTAAGCCTTGATTTTCTGGTTTCAATAACCTTTTCTCTTAAGACCTCTCTTAAGACGAAAATTCTGAGTTCACGAGGGATCGTCAGTCCGAGTTCTTCGAAGAAAGTCTTAATGTAATTCGCGGGCAAATAGATAATCGTTTTCAGTAAATCTTCGATCTTATACTCTTTAGTTCCTACTAAAATCATACTTTCTCTTGTTAATCTGGCCATAGTAAACCTCCAACATAACTCTTTGTATTAATAATACAACGATTTTATATTTATTACAAGTTATTTCACCTAAAATAAAGGAAAATGGCCTAGATTAGACCATGTTCATTCAAAATCCTTTTCGATACCATCTTCGATGATACTAATGATCGTTTGTACGACTTCATTGATGTCGCTTTGTAAAGCCAAATAATCTGACATTAAAGGATAGCTTTCAATCGCTTCTAGACATTCGTCATAGCGCTCTTGAAAGGATTTAATAGCTTCTGATTTTCCGATATGTTTCGCATTGACTAGCTGCTTTTGTATTGCCTTCAATTCGTTAAATTTAGCCTTTAATTCTTTATTTGTATTGATATGTTTTTCAATTCTTTTGTAGCGTTGTATGTCTTCATTCTCTAGTAGCATTTGGATTAGCTTTTCTTTTTCTGTCATGCGAGTTCACCCATTAAAAACCATGTCTTAGCAAGTGTGACTCTAACATTAACGATTTGACCAATGAGTGATGGGTCGCCCTTAAAGTTAACTAGCTTATTATGCTCAGTATAACCTGCAAGCACTTCATCATCATATTTGGAAACACCATCAACTAACACCTTGACGATTTTTCCAACGAATCTTTCGTTACCCTTGAGATAGCCTTGGTTTACTCTTTCATTTAAAATATAAAGTCTTTGTTTTTTGATCTCTTCTGGAGTATCATCTTCGAATAACGCTGCAGGAGTTCCTTCTCTTTTTGAGAATACAAAGGTGAATGCTCCTTCAAACTCAGCCTTTTCAACTAAATCTAGTGTTTCTAAAAAGTCAGCTTCAGTTTCGGTAGGGAATCCTACGATAATATCTGTAGTGACTGCAATACCAGGAACTGTCGATTTAAGTTCATTTAAGACCTTTAAATAGGATTCCTTAGTGTAGTGTCTATTCATTTTCTTTAATACAGGATTAGACCCTGATTGTACTGGTAAATGAAAGAACGGCATGACATGCTTGGAATCTCTCATCGCTTCCATTGTTTTTAGGTCTAGGTCATGTGGATGACTGGTTGTAAAACGAATACGTTCAATTCCTGTTTGATCTAGATCTCTTAATAAATCACCGAATGTATAATTCTTATCCTTAAAATCTTTTCCATAAGCATTGACGTTTTGTCCAAGTAAGGTAACTTCCTTATAGCCTTGATGAACGAGTTCATTAACTTCTAAGATAATTTCTTCCTTAGATCTTGAGCGTTCCTTACCTCTTGTATATGGAACGATACAATATGTACAAAACTCATCACAGCCAAACATGATATTTACCCATGCTTTAAACTTATGAGTTCTAACCTTTGGAAGATTTTCAATGATATCACCCTCTTGAGAGTAGACTTCAATGACTCTTTCCTTAGCAAACATTGCTGTTTCAATATATTCTGGAAGCTTATAAATATTATGTGTACCAAAAATAATATCGACATGCTGATACTTTTTCATTACACGTTCGACTACATTTTCTTCCTGTGCCATGCATCCAGCTAAGCCTAAAATTAAATTGGGGTTTTGTCTTTTATATGCCTTTAGTCTTCCAAGCTCTCCCCAAATTCTATTTTCTGCATTCTCACGAATCGCACATGTGTTTAATATAATCACATCAGCATTGTCTTCAGATAATGCTTTAGTGAATCCCATCAATTCTAAAATACCTGCCATGGTTTCGCTATCCGCTTCATTACCTTGACATCCGTATGTATCAATCATGTAGGTTTTATCGACACCTATTTTATAATGTGCATCTGATAAATTAAATTGTAGTTCTTCAATCGCTTTTTTACTTCTTTTTCTCGCTTGATTTAAGTCAGGCTTGAAGTATTTTTCAATATCTATGTTGCTCATATAATCACCTTCTACTATTATACATGAAAAAACAGTGTGTTTTACACTGTTTCGCTTTCAATGTGTATTCTTTGTATAGTTTTTTTCTCAAAATCCATAATGACTGCGTTTAATTGTTTAACACCTGGTGCAACCTCATTTGGAGTTGAAAAGCCGTTGATAAAGCGGTCCAATACAATTTCCTTGGTGACACCAATGACACCATTTAAGGGACCTGTCATACCAACATCTGTAATATAGAGCGTACCATTTGGTAATGCTCTTTCATCTGCCGTAGGTATGTGTGTATGTGTACCAACTACTGCACTCACTCTACCATCTAAATAATGACCTAAGGCTACCTTTTCTGATGTTGCTTCAGCGTGGATATCGACTAAAACATAGTCTGCCTTCTCATTTTCAAGAATTGAATCAATTCCAGTAAATGGATCATCTAAATTAGGATTCATAAAGGTTCTTCCAAGTGCATTGATTACCAATAGCTTTTTACCATTGTAGTTTACGGTTAACGCTCCCTTGCCAGGTGCATTTCTAAAATTAAATGGTCTAACGATATTTGATCCATCAATAAACTCAAAAAGTTCTTTATTTCCCCAAACCCAATTTCCCATCGTAAGCATGTGTATACCCATACTCATAAGTTCCTTATAGATCTTTAAGCTAATACCTCTACCATAGGAAGCATTTTCTGCATTTAAGATAATCACGTTAGGACGGTATTTACTTTTGAGCTCTGTTAAATGATCATTCAGCATATCTAATCCTGGTTTGCCATAAAGATCACCAATAAATAATACCTTCATTTCATCACTTCTTTCTATCTAACAAAAAGAGGCCTAAGCCTCTTATTTTGCAATGTCTGTTGCTCGTGTTTCTCTGATTACCGTAACCTTGATAGTTCCAGGGTACGTCATCTTTTCTTCAATTTGTTCCTTGATTTGGCGAGCGACCTTGAAGGTTGATAGATCATCTACTTGATCTGCTTTGACAATGACTCTAATTTCACGTCCAGCTTGAATAGCATATGATTTTTCAACTCCAGGAATTTCATTGGAAATGGCTTCTAATTGTTCTAATCGTTTGATATAATTTTCCATTGATTCAGATCTTGCTCCTGGACGTGCTGCAGATAATGCATCTGCTGCTGCGACCAATACAGCAATAATTGTTTCCGCTTCTTTATCACCATGATGGGATTGAATTGCATCCACAACTTCTTTTGGTTCTTTATAACGATTGACGATATTAACTCCAATTTCAACATGTCCACCTTCGACCTCATGGTCTACAGCTTTACCGATGTCATGAAGTAATCCTGCACGACGTGCCATCATTTCGTCTTCGCCGATTTCTGCAGCAAGCTTGCCTGCTAAGAATGCGACTTCAATTGAATGCTTTAATACGTTTTGGCCGTAGCTTGTTCTAAAGCTTAAACGACCCAATAATTTCACAAGATCAGGATGGATTCTACCGATCCCCACCTTGAACACTGCATCTTCACCAGCCTCGCGGATAAACATATCCACTTCGACTCTTGCTTTTTCAACCACTTCTTCAATACGTCCTGGATGAATACGACCATCAGATACTAACGTCATTAATGCGCGTTTGGCAATTTCTCTTCTAATCGGATCAAATCCACTTAAAACGACTGCTTCAGGTGTGTCATCAATAATTAAATCAACACCGGTTAATGCCTCTATTGTGCGAATATTACGTCCTTCGCGTCCAATAATTCGGCCCTTCATTTCATCGTTTGGTAAATCCACTACGGATACAGTTCTTTCTGTAGTTGTTTCACTTGCATACTTTTGGATTGCGAGTGATAACAGTTGCTTAGAACGTCCCACTACTTCATTTTTAGCCTTTTCTTCTTCATCCTTGATGTAGGCAGCAATTTCATCAGAGAGGCTATCTCTAACTCTTGCCATAATGATATCTCTTGCATCGTCCATACTTAAACTAGAGATCTCCATCAATCTTTCTTCTTGCTGTTTCAAGACTTCTTCCGCTTTGCTATTTAATTGTTCAAGCTGTTCTTTCTTTTCATCGAGCTTTTCTTCTCTGAGGGTTAACGTTTCTTCACGTTTATCCAAATGAAGCGCACGACGGTTTAATGTGTCTTCGCGCTGTGATACCTTATTTTCAAGGTTAACCACGACTTGTCTACGTTCGCGTATGTCATTATCAAAATCCTTACGTAACGCAAAAATTTCTTGTTTTGCTTCTAAAACACTTTCTCTTTTTGATTTTTCTACTTCTTTTTTTCCATCTTCAACAATTTTTTCAGCGAGGTCGCGACTTGACTTTAAGTTTTTTTCGTGTTGCCAAACACGTAGAAAATATCCTAAAACAAGTGCAATTACGATTAGCAAACCGGAGATGACTGCTTCTACAGCATTGAGTGCTATGATTAGCATTCTTACACCTCCATATTTTTTTATTTTTAACAACTGATTTTCTCAAATTGTCATATACATGTTGTACTTAATCATTATACCTTATTTTTTGGTTTTAAGTCAATGAAGAAACCAAGAGAGTTTAATGTTAACTCTTTTTCTTTTTATCTATTTCATGTATAATAGACTTTGTATACAAGATGAAGGAGTTATTCTATAAATATGAAAAATAATGTGAAAAAAGAAGTTAAATTTAACTTTTGGTCATGGCTACACCAAAACAGAATAAAAGTCGTTGTTTTATCGTTTTTAATCATTGTGCCAATCGCTTTAATTTTAACCGCATATATCGGTGCATATACCAATAATCAAAAGGTTCATTTTGATGCTGAAGTGAGTAATACTACGGTTTATATCAAGGAATTTACAGACATAGATGAGATAGACGCTTTTGAATTATCCATCGTATGGCAAGAGCTTAAAAATCCTGTTGAAACTGAAGTAGATGGCGAAACTATATTAACTGGTGGATTTTATAAATTCAATATGTTTTATACCCCAAAGACGAATTACACTGTAAACTCAGTCAATGTGACTGCAGTCCTAAAGACACCTTGGACAGATGTAAGATATATTGGAACACCTGCACCTTTATCTACTACTGTACGTTCAGTACAGGTCAATTTCAATCATGAATTACCCTTAAGACCTTTGTGGTTTGTTGAAGTCAGTGATCCTATTCTTTATTTAAAATTAGAATATACATTTATGGCAGCAGGAAACCCATTAGTGAAAACAGTTTATATCGCATTCCCATTAGAGGACTTGAATCCTAACGTTGTCGTTCCAAATAATTAATACTTAAGGCTTCCAAGTGGAAGCCTTTTTTGTTGGTTAAATGCTATAATGAAATAAAGAATATAGGAGGTAAATCGAATGACTCAAACTCAAAACTTAAGTTCAATACTCGTTGCTGTTTTACTTTTTGTCTTGATGATTGTTATGAATGCTTTGGCGAACACTTTACCAATCAATGGACAAAATACAGGAGAGATCTCTGATCAGTACCCCAATCTATTTCAACCAACCGGATTTACATTCTCGATTTGGGGAATTATATATCTACTTTTAGGTGCATACTCGATATTCCAATTGACAAGAATTGGACAGGTTGAGTCTGAAGTCATCCAAAAAACTTATTTTACTGTAAACATTCTTTTCTCAATAAGCTCGTTAGCTAATATTTCTTGGTTATTATTTTGGCATCATAATCAAATTTTGTTATCTATGATTGCGATGATTGTTCTTCTTGTAACACTCATCCTTATCTCCAATCAAACTGAATCGTTAAATCTTTTAACAAGAATTTCTTTTAGTGTTTATTTTGGATGGATTGTTATAGCTAGCATTGCTAATATGACTATTTTGCTCGTTGACCTAGGTGTACCAAGCTTTAATAGCACCTCTGTTTTTTTGACTATAGTCATATTAATTGTTGGGATTGTGATAGGTTCTTTAGTCATATATCTTAAATCAGATATAGCATTTGGTTTAGTCTTCGTATGGGCATATACAGGCATACTGATTAGACATTTAAGTCAATCGGAGTTCAATTTCCAATATCCAGCAATTGTCTATACATCTATATTTTCAATTATTGTCTTACTAATCATCAATGGCATTGTCTTCTATAAGGGTCTATAAAAAAAATGCTCAAGTTATGAGCATTTTATCTGCTGACTGAGTCTAGCTTTTTAGTTAGTTCTTTAGCAATTCTTTCTTTAATCTCTTTATGAGTTTCCTTCATATCGTAAAGTTTAAGGTCCGCACGACGCATGAGCATCATTAATGTGTCGTTTTTATATTTTTTAACTGCGTACCCATATGAAAAGCTAATATTTTCAACTAAGTCATCGCTTCTAGTTGCTAATACAAGTTTACCCATTATCTCTTCAATCTTTTCTTCTGTCGTTTTTTTAACAACAATTAAAAATTCATCTCCCCCAAGGCGAATTGGAATCATATCTGTATATTTATTAGTTAGATCTAAAACAGCATTTGCAAACTTAATAATAAACTTATCTCCAGATGGATGTCCTAAATAATCATTTCTGAGCTTCAATCCATCTATATCAACTAAGACTACTCCCAATTGATCATTATCCTTTTCAAGTTTTCTTCTGTTAGCTTCTAGATAGTTTCTATTAAATAGCCCACTCATTAAATCCTTTTTTCTAAGCTCTTCTATTTCATGGATAAGCTTCATATCCTCAGTTTCATCATATAGCAAAACCAAAGTCCCCTTTGATTTAAATCTACTTACTGAAAAGCTTTGAGATGTCATATGTAGATACGGCTTTTTTTGATTAAACGGAAGATGATTTAACTCCTTGATATCAGTAAAAATCATAGCTTTTTTCTTGAGTTCCTTTAAAAAGTCATCCAAGGGACTTGATTCTTGATATGTAAGTTGAAATCTATCTCTTAAATTCTTCGAATACTCAATGACTACTAAATTATTATCAGTAATGATATACATCTCTCTCATTTTTTCTAGCAAGTATTGTCTAGAGGATGAAATTAAATTCACATTGAAATCTCTTTTATAAATGATTGTGTACATGACAAAGGTTACAATTACTACGAATAAATAGGTTGGATCTAGCTCAAATGGATAAAAAAAGACGTGTATAACATTCAGTTGAACTCCAATAATTAAGCTAAAAACAATCATCCCAAACGGAAAGGCACCCTCATTAATTTTTTTGCGTTTAGACATAAATCGAATAATCTTAATAAAGGCTATTGCTAAAATGATATAGCTAGCAAAGGTGTGAACATAGAAGAAAAAGCCACGACCTACTACTGCTAAAGTATCTTGGGTAATGTTTGTTGATAATGAGACATCTATCATCCAATGATGCAAGGGATTTGTTATTGAAATAATTAAACTCAAAATAAAAAATGTAATACCAAATATATGAAATGCTTTATGGACCTTTTCATTCATATAGGATTTAAAGGTTAAATAAATAAAATAAATAATTAAAAATATAATCGGATATGTCAAAATTGAAAAATAATATATAGAAATTGGCTCACTAACAATACTAGATAAACCCTTCGTCACTGACCATGCAAAGACAGATATTGATAAATACCATAAAACTCGATATTTTTCATGGTTCTTAACCTGTTCGAGTTTAATGACAGGCACAAAAGAAATCACTGCGAAAGTAAAGTATATAATCCATAAAATTGTGCTCATCTTTATCCTCCTTTACTTCACATAAAGTATAATGTGAATTTCTTTAATCTTTTTTTCATTTTGATTATATACCTAGATTATTCATTATACAAATGTTATCTTTCAACTTAATAAATTTGTAAGAAAAGAAAACAGACTCAAAATTCTTGAGTCTGTTATTTTGATAACTATTTTTGGATATCCAAATTGATTCTTCCATCCTTGATTTCAATAATTCGATCCGCTTTTTCTGCAATGTGCCGATCATGTGTAATGATAATAAACGTTGTTTTATATCTAAGATTGATTTCTCTCAGTAATTCATAGACCTGCTCTGTTGTATCACTATCTAGATTACCTGTTGGTTCATCAGCTAAAATAATCTTTGGATTATTGATTAATGCTCTTGCTATAGCAACTCTTTGTTGCTGTCCGCCTGACATGTTGATAGCAAGATTATCCTTGACCTTTGTTAATCCTACAATATCTAGTAGTTCAAGTGCTCTATTCATTACTTCTTCAGTCATTGGTTTTTTTGATATTCTATAGGGCATCAATACATTTTCTAGTGCTGTAAATTCAGGTAATAGATAATGAAACTGGAAGATAAATCCAATGGCTTCATTTCGAAGATTCGATAACTCATTCTTTTTCATTGCTTGTGTGTTTTTTCCATTGATGAAAACATCACCTGAGGTTGCTTTGTCTAGTGTTCCTAATATATTTAGTAATGTAGATTTACCACTCCCTGATTGCCCAATAATAGAATTAAATGTGCTCTCCTCAAAGGATAAATCTAAATCAAATAATACCTGCGTGGGATTCGGTGTTTTTATACCATAAACCTTATTAATCTTCTTCAACTCTACGATTTTAGGCATTGCGGATCACCTCGATGACTGTTAATTTAGAACTCTTAATTGCAGGTATCAATGCAGCAAACGTAGATGCGAATAAAGCGATGGCTGCAGATAGTATGATAAATCCTGGATCGATAAAGAGTGGAACGACAGGTTCTCCATCAGGTCCTAAAGCGAAGGTTGTAAAGGAATAGGATAGACCCAGACCAAGTAATACACCACCGATAGCTCCAAAGATACCTAAAATAAATCCTTCAAACAAAAAGACCTTAGATGCATCTTTATCTAAAATTCCCATTGCCTTTAAAATACCAATTTGCTTCGATTTTTGCATTACTGTGATTGCCAATGTAGATGAAATTCCTAAAACGACTGAAATAATTACGAAGACTTGAATCATTAAGGATGATATAGATTGTCCTTGCAGTCCTGATAATAACTCTTGATTTTCAGCCATCCAATTACTTGTTTTTAAATCGTCTGATTCTAAGATAGAATCTAGAGATAAAGCAATTGTCTCTGCTTCAAAGACTTCTTTGATTTGAAGTTCAATTGCAGTTACACGATCACTTCCAATAATATCTTGCAAAGTATCTAGAGTTCCAATACCCCATGTTCTATTGATGATTGCTACGTTAAAGTCAAAGAATCCAACAACTGTTAATGTGTGATCAACACCAAGAATAGTTATATCGATGGTATCGCCAATTGTTAAATCGAGTTGATCTTCATTCCCTAAGGTAACACCTAAAATAATTTCATATGGAGATTCAGGCAATCTTGATCCTTCAGTAAGCTTTAAATCAAAATTATAGAT
This sequence comes from Acholeplasmataceae bacterium UBA2284, assembly GCA_002345705.1. Taxonomy (GTDB): domain Bacteria; phylum Bacillota_I; class Bacilli_A; order Acholeplasmatales; family Acholeplasmataceae; genus Peloplasma. The sequence goes on along the minus strand of DDWO01000014.1, from coordinate 17,398 downwards.
TTGATTGGCTTCAGTTAGGTTAAAGCCGCGGAACAATATTTCTTTTTCAAGTAAATCCTTCTTTAATGTTCCACCGAGATCAACAACTGGGGAAACGACTGTGATATCATCACTGAAGTTTTTTAATTCATCTATGGTTAGGCTATAATTATCCATTAGTTTGTTATTTGCATCATTTGATATAACAGTAATATGTGCGGATGAACCAATCGTTGAATCCACTAAACTGTTTTGTAGTCCTGAGATAAGAGATCCTATAAACACCTGTACAGATACCCCTACAGATATACCTAACACAATGATTAGGGTTTGTCTCTTTGCTGAGGATAGAAATCTCCAGGCAAGCTGAAATGCCAATTTCATTTGGATACCTTCTTTCCAAATGACTGAATGTCCTCAAGAGATTGAAGGATATAATCATATTGTAGATTTTCAATGTTGTGTGCTTCCTTAAATGCTTGTCCACCAAGGATGATGCCTACATTTGGAAAGAATCTTTTGATTTCATCTGTAGTTTGCTTGGTAATTACAATGTTATATGGATTGGTTACTGATAATGCGACATAATCTGGTTGATATGCACGAATAGCTTGCAAGATATCAGATTTTGGTGTATTTGCTCCAATGTAGGATGCATCAAATCCATTTAAAAGAAAGAAGTGCGTATTCATAATTGCACCAATCTCATGATACTCAAATGCAGGAGTTAAAAAAACTATTTTTTTATGATTTTTTTGAACAGTTTCTAACCTCTTCAAAATAAATAGATAACTCATCTCTAAAATCGTTCTTATAATAGAAGTTCTTAAATGCTCCTTCCATATACAAATCTCTTCATCCTCCGCTTTACATGAAAAATTGTAAAGTGAAGGTGCTAGTAAATCTAGGTAAAGAGATTCAATTGAAAGCTTGTTACTTTCTAGGATTTCATATGCAAAGCGAACTGCTTGATTCTTATCCTCTTTTTCGAGTGTTTCTATGAAACTCTTATAGTATGTGTTACTCATATTTATACCCCCTTGAAGTATATAATCTATCTATAATTATATAAAATTTAATTATATTTATTATGATTTTTGCTCGACAAACTGTTACTGATAAAAAAAGGTTGACCTAAGTCAACCAATTGATTACTTCTTATACGATATTTTGTAGTGGTCTAAAATCTGCTCGAAAATCTTTTTGTATATTTCTGGATGTTCTGTTAAATATACTTTCGCATTTTCTCTACCCTGGCCAATCTTTTCACCATTATAGGCAAACCAAGCACCACTCTTTTGAATGATATCAAGATCTGACCCTAGGTCAACAACCTCACCAACCTGAGAAATACCCTGTCCGTAAATAATATCTACAGATACACTCTTAAATGGTGGAGCTACCTTATTCTTTACAACTTTAATGTTTGTCTTATTACCAATAATATCTGTAGCATTCTTAATTTGTTCTCCACGTCTAATTTCTAAACGAACAGATGCGTAGAACTTTAAAGCGCGTCCACCAGAGGTTGTTTCTGGGTTACCAAACATAACACCAACCTTTTCACGAATTTGGTTAATGAAAATAACGGTTGCGTTTGCCTTAGAAATTGCTCCAGAAAGCTTTCTCATTGCCTGACTCATTAATCTAGCCTGTAAGCCTACATGAGAATCTCCCATTTCGCCATTGATTTCAGCCTCTGGCACTAATGCGGCAACTGAGTCAACAACAATACAGTCCACTGAACCACTGCGAATTAATGCCTCAGTGATTTCTAATGCTTGTTCACCTGTATCAGGCTGTGACAAAATCAAGTTGTCTACATCGACACCTAACGCTCTAGCATACTTAGGATCTAGCGCATGCTCTGCATCAATAAATGCAACATACCCACCCTTTTTTTGAACTTCAGCGATTGCATGAAGTGCTAGGGTTGTTTTACCTGAGGATTCAGGTCCATATATTTCGATGATTCTCCCTTTTGGATAACCACCAATACCTAATGCAATATCAAGACCTAGTGATCCTGTTGGCGCGGCTTCAACGTTACGTTCGGCTTCATCACCTAAACGCATAATTGCTCCTTTACCATATTGCTTTTCAATTTGTTTCATTGCGACCTCTAGGGCCTGTGCTCTTTTATCTTTTTCCACTGCTGCACCTCCATTTTATAGTAGACAGTTTATATATGATTTACTTTAAATGCTTTCTAATATGACTTCTTTATTTTTAATTAGATAATCAAAGCCACTAATTAAAGTAAATAGGATTGCGATCCAAAATATAATATCGCCGATTAAGGCTGGTAATCCAAAATCATTAAATAGCATAATAATTAAGGCAACCATGGTTGATGCTGTTTTAATCTTTCCATAGGGAGAAGCTGCAATCACTTTTCCTTTTTCTACTGCAAGAAGTCTGACTCCAGTTACAGCGAATTCTCTAACAATCACGATCATCACTGCCCAAAGAGGAACTCTATCTGGTGTAACGACCATTAGGAATAGAAATGCTACCATCACCAAAACCTTATCTGCTATTGGATCTAAAAACTTACCGAAGGTAGTGATTTGATTATATTTTCTAGCAACATATCCATCTAGTAAATCCGTAAATGAAGCAAGTACGAAAAGGATTGCAAAAATGAGCTGATTCAATAAAATATCGTTAAAAAAGCCAAGTGGGCTTTCCATAGACTTCATATAGATGAATACAATCATGATTGGAATCATAACTACTCTTAATAATGTAAGTTTGTTTGCTGTTGTCATTTGCTTACTTCCTTCAATAATATAATTATATTTTACCATAAATCTATGTTAACTGTTGCATTTTTAATAACGTTTTGATACAATGGTTGTGCGCATATAGGAGGTGAAATTGTGGCTAATATCAAACAACAAATCAAGAGAAACAAAACCAATGAAAAACGTCGTTTACACAACGCTTCTTTTAAGTCATCCGTAAAAACTGCTGTTAAAGCTGTTGAACGTGCAGTTGTAGCAAAAGAAAAAGAAAAAGCTTTAGAATCATTGTCATTTGCACATAAGAAATTAGATAAAGGTCTTGCAAAGGGAATTTTTCATAAGAATTTCGTAGCTAGACATAAATCTCAACTTGCGAATCTCGTAAACACACTCTAAAAAAAATAAGGACACGGTGTGTCTTTTTTTTTAGCTATTTTCGATTTCTCTAAATCCACCCTTTTGAGCGATATATTTCACATGGGGAAGTCTAATACCTGAAACACCATATTTAGAGTTATAGCCAATCACATTGACATATTTTTCGATATTATCCTTTTCAATACTCATTTTCTTTAAAACTTCGAGCGTTGCTTTGATATCATCTAAGGCACGGTGTGTATTTGGTAATTCGATTTGATATGTTGAAACAGCGTTATCTAGCTTATGAGGAAATGGATAACGATCCTTATAAATTGCCATGACGTCTAAGATATCATTTTTGATTTGAAATAAAGGATTCCAATATTTCTTGAATGCGTGATTTAAGAATGCTAAATCAAATTGAATATTATATGCGACAAGTAATGTATGCTCATCCTGGTACATCTTAAAAAAACGGTGAAATGCTTCCTCTTGGGTGATTCCATCTCTCAGTAACATTTCATCTGTTATTTTTGTAATTTCAGTGATTTTAGGTGGTAATGGACGATCCGCTAAGACTAAGGTTGATAATTCATCTATAACCTTATATTGTCCATTTACTCTTTCTAACACAATCGCACCGATTTCAATGATTTGATCTAATGCACCTGATAAACCGGTGGTTTCATAATCGAAGAGTAATATTCTTTGATGGGTTAACATAAATTAAGCTCCTAACAAATAGAGTTCAAGACCTAGTTTTTTATCAATCTTTCCACTCTTGATTTCGTAATCAAGCTTGGAAAGCTTTTTTATATGGTTTTCAAGCTGTGCGAAATTCACACCCTGTGCATTCTTTACTAAGTAATAGGCTCTACCGCTCTTAATATGGAAGTGCTCAGCAATTTGATCCTGGCGATACCCTTTATCTAATAAAAGCTTGGTATGCATTAATTCTCTAACCTTCCCAACGATATTCGTTAGAATTCTTAAAGGATCTTCATTTCTAGCAACTAAATCATAAAAGATTTCAATGGTCTTGGTTTGATTTTTAGAAAGTAGTGCATTCGTTAATTCAAAGATGTTTTCTTCTAAATTTCTACTAACTAAAAGAATGACTGCTTTTTCATTGATTTCCTTTGTATCATATGCAAATAGCATCAGCTTTTCAGCCTCTTGATTGATTAGGTTGAAATCTAGATTTGTTCTTTCTAATAATGCTTCTACTGCATCATCAGTGATTTGATATTGATATTTTTTAAACATGTTTTTGATAAAGTCAGGATAATCCTTCTTTTCCATATCCTTAACCTTTTCAATAAATGCATATTTAAAGAGTGCTCCACCTAATAAAGATGTTTCAGGAAGTAGTTCTTGCATTGCGATGATTAAAATAACGTCAGGATTTGGTTTTTCAAAATAGGTAACCCAATTCTTGATTACAAATTCATCTTCTTTCTCAAGTTCATCAATATTTCTAATTACGATTACCTTTTTTTCTGCAAAAAAGGAAACCGTCTGTAGATCCTCTAATATATCATCACTTGAATTTTCAAGTAAATCATATTTAATGATGTTAAAAGGATCAACATTGAATTCCTTGATTTTTTCTTCAATTTTATGGTTTAGTAAAAAATCATTTGTACTGTGAAATAAATAAATGGACTCTGCCATGTGCATGCCCCCTGACTTGTTAGTTTTATTATACTAAAAATCACTTTAAAATGGTAGAACCAAACCCCATTTTTCTTTCTTTTTGGATATTGAATAAATGATACTGCCTTGGATATCTGTTCTATAGATGATACTTTGATATTTATAAAGCCGTTCAAGGACTTTTTGATCAGGAAATTTGAATTTATTCTCATATCCTAAGGAAATGATGGAAATGCTAGGACTCACATAATCTAGAAATTCAATTGATGTTGAGGTAGATGACCCATGATGGGCTATCTTTAAGACATCACTTTTTAAGTGATTTTGGTACCTATTTGCTAAATCATGCTCTGCGTCACGTTCTATATCGCCAGTAAACAAGAATGTCAGATTATCTATTTTCGTTTGTATAACAATAGAATTGTCATTGGATGATGGGTATGAACGAATCGGTCCTAAAATATGCAGAGTGATGTGGTTGCATTTGATTTCATCACCTGATTTTACAAAGAGTTTTTCTCCTATGTAGTGCTCATATTTTTGATCATATGCTGAAAGCACAATTTGATTGACTTTCATGGTGTTTATGATTGCTGAAGCATCCCTTGTATGGTCTGAATCACTATGCGTTAAAATCAAGTAATCAATTTCATAAATCCCTTGATTTTTAAGATATGTATTCACATGTTGAAATGCATCAATTACAATCACACAACCACTTGACTTAATAATCGTTGAATCTCCTTGTCCAACATCTAAGAAGATGATTTCATTGTTTGTTGCTCGATAAAGGATGATTGCTATAAAAAATAGAGATAGAATGAGTGTTCTAGATGTTAATTCAATCACCTTATTGGATCTAAAAATTAAAATAATAATCATGAAATAGATAAACAGTTGGCCTATTGATAATGCTGGTAAATGAATAGAGATGTTTTTATGACTTAAAAATGATACTGTGTTTTCAAAGATCTTGATAAAAATAGTCATTAGATAATCTAGCTCAGGTATTAGGATGGTTGCTATTGAGCCTAAAAAGAGTGGACCAGTAACAAACCCTATTAAAAATGGTAAACATAAAATCATTAATAACGAAACAGTTTTATTAAATGGTAAAACAACTAAAAAGATAATACTGGTAATTACTAGCTTCTTTAAGTAACCATCATATGTTTTATATCTAAACTCCATCAGATACAAAAAATTCATAATAAGATAGGTCACTAAAAATCCTTGATGATAAATGAAGTGAATGTTAGTTATCAGCATGATTAAAAATGTGAAAAGGGATAAATCTAGCTTTGATAAATTAAGTTGATACTTCTGATTTGGGATTTGAAGGATGTACATTATGAATAATCTTAAAACTCCAATAGAAAATAGATTCAAGTATAACAAAATTATATACATAATGATTTTGATAATATGCCTAGATTTTTGGCTTGCACTTAAATAAAATAATACTTTATCTACTAGTATAAACAGCATATAAACATGCATGCCTGAAACGGTGAGTAAATACATAATCCCTAAATCCTTAAACATTTCGCTTTGATCATTAGAAAATGATTTTTCACCAAAGATAAAGGATTTGATATAAACACTCGAATTCAAATAATTGATATCGTCAAATAACTTATCGCGAATTTGATATATTGAAAAGCTTGATTGAATCAATGTAGCCTCTTTAACATCAAGATAGCCTTTTACACCTTTTGAAAGATAATACTCTTTTTGATTAAAACCGAAGGGAATCGTTTGATTTCGGTAACTCTTTACATCTGCATGAATATATATGATGTCTCCGTAGCTATACCTTCCAATTTGACTTTTCATGTTGAACTTCATTTGTTTATATTTAATTGTTATGGTATCCGAATACTCACCTTGATTGATACCAACTACTTTTACTTCACCTTGAATTAAACTTGGAGTAATTAGATTACTTGAGTAAAAAAATAGAACAGAGAGGAGTGAAATGAAAAAGAGTACGAAAAAAAGCTTGATTTTCTTTCGTACAACAAAAAAATATAAAAGACATAGGATAAGAACCCAGTGATGAAATAAACCTATAATAAATAAAAATATACCATACCCATCAATATAGTAACGATCAAAGCTTAATATATGGTCTAATCTTTTCAAGTGTTGCTATTCCTATATATTTTACATTGATTAACTCATCGATATGCTTAAAATCGCCATGAGCTTCCCTATAGATGATTAAGGAAGCTGCTCTAGTTTCAGTCATGCCCGGTATCGTAATGAGTTCTTTAAAGGATGCTTTATTCACATTGACAAGAATTTTGGGTGCTTCTATTTCTTGATTCATGCTAGGTATAAAAATTTGTCTATTTCTAGTTATTAACTCACTTGTCATAATGAGTGACATATCAGCATCAATTAAAGTGTTTCCAGCATAGGCTAGTGCATCACCTACTGTAACTTCTTCAAAAAAGTGATAAATGCCCGGAAACTCAACAGCACCGATGATTTCAACTGAAATAATAGAAAGTGGTTTCGCTTCTAAATCCACTGTTTCTACCTTTTCACCTCTAGGAAATAAAACTATCCATAGTAAAACCATTATGATAACAATAGTCATTATTTTTTGTTTCATTATATCCCTCCAACCTATAATAGAGAGAGAAATTCATATTACTATAAAAAAAATGCTCCGTGAGCATTTTTATCTTTTTATTTTTTTGCTACAATGTAGTGCTTTCTTGAATCAATTCCATCACTAACTTCATAGGTAAATCCAAGACTCTTTAATATATCTAAATAATAGTCTAAATCATATACATATTGTTTAACAATATCCATCTCATCTTCAAATTCAACATAGTGTGTCATTAGATGACCATTTGTTTCTATTCTCCAGGCATAGGATATAGGTTCATCCTCAATTTCAGAATAGTTTTGATAATCTACTAAAACTTCCTTTTTATAGATATCGAAGATAAATCTTCCACCATCATATAAAGCTTGATGAATGTTTTTAAATACTTTTTTAATACCCTTGAAATAGTTTGCTACATCAAACATCGCGATAATCACATCTGCTTGTGCATTCATTGGATTTCTTAAATCGTGCTCATAAAGATTCGTCTCTACATGATTTTCTCTAAGCTTATCTAATGCAATCGATAGCATCGATGAATCGATATCAATACCTATTGCTTGATGACCATGATTTAATAGCTCTAATAATAGATATCCGGAGCCACATCCAGCATCAATGATTAAATCTGTATTTTTAAAGTGTGGTTTTAACCACTCATAAATTTGCTCGTAATCGACATCAGCCATTAAAAGGTCATATGCTTTAGCAAACATTTACTTAATCCTTTTGATGCCCATCAATCTTTGATCGAAGCCATAATATTTTCTATCTTCTTCTCTAAATAGATGAACAATCACTTCGTGACAGTCGATTAGGACCCAAGATCCACCTCTACCTTCGACATTTTTAATTTCATCTGCTAATAACGCTTTTTTAACATATCCAATCGCTGCATTACCCTGTCTTTCATTTGTGGTTGCAACAACAAAGTACTGATAGAATGGTGATGATTGTTCAAAATCGTATACAACTAGGTCCTTGACCTTTAAATCCTCTAAAGTGTTAATGATTTTATTTAATTTCTCCACGGTTTACCTCCTTATAATATTGATAGCTTTCCATTTGCTCTGGGCTTGGTACAAGTCCTTTAGCAATGACGTAATCGATACTGATTTTCATACAGTATTCGGTTGCTTGATTTAAATTTTTTGTTGCCATTTCATAAATCATTTCTGAGTCTGAAAAATTTCTATTGGGTTCACATGAATCACTAATAAAAATAATCTTTTCTAAATCACTCATACTCGGTCTTCCCCAAACATGATAACGGATACCATTTAAAATTTCTTGATCTCTTACATGAAATTCATGCTCTAATTGAATTGCAGCTGCCATTGCATGATAGATAACTGGATATTCTGCGTAATTTTTAATCGTTTTTAAATCCATATGAGCGACTTGATCTTCAATAGAGTCATATTTTGCAAAGTCATGAAATAATGCTGCAATCGATACTTTTTCAATATCGACATTGTGGATTTTGGCTAATTTCACTGCTGTTTCATAAACCCCAAAGACGTGAGTTAATCTTTTTTGATGATCAGATAATTTTTCTCCAACTCTTTTTTTAATTGCTTCAATCATTGAAAAAGTGCCTCCGATAATGAGATATGCATTCCCTTAGGAATCGTCATTTTCACTGTTAATGGTCCATTCAAGTGAACAAATCCCATATCTGCAAAAGTGATTTGATATTTACCAAATGGTACCTTAAAGCTCTTTTCTTCATAGGAATCCACGAAAACCTTAAAGTTCTTTTCTTTATTCTCTAATAAATCCTTAATTCTAGAAGGATTTGTTTTATGGATTTGAACCATATCATCTAAATAAAATACTGCATTCGTATCACTTGAGAATGTTAGGGAAATCAAGCCTTCAATAAAGAGGGTTTGATTGCTTTTCAATTGATAGATTTTTGGATTGATTTCATGATCAGGTATTAATCTTTTATATACATTGTAGGGTAGCATTTGATGTAGATAACCCTCTTGATATAAACCAGGCATATCGTATAGCATTTTCTTACCAAATGGCTTAGATAAAGCCTCCTGAGTCAAGCCAGCCTTTTTAAATGCTAGTGCCTTATCATCATCAGTAAGTGCCTTAAATATCGTTGTTTTACCGCTATTTTGAACTCCTAATAAATAGATGTTAGGATTTTTATGCGCATATAAGTATTCCTTTAAATGATTGATATCATCCTTACTCTTGGATGACATTAAAATAATATCGATATAGGGAATAGATGACTTTTTAGCCTTTAAGGTAATTTGATCAATCAGTAAATCTAGATTGGTGCTTTTGGGGAGTAAATCAAGTTGATTGATAATATATACATATTTCGCATCTGGTTGATAGCGATACACTGGATAGCTAAAAAGCATATCTAAATGCAATACAGATGAAATCATTAAAATTATTGAATTTTCTGGTAAGCTCGGTAAGTCTTCAGGATGAAAATGGGTGATAGATTCACCGTAGTGCATCAATCTGTAGCAGGATTGGCAATATGTTAAATCTAATGACTTAGCATATCCAACTCTACTCTCATCTTCAGTTTGAAGCGTTGCTCCGCAACCCTGACATCTAATGGTCTTGGACATATTGCTTCAACCTTTCATTGTATAAATCTGGTAAATTCTTCTTTATTTTCTTTAAGACTATTTGTTCAAGTTTTCTGTTGAATTGAGTAATCTTTCGATCAGATTTTCTTTTCACTGAACGAACTAAAATCGCTTTAATTCCATATCTTGTCGATCCAAAAACGTCAGTCATGAGTTGATCTCCAACCATGATGACATTATTTTTATCTTGATTGACCATTTTGACCGCTTTTCTAAATCCTGATTTCAAGGGCTTCTTCGCATGCCATATAAATGGAACTTCAATATCCTTTAAGGCAAGAGAAACTCTTTTATAGCTTGTATTAGAAATAATAACAATCTTGAAATCATTTTGTAGATCCTTTAAAAGCTTGATATGATCCTTTGAAAGTGAAACTTCATCGTAACCGATAATTGTATTATCTAAGTCAAAAAACAAGGATTTTATACCCTGTTCTTTTAAAGTTTTGTATGGGATTTCAAAAATGGATGCATGATATTCATGCGGTATGCATTTTTGGTAAACTGCCATTACTTAATTTCCATAATCTCTAGTTTGAATAGACGTCCTGTTTCAGTCTTCACTTCAACTAAATCGCCTTCATTCTTATTTAACATTGATTTACCAATTGGTGATTCAATAGAGATTTTTCTTTGTCTTGGATCTGCTTCAATACTACCTACTAGATAGAACTCTTTGATTTCTCCAGTTTCGACAAATTTTACGGTTACTGTTTTACCAATATTTACGATATCTTCAGTTGTAGTTTTAATGATTTTAACATTCTTTAAAATGTTTTCGATTTCAGCGATTCTCGCTTCAATACGTGCTTGTTCGTTTCTAGCAGCATCGTAATCGGCATTTTCAGATAAATCGCCTTGTGCTCTCGCTTCCTTGAGAGCTTCCTTATTTTCTTCACGCTTAACATCCTTTAAATAAGCGAGTTCAGTTTCTAGATTTTTGACACCTTCTTGTGTAAGTTGAAACAATTGTTTAACAGCCATTGGTGTACCTCCTTAAATTTCTATATTATTATACTATAAAACTTAAATAATTGCTATTTTTTTCAAGTCTTTTTGATATTCCCTATGATTTGGCATTAAATCCTCTAAAAGATTATAAAAATCTTTTGAATGGTTAAAAACTAAGACATGTGCATATTCATGATAAAGCACATAGTAAAGATAGATTTCATCGAGTCTAGCTAGGAAGGTATTCAGTGTAATTTCTCTATTTTTCTTATGATAGCTTCCAAATTTAGATCTTAAATATTTGAGCTTGATTGGAACTGGATGAATACCCTGAAGTTGAATGATACGGTTGACTTCAGGTATAACCTGCTTGATTCTATGAATCATTTCTTCCTTGTAAATCTCACGTTTAATTTTTTGAATATCATCAGATTTTGAGTCGACATAAACCGTATTTGAAATAATCTCGTAACTAAATTTTCCATAGCTTTTAATCAGTCGATAGGAATTTCCCCATAGGGTGATTTCATGGTCTAATTCCATTTGTTTGGAACGCTCAAATTTCTCATAAAATTGGTCAAACTTTTGATCCATAAAGCTTAATATTTGATCAAGCTTTGTCTTTGGATTGGTTGTAATCACTAGATGACCATTGCGGTATCTAAAATAGGTATTTTTGATTTGTTTTCTTTGAATTAGGTAAGGGATGGATTTCCCATTTTTCTCGAATTTTTCCATTATTTCTTTCGAATCATCGCGTAGGGCTCTACATGATATGGAATTTTTATTTTTAGAACTTGCTTAGGATGTCTAGCAATTGGTGTAGCTTCATCCTTCTCATCTGTCATATAGTCTAGCTTAAAGTCTAAAACCGTTCCATCTGGATTAAAGACCTCTAAATCATCACCTAATTCAAAATAGTTTCTTTGTTCAATCGTGGTTATCTTTGATTTTTCATCATAGGAATGAACAAGACCTACAAAGAGTTGATTAGGCTGTTCACTTGATTTGTTATATAATTGTTCCTCAACTCCTGGCATACCCTCTAGGTATCCATGTGAGGTCAATCTATTTTCTGCCTTTTGTAGTTCAATTAAATAAGGACTAAAATCTTCAATCTTCCCAAATTTCATATAATCATCGATGAGCTTTCTATATACCGAGACAACTGTCGCGATATAATGAAGACTTTTCATTCTTCCCTCAATCTTTAGAGACGATACATTGGAATCGATTAAAAATGGAATTTGCTCGAGTGCTTCTAAATCCTTAGAGGACATTGAAAATGAATGACTACTTAATGAAACTCCATCTTGAGTTAAGTCGTAATTCCACCTGCATGAGTGTGCACATCCACCACGGTTGGCATCTCGATCGGTCATGTTATTGGATAGGCTACATCTTCCACTATAGGACATACACATGCCACCGTGGATAAAGACTTCGATATCAGCCTTCGTTTTTTCCTTTAATTTTCTAATTTGATATTTATCTAGCTCTCTTGCTAAAACAACTCTTTTGATTCCTTTTTCGTACCAGTAATTGACAGTTTCTGTATTGGTTGCTGATTGCTGAGTCGATAGATGCACCTCTAAAGTTGTATGCTTAAGTGCCATATCGATAATAAATGGGGATGCGGAAATAATCGCGTCTACATTTCTTTCCTCAAGAGCCTTTAAGTATTCTATAAGGCCATCCATATCCTCATTATGAGGGATGATGTTGGTTGTAACATATACCTTTTTTCCTCTTTCATGTGCAAATGCTGTAGCTTCTTTTATATCACTTAAGGTGAAATTTGAAGCTCTTGCACGAAGTGAAAAATTGGTGCCACCAACAAAGACGGCATCTGCACCATAAAGTAAGGCAATCTTTAATTTTTCTAGGTCACCAGCTGGTGCTAAAAGTTCAATCATTATTTATTCCTTTACCCTTATAAATCGTCTTCTTGAAGAAGAATCCATCATCCCAAGACTCATTATATTTCTTTTGTATGGATTCAATTTGAATTGGATTGATTATATTTTTTTGATACATTGGAAGTATTTGATTTGCGTAATTATCATCCTTAAATATCGTATCGATAATTAAGTAATCTACTAAACTTTTCACCTTGTCTAAATAATTGAGTGATGAAAAAACATGACTTCTAAAGACGTGAGTTCCAGCTAAATCCTCTAATATAGGATAGGCTTCGTTCTTTCTATTCTCTTCAACAATTTTTAAATTCTGACGCTCATGATATAAGTTTTCTTCATCAGTAAATTGCATGAAATTATCGATTAATTGTCTTTTTGAGTAAAACATATTCAAATGACCATGGCCAACCATAAACATTTGATATTTTTTATGTGCTGCAATATAGGTGACATCTTCTAATGTGATTTCCTTAGCTATATAAACACCTTTAATTTTTTCATCTGCTAAAAAGTTAAAATCATAAACGTTAGCCAGCAATGTTTCAGGATTATAAATGACTTTTTCAGGAAAGCCTAAAGCACTTAACAATCTTGTCGCACCTAAATCAGCGAAAACTACACCAGAAAATTCATTTATTGGTAGAGATAATAAAAAATCCTTTAACTCTCCTAGTTGATCATCATTAAACATTTGGTTACATACCAAAAAGAGTTCCTTTTGATGTGTTTTTGATAATTCAAGTGCCTTCAATATTTCATGATGCTCGAAGCTTTTTGTTAATCTCGTACCAAATTGATGATTACCAATTAAAAAACCATCAACATAAGCTGATAGGGTTTCAATAGATTTTAGGTTGTAGATGGTCGTTAATAGCTTCATTTCATTTTCCTTTGGCTAATGCTCATTCCGTCACCAACATCAAAAAATGTGGTGTTAAAATCGCTATGCATGGTTAAATAGTTTTTAAATGTGTCTATTTTTCTTAATAACTGTCTTGTATGTCTATTCACATTTTCAGGCTTTAAATCATGAAACTTAAGGTTATCACAAATGACTATTCCATCTTCCTTCAAATATTTTGTATATTTTTCAAAGAAGTTCTTATATTGAGCCTTAGCTGCATCAATAAAGATTAAGTCATAAGTTTTTAGTTCTTGATCATAGGTTAACGCGTCAAATGGAATGAGTCGAATCGATTTTTGATTATCAAATAAATCAAAATGAATTTGCGCTTGATGAATCATATCCTCATCACGCTCAAAAGTATCTACACTACAACCATAAGAGGCCATAGCGAGTGCGCTATAGCCAACAGCTGTACCAATTTCTAAAACATCCTTGATTTGATAATCTATAATAGCCGCCTTTAAAAAGAGTAGCCCAGCATCTGTGATGATGGGTACATTGTTTTTTAAGGCATACTCTTTAATTCGACTGAGCATTACGCTTGTTCTTCGTCGTCTTCTTCTTCGTCTTCTTCATCTTCTGTCTCATCATAATAAGACTGAAGAACACCGTCTAGCATATCCCATTCTTCATCTGTTTCGATATCCATGAATGTTCCTTCATCGTCAGATGCACCTGGGACATAAATTGCTGCACTTACTTCTTTTGTATCTACAAATTCGAACACCACATAATTTTTTCCATTGTGTTCATGTGTGAATAAAATATCACATACGGATTCATCGCCATTTTGGTTGGTCACAACCATTTGATTTTCATTTAACATAGACTTGCTCCTTTATAATCTAAATAATTTTGTAATATGATAACTGCAGCGAGTTCGTCCTTTTTTTGTTTTTGAGACTTACGTCGCTCTGATCCCTTAATCATTGCTTTCATCGCAGATTGCGTAGAAAGTCTTTCATCCCAAAGTACAACCTCTACCTTGGATTTCTGTTCAATCATTTTCTTGAACTCTTCACTAATTTTACCACGAATTCCAATATCATTATTCATATGCTTAGGAAGACCTAAAACCACTGTATCAATTTTATAGGTGTTAACAAGCTCTATCACTTTGTTAACTGCATCCTCATATTTGTTTTCAGTGAAACGATAGGTTTCTAGGCTATATGCAATCACACCGGATTCGCTTAAGGCTACACCTAAGGTTTTACTTCCTAAATCTAGACCGATATATTTTTTCATAGCTTACTTTCTATCAGCTTGATAGCTGATTCTAAATTTGTTAAATCTTGAGTTCCACCCTGTGCTAGGTTTGGCTTGCCGCCGCCTGAACCATTGGTTAGGCTTGCTGCATAGCGAACCAAATCGTTTGCATTAGATGTTTCACTCTTGCAAAGGAAGGTTGCTTTTCCTTCTTGTATATTTACAAGAAATAAAGTTTCCGCTTTTATTTTATCATAAAGTGCGTCCATCAACTGCTTAATGATTTTAGAATCGATATCTTGAGTTACAATGACTTGTTTTTTGGAAGTGAAATCCTTAATAAATTGATCCAGATTTCCTAAAACATCTGCTTGTTTTAAACGATTGATTTCTTTTTCGTGATGCTTAGAAAGTTCCTTTAATTCATGGATATATAATCTTAAATTGATAATATCTTGATAGGACCCTAATAAAGATGGTTCACCTGGAATTAAAAGGTTAGCATCTAGCTTCAACATCTTTTCCTTTAATAAATGAACCTCTTGATATAGTGGCTCCATATAGCCCTTTACCTCATGCTTGACATCACTACCTGTGACACCCTCCATACGATAAATTCCTGATCCAATTGATTCATAGCTAGTGATTGCGAAATCGATAATTTCTTTCGTGTTTTTAACATGTGTACCGCCACAAAATTCTTTACTCCAGCCCATGTCAACAACTCTAACGATATCACCATACTTCTCACCGAAAAGTGCCATTGCACCTAGCTTTCTAGCTTCTTCAATTGGAAGTTCTCTAATGATTACATCGAGTGGTTTTTCTAATATGTAATGCTTGACAAGTGTTTCAACTTCTAATATTTTTTCATCAGATTCTGTTTCATAATGGTTAAAGTCAAATCTCCAGCTCTTTGGTGAAACCTGTGAGCCTTGTTGGTTTGCATGCTTACCAAAAATATCTTTTATCGCTTGATGGAATAAATGTGCTGCACTATGGTTACGGATTGTTCTTAGTCTAGACTTAGGGTCAACAACTGCGAGTACTTCATCCCCTACTTGATAATCTCCTTCTACTTGATGGAGAAATTGTCCATTAGGTAATTTCGATACATCCTTAACCTCTAGACCATTAATCTTACCTGTATCTGCGACTTGACCACCAGAGGTTGCGTAAAATGGTGTTTGATCTAAAACGATACCTGCATCAAATACTTTAATAACCTTAGCTTCTGCTTGTAAAAAGTCATAGCCGATAAATTTTGATTTTTCAGTAAAGTTTAAGTATTCTTCATCCTGAGCCTTCATCGAACCATGTGATGTTCTTGCATTTCTAGAACGATCCTTTTGTTTTTGAAGCTCTTCTGCGAATGATATTTCATCAACTGTTACGCCATTTTCAAAAGCGTATTCAACTGTTAATTCAATAGGGAAACCATATGTATCATATAGCTTAAATGCGGTTTGACCTGAAATCACTTTTCCTTCTTTATCAATTGCATCTAATAAATGCTTTTCGCCTTCATTGATGGTTTCTAGGAATTTTTCTTCTTCTTTTAGGACAATCTTCTTGACGATATCCTTGGTTTCATAAAGGTTATTATAAAATACTCCCATGACTTCAACAACATCATCAACTAGCTTATATAAAAATGGTTCGTTTAGATTCAGTTTTCTACCATATTTAACAGCACGTCTAAGCAATCTTCTAAGTACATAACCTCTACCTTCATTTGATAGAATAGCTCCATCAGAGATTGCAAACGTTAAAGCCTTGATGTGATCTGCGATGACTTTAAATGCCATTTGATCATTATATGGAATACCAGATAGCTTTTCAGTATGAAGGATAATTGGATAGAATAAATCTGTTTCAAAATTTGTTTTTGTTTGTTGAATGACACATGCGAATCTTTCTAAACCAGCACCTGTATCAATATTTTTATTTGGTAATTCAGGATAATCATCTCTCTTTAATCCTGGCTTAGAATTGAACTGAGAGAATACGATATTCCAAATTTCAATAAATCTTTCATTTTCTAAATCTTCTTCAATTAATTCCTTACCACGCTTGTCGTAGGATTCTCCGCGGTCGAAATAGATTTCAGTATCTGGGCCACATGGACCAGGACCGATTTCCCAAAAGTTATCATCTCTTGGAATTAAATGTGACTCCTTAATACCTAAGGATAACCAGATGTCTTTCGCTTCGATATCATCAGGATAATAGGTCATATAAAGCTTATCAACAGGAAAAGCGAACCATTTAGGACTTGTGAGTAATTCGTAGCCCCATTCAATAGCTTCCTTTTTAAAATAGTTTCCAATAGAAAAATTACCTAACATTTCAAAAAATGTATGATGTCTGGCTGTCTTTCCGACATTATCGATGTCATTGGTTCTTATACATTTTTGTAC
>DDWO01000004.1 GCA_002345705.1 Acholeplasmataceae bacterium UBA2284 | reverse complement strand
CTTCCTTATACCAGCCATCAAATGTATAATGATCTTTTGTTGGTGCTGTTGGTGCAGTAATTGTCGCGCCACTAGCTACATTTGTTAATGCTGCTACTGCTGAACCACCGTTTGATTCAAATGCTACTGTGAAATGAATTGGAGTCCATTTTGCATAAAGTGTGATATTTGCATCAACAGTGTCAGTTGCAAATACAAAGCTGTTAGTTAATTCAGCTTCCTTATACCAGCCATCAAATGTATAATGATCTTTTGTTGGTGCTGTTGGTGCAGTAATTGTCGCGCCACTAGCTACATTTGTTAATGCTGCTACTGCTGAACCACCACTGGTTTCAAAGGTCACTGTGTATAAAACTGCTTCCCATTTTGCATATAAAGTTGTATTTGCACTAACTGTATCTGTAGCAAACACCCACGCATTGGTTAACGCTGATTCTTTATACCAGCCAACAAATGTAAATCCTGCCTTAGTTGGTGCAGTTGGTAGCGTAGCCTTAGCTCCTGAAACAACAGTTTGACTAGAAACCGCTGAACCACCGTCAACACTAAATGTAACAGAGTATGTTACAACAGGAACTGCCTTCACCATCAATGTAAAAACTTTTGTGACTGAACTATCGCCAGCTGAGATAGTTGCTATTAATAAAACTGGAGTATCTGCTGCAGGTCTGGTCACGACACCAGTATTACTAATCACTGCAGTATTTCCGCTAGACCATGTTACATCAAGTCCATTGATTACTGAAGGTAATGTTAAATTTGATGTGACGTGTAAAATAGAATCTGTAGATGCATATTGAATTGTTAAATCATTTTTAGCATCATTTAAGGCTTCCGTATAATCCGTCTCACCACAAGCTGTGATAAAAATCACCATAAGAAATACAATTGGTACCATTAAAAATTTTATAAAGCTTTTCTTCATATTTCCTCCTAAAATTTATTATATTTACTCAATGTTAGCCATTGAGTGATAACCAATCAAAAGGTTCATCTGTTGCTCCAAGAATTGCAGAATCAAGATAGGCTTCTAGGATGTTGATTGGAACAAGTCGATAATTTGAATATGGCAACTCTGTTATAGTTGTCCATGAAAAAGGTAATATAGGCTCTGAGTTGGATCTAATAAATGGCGTTCCATCGTCCTCGGATGACCCATAGAAAGTATAGTCTCCTAATACATATAGGCTGTCAATTACTTTATATTTTCCTGTCATGGTTGGATGATCAGAATTGACCTGATTCGATTTAATCACTTGTGTAACACCTCGAATGATTGAGTTTTCCATGAGTATTGCCCCATTTTCGGTCGTTACAAGCGCTTGATTTGTTAGTTGCCTATTATATTGGGATTGTGCAAATAACGCCGGATAAGCGTCTCTAACGTAGTTTCTCATTTCATAAACATCAGTTGCATCATAAATATTATTGAATAAGTGAACATCACCACCGCGAAGTCTAGGGAATCGGTCCTGCAGATTTTTAACATAGCTGTTATAAATCGTCAGTGTAAATACATTTCCAACTCTGAGTGACGAACCACCTAAAAGGAATCCTTTTTTCTGGAAGCTGTTTAATTCCATGATTTCTTCCTTTGACATACCTGCATTTCTCATTGTGTTGTAATAATTGTAGGACGAACGATTGGCTTCGAGATAATTAAATTGGGCTTCGATAAATTGATTGGGCTCAAAGACAAGCTTCATATAAGAGAATGTTGCATTTTTTACAGTAGCATCCAAGGTGCTACCAGCTTTAAAATCTATTAGACCATCATAGGCTTTACCAAGCTCGATATGATCAAACCATATACCATCAATGGTATCTAATGTGAAGTAATCCCAGTCATTAGAATCGTAATCACCCTTCGTCGCTTCATCCCATTCCCACAGCTCATCAAACTTTAGGTTTCTAATCACTATATTATTTGCACGCTTAATAGTGAATGCTGCGTGTTTAATTGTATGTCCGCTATTTGAGAAGATGACTAATCCTTCATGGTATTTACTATTGGACCCATCACGATCTTGAATTACGATTTTTCCAACACCTGTTTGCTTCAAAATTGGATGCATCTTTGGAGTTGCATGTGATTCTAGGTTTCTAATAGTTCCATATTGATTAAACATTTCTAAATATCCTAGGTTCAAATCTGCACGTACTTCGATAATTCTAGCTGCTGTTGTACCCTGCGATGCGCTATTTTCAGCATTAATCGCGTTCATAAATTCTATTTCATTGTTTGCTACATAATATCCTGGTTGTCCTTCAACTAGATTAGGTATGGATACATGAGATAAAGCGAATCCTGTTAATTGATAGTCTTCTTCCTCAAATATAACTGCTGTTAGCTGTGATTTGACTAAGACTTCAATTTCTTTAACTTGTGTATACCCTGCCTTAGAAATGGTCGCTGTTAAGCTTACATGGATATCATCTGTATCGTCTCTTGTGACGATGCCAGTATGGCTAACAACATCTGGATTTGATGACACCCAAGTGATTCCAACATTTGAAATACTTGAGGGTAGGATAATATTGGAACGAATGTCATTTGCGAAAGGAATCGATAATTGATTATAGATTTCATTGACAAGAACTTCGTAATCTATTGGTTCCTCTGGATCAAATGAAGATTTTCCGTTTTCAGTTTCACTACTGGATTCAACGAGTATATTTTTAATATATGTTGTAGGATCAGTTGATGGTACGTTATTATGACCTACAATACGGATTCTTATTTTTGTAATATCTAGGTCACTTGCAAAGCCAACTCCACCTGTTGGAGTCACTTCAATAATTTCATCATTTATTAAAATAAAATACTTGTAAATGTCATATTCTGTATCAAAGATAATGATTGCTCTATGGTAAACGTTTGGAGTTACACTCATTAATGAAGCATTCACTGCAGTTTCAGAGCCATCAGCATTACGATATGTATAACGGTTTGCACGATTGGCACCAACTGTAAATACTCTTGTTGTATTATGAATCATTTCAATGGTGAATGCTGCACCACCAATACCTTGCTTGAAATCAAAGACTAAAACATATCTTCCATCTGCAAGTGCAGATAGTGGCTGTTCGAATGTCGCTTCAGTGGCTTGCTCTGTTAATTTTAGTGTATTTGCTTCACTGATGACTGCACTACCGGTTTTCATTTCTGTCCATACTGTATTGGATAGATTTGTGCCAACCTCGTAATTAAAATCTTCTTCAAAAATAACTTCTCCTAAAAGTACATACTTTGCGTATAAAGTGATTGAGGATTCAAGATACTCTTGATTGAAAAGAATGGTTAGCTCCTGGTCTAAATACCAATTGCTAAATCTGTATAAGTCCTTAGATGGCTTAGGAAGCTGAGTTATTTTTTGATTTTCATAGAAGTTTAATGATGTTACCTCAGATCCACCCATGCTGTTAAAGGTAATGGTATAGCTTGCTGCATCGATAAATTTGGCATCAATTGCTAAATCTGTAGTAATTGGTGTATTAAAGTCAAATGGTTCTAGACCTACAAACCAACCTACAAAGATTTTACCGATTTGTACTGGGTCTAAAGGCTTAATCGCTAAACCGTTTTCGATGATGACTTGAGTGTTTCCATCAACAGTTACATTATAGGTAGGTAGTGCTTCCCATTTTGCATAAAGTGATATCGGATTTTCAATGATATCAGTGAATAAATATGGAGTAGTGTACTCTTGATCTAAATACCATCCAATAAACTCAAATCCATAATGGGTTGGACTAAGTGGTTCACTCATCACAGTATTTTCTTTCACATAAATGATTTGATTTGTCATACCGTGAGATAAAACAAGTGTCACTGCAATACTATTTTTTGGAATATAGCTATTTCCTAGAAGATGATACATTTGATCTTGATAGTACCAAACACCATTAAGTGTAAATTCTGGTAGATGATCTGCCCACCAATCCAGGTTTATTGAATCCAATGAGCTGTATACATATTCACTGCTTAAATTTTGCTTATTTAAAGTTCCGGTGATTTGGAAATTGACTGCGTATATATTTTCAACTGTCTGGATGTTTTTATCTCCAGATAGATGACCGATATTTGTTCCGCTACTTGTAATAGAGCCTGTTAGTAAAATATTTTTAGCTGACGTAATTGAGTCCACTTCATTGAGTCCAATCACACCACCAAGATTACTTCCACCAATCAAATTGACATCAATAACTGCTCGATTGATAGATAATTCGATGGTTCCACTTAAATGACCATATATTCCACCAACGCGATTGGAGGCTTGTACGGATACGTTTTTAATATTGATATCCTCAATTGTTATAACACCACTTGCTGTTCTACCAATTAAGGCACCTGCTCCAGTATTTGTGTTTTCTACTGTTGAATCTTCGATAATGATTCGATTGACATCAACAATAAAGCCATTTTTTGTATATCCGATTAATCCACCAACTCCATTGGAGCTATTCCCCTTAACTGATGAATTCATAATTCGAATATCGTGAATTTTAACATTCGTACCATCGACTTCACCAACTAGTATGCCTGCTCTTGCTGTAGAAATAACATTGACGTTATCTAAGGTCAGATTATAAATGGTTGCATTATTGACGCGGGTAAATACTCCACTTCGATCTCCACCATTGATGGTTAGGTTTGAAATGGTCTTACCGTTCCCATTGATTGTTCCCTTGAAATTGAAGCTTGTATAAACCCAACTATGAAGAGCAAAATCTATATCATTTGCAAGATAGAATATACCACCTGAATTATGTGTGGTAACAATCGTATTGAACTGTTCTGCAGTCGTGATTGGACTACCCTCTAGAACAATTTCCTCCCATTTTGCATAAAGAGTTAGGTTTTCGATGATTGGGGTAGAAAATAAGAACTCAGTTGTTAAATTGATATCGGTAAACCAGCCAATAAAATCATAGCCATCCTTTGTTGGATTGCTTGGCTTAGAGACTGTTGTTCCTCCTTGAATATTCGTAATTGATGAAACCATCGTTCCACCTTTTGAATCGAAGGTCAATGTGTATGTTTCTTCAATATTTTCTTCCCATTTTGCATAAAGGGTTATATGATCAATTACCTGATCTGTATCAAAGATCCATGTGTTATTGAAATTAGAATCCTTAAACCAGCCTATAAACACATATCCATCCTTAGTTGGTTGGATTGGCTCACTAATCACTGCATTGAATTCAATATTTGTAAGAGAAGAAATTAAGGTTCCGCCATTAGATTCGAAGGTCACCGTGTAGCTATCTATAACAACTGCTGACCACTTCGCGTATAGTGTTACATTTAATGTAACCTTGTCGGTATTGAAATTCCAGGCAGTTAATAATTGACTATCCTTATACCAGCCTTCAAAGATAAAATTATCTTTAACAGGAGCAATAGGAGCATCAATGGATGAGCCTGAAGTAATACCTTCTAGCTTGTTGATTAAAGATCCACCGTTCGTATTAAACGTGACCTCATAGGTATCAATGACTTCTTCTGGTAAAGCTACAACTGTAACCTGATAGATTTTTTGAATTGAAATACCCTCTAAGGTGAAGGTTGCTGTTAACGTGATGCTTTGATTTCCAGCACTAAATAAAGGACGTGTAATGACACCTTTATTTGTTAAATATGTATCCTGACTCGAGGACCAAGAAATCGAAATTTCATGTGTGTCAAAAGTTGTTGATTCTGGTAAAGTCATATTTTCTGTAGTTGTTTGTGGAATGATAATTGTGGCTGAAGCATCATTTAAAATGCCTTCTATTTCTGATTCACTCAGATTACTTTGACAGCCAACCATTAGGAAGCTGAATGCTATTATCATGATCCATAATATTTTTCTTTTCATTTGATCTCCTTGATGTGTGTTGCACGGTTGTTGAAATTTAAAAAGTAACCGCTTTCAACCACAATATACTTTAAAATTTTCCTCAAGTCAATTCTTTTTCTAAGAAAAGGGTCAAAATTCGTACATCGTACGATATAATAGACAACAATAAATTCATAATAAACAAAAAAAGGAAAACCTGATTTTTTATCATCATTGTGTTTTCCTTTTGATTAATTATGAAACCGATTCGTATCCGATCGATAATGCCTTTTGATTGATTGGTAGCATACCTACTTTTTTCTCTCCTAGGAAGTATTTTAGCGATTTGATAATCACTTCTTCCTTGAAAATATCAACCTTTTTTAAATATGCACCTAGCATCACCATATTCGCTACTTGAAGCTTATCTAGTGATTGAGCAAGCTCAGTCATAGGTACTGCATATATATTAGCTTCAGCATTATTAAACTCATGCTTGGTCAAGGACGAATTGAAGAATACATTTCCACCCTTTTTGATTTTATTACCAAACTTAGCAAGTGAAGGCTCATTAAATGCGAGTAAATCATCTGAATTTTTGAATACTGGTGAGTAAATTGGCTTATCACTAATGGTAATTGAGCAATTTGCTGTACCACCACGCGTTTCAGGACCATAGGTTGGCACCCATAAACTATATAAGCCTTGTTCGTTTGCTGCATAGGCTAATAGCTGACCAGTAAGCATAACACCTTGTCCACCAAAACCAGAAATGCGAATTGTTCTAATCATGTTCATCCACATCCTTATAAACACCAAGAGGGTAGATTGGAATCATATTGTCCTTAGCCCAATCGAGTGCTTGTTTAGGCTTCATACCCCAGTTGACTGGGCAGGTTGAAACGACTTCAATTAAAGTAAAGCCCTTCTTTTCAATCTGGTAAGTGAATGCTTTTTTAATCGCTTTTTTAGCTTTTCTAATATTTGCAATATCGTGTAAAGATACACGTTCTACGTATGCTGCAGATTCGATTTGACTGAATATTTCAGAAATTCGAAGTGGTGCACCATGACTCTCTAGGTTTCTTCCTTGTTGAGAGGTTGTTGAAACCTGTCCAATTAATGTTGTAGGTGCCATTTGTCCACCAGTCATACCATAAGTTGCGTTATTCGCTAGGATTACAGTGATATTTTCACCACGATTTGCAGCGTGAATAGCTTCTGCAATACCAATTGATCCTAGGTCACCATCACCTTGATAAGTAAACACAATGCGATCTGGTAAAACACGTTTAATACCTGTTGCTACTGCACAAGCTCTACCATGTGGAGCTTGTTGGAAATCTGTATTGAAGTATTCATATGAAAATACTGAACAGCCAACAGATGCAACACCTACTGTATTATCACAAAGCTCGAGTTCATCTAGCACTTCAGCTACTAATTTATGAAGAATACCATGTGTACAGCCTGGGCAATAATGTGTTGTTAAGTCAGTCAATCCTTTAGATCTTTCATAGCGAATCATGATTCCACCACCTTACTGTCGAAGTTTAGTATTGCTTCAACGATTTCTTCTGGCTCTGGAACAACTCCACCTGCACGTCCAAAGAATGCTACTGGGAATCTACCTTTATTAGAAATCAGTACATCGTCAAGCATTTGACCCATACTCATTTCAGCAACTAGAATTCCTTTACATGATTTTGGAATGAAATCGAATGCTTTCTTAGGATATGGCCATACTGAAATTGGTCTAATTAAACCAACCTTTATACCCATGTCTTTTAATGAGTCTAATGCTGAACGGACGATTCTTGCTACTGTTCCATAGGCAACGATAACATAATCAGGATTATCCATATTGACCATTTCATACATTGTCTCATGTTTAATAACTTCATTATATTTTGCTTTCAGCTTTTTGTTATGATTTTCCTGGTATATTGGATCTAATCCAATCGATGAAATAACATTTCTTCCTTCATGATATTTCATTCCAGTAGTAGCATAGTTTTTTGGCTCTACATTGCGTTTTTTAGATGGTTTTTCTAAATCTACAGATTCCATCATTTGACCAATCAATCCGTCAACTAAAATCATCACTGGGTTACGATAAATATCAGCAATTGTAAATGCTTCCTTAATCAAATCCACTGTTTCTTGAATGGATTCTGGAGCAAACACGATGACTCTATAGTCACCATTTCCTCCACCTCTAGTTGCTTGAAAATAGTCTGCTTGTGATGGTTGAATACCACCAAGTCCAGGGCCCGCTCTCATGACTGATACAATCACACATGGTAGTTCAGCACCAGCAATATAGCTTATACCTTCTTGCTTAAGTGCAATACCTACAGAAGATGATGAAGTCATTGCTCTCTTACCTGCACCTGCTGCACCATACACCATATTGATTGCGGCAATTTCGGACTCAGCTTGAACAAAAACTCTTCCTTTTTCAACTAAATACTTGGATAAATACTCAGGTATTTCATTTTGTGGTGTAATAGGGTATCCGAAATAGGCATCACATCCAGCAGCAATAGCAGCTAAAGCAATTGCTTCGTTTCCCTTCATTAGTACTTTACTCATTGTTCAAGTACCTCCACTTTGATTACTGAATCAGGACAAACGATTGCACATTGTGCACATGCAATACATTTATCAATATCACTGACTGATATCAAATGATAACCGTTATTATTGATACGTTCTTTGTCCAAGTGTAAAATCTCGACAGGACAGAATGCAACACACAACTCGCATCCCTTGCAAGCCTCATTGGCAAATGTTAATTTTCCCTTTTTCACATATTCACTTCCTATCTTTTAATGTAGTTGTCTTGTACGTTATTAATCGTTTCAATTCTCTTCTTCGCGAATACTTTAGCTGCGAGTTGAGTGTGAATATTTTCTCTTTCAGCTATCTTGAAGATTTCTAATAAACGGTCGTAAATTTTTTCAATATCTCTAGTTGCACGGCCAATATTATATTCTTTTAACTCATGGTAAACGTTAATTAAACCACCAGCATTAATGACGAAGTCTGGAGCATATAAAATGCCCTTATCTTTAATCATGTTTCCATGAATGTCTTCTTCTAAAAGTACGTTATTTGCTGTACCAGCAATAATTTTAGCCTTTATTTGTGGAATAGTTTCATCATTTAATGAACCACCAAGTGCACAAGGAACGAAAACATCTACATCTGCACCATAAATATCTTTTGGTTCAAGGAATTCTACATCTGGATGTTCTTTTCTAAGTCTTTCAATATGCTTTTTATTAATTTCAGTGAAATAAATCTTTTTAGCCTTCATTTCAACAAGCTTTTTAATTAGGTAATAACCTGTCTGTCCCGCCCCTTGAACTGCAAACTTATATTTTGATATATCTTCGTCACCAAATTTATATTGTAGTGCTGCACGAATACCGTGGTATGCACCAAGTGATGTCATTGGAGATGGGTTTCCTGATTTACCTTCAAGACCTACTACATAATCTGTTTCCATACTCACAAAGTCCATGTCCTTTGTACTTGTGTTAACGTCTTCAGCTGTGATGTATCTGCCATTTAAGCTTTGAACATAACGACCAAGTGCTCTAAAATATCCTTCACCCTTAACAAGTTCTGGATCACCAATCAGAACTGTCTTTCCACCACCTAGATTTAGACCAGCTGCTGCAGCCTTATAGGTCATTCCTCTAGCAAGTCTTAAACAGTCAACCACTGCCTCTTCTTCGCTTGCATAATTCCACAGTCTAGTTCCACCAAGGGCTGGTCCTAATGTGGTATTGTGAATGCAAGTGATACCTTTTAATCCTGTTGTTTTGTCGTAAAAATATACGACTTGTTCGTACCGGTGTTTTTCCATGTACTCAAAATGCTTAAAATCGCTCATGTTTTTCTCCCTTCAATTTTTAAAAGCGCTTACATAAAATATTATAACACACTTGTTTTTATTTATATGATAAATCATATAATTTTTGTGAAATTATTTTTTTAAGTTTTTTCGCTTGACATTAACGTTACGTTAGGGTTTATACTGTAGATGATAGGAGGTGAATTCGTGGAATACTCAATTAATCAGTTATCTAAAATGTGCGGTTTAACAACAAGAACATTAAGATACTATGATGAGATAGGTTTACTTAAACCAAGAAGGGTCAATAGCGCAGGCTATCGAATTTATGGAAAGAATGAAATTGACATTCTACAACAAATTCTTTTCTTTAGAGAACTTGGTGTAGAGCTTGAAAACATAAAATCGATACTTGGTAAGAATCAAAATGATCAATCAAAACTACTTAAATCACATCTATCCAAGCTACTTCTTAGACAAAAACAAATACATACATTAATAGAAAATGTAAATCAAACGATTGAATCAATCGAAGGAGGTATTGAAATGAAAGATTCAGATAAGTTTAAAGGGTTCAAAAAGGAAATGCTAAGTAAAAATGATGAGACCTACAAGGATGAAGTGATTCAAAAGTGGGGAAAGCATGCATATGATGAATCGAGAAAGCAGTTCGAAAATATGTCAGAAATCGAATACTTAGAATTTATGAAGCTAAGTGATGACATTGAGATTGGTTTAAAGGAAGCATATACACTAGGCAATGATGAAAAATCAGCGTACTCAAAAAAGGTTGCTGAGCTACATAAACGTTGGATAGAGCTAGCATGGGGAACTTATTCCATAGATGCACATCATAACTTAGTTCAAATGTATGTTGAGGATGAACGATTTAAAAAATACTATGATAGGGATCAAGAGGGTTTAGCTGTCTTGCTTAGAAATGCAGTATTCTACCACTTAAGATAAAAAAAGGCGACTCGCCTTTTTTTATTTACTCGCAGCTTATTAATTTTTCTTGTAAAAGATTGATAAACTTTCCCACATGTAGTCCATCTACAAATGCATGATGGACTTCAATTGAAAAAGGCATAATGAATCTTTGATTCACTTCCTCAAATTTACCCCAAACTAATTTTGGTATCGCATCAAACTTATCAAGTTGGTGTGCATGAGATACCTGAGTATATTTAGCCCATGGAAATGTAGTTATATAGACTAAATCATTTCTCATTTCCATTTCAGGATTAATAAATACATTTCCTTGTTTTATAGAAGTTGACTTCGCCTTATTCATGAATTTCTCAATCTCATTTTCCATTAAAACGGTAACTATTTTAAAGTTATCGCTATTTTCAATGCGATCAGTAAATGATGGATGTGTTAGATCAAAAAGATATCGCTCTCCATCAATAAAGCGGTATCTAAAGTTTTCAATCTCATTCATTTGATTGACAACGATATAGATAAAAGCTAAATAAAATGAAAACTTGTTCTTTTTTACATATCGATAAAAATTTGTCACATCTAAATCAAATGTCATTAAATATCTAGGTACATCAATATCCTTAAAGAAGTTATAGGTATTTTTTCTATCCCACTTTTCAATATCAATTTTTTTCATATTATTCACCCTTTAAAAACTCAATTCTATTTTCAATCATTTTTTTGACAAAATTGCTATAAAATACTGCATCATACCCATGAACCGATTTTCTTGTATGATATTCAATGACTTTTACTCCAGCTTCTGAAAGCTTTCTTGCATAATCAATTGCCTCATCTCTTAAGCAATCGAATTGAGCAGTTTCAATATACGTCTTTGGCATATTCTCAAGGCTAGCTAGCGAAGGAGATGCATATTGAAGCATATCAAAATCACCATTTTTCATATAGACTTCCCACATACTCTTATTCAAAATTGAATTCCACATCGGTGCATCATGAAATTCCTTAATTGAATCGGTTTCTTGTCTAATATCGATTACAGGATATAATAGCATCTGCTTATTGATCTTTGGTCCACTTTTATCTCTTGCATAAAGCGCAATACCTGCAGCAAGATTACCACCTGCTGAATCTCCACCTACAGAGATGTCATTCTCATCGATAAGAAGGTAACCCGCATGATTTTTCATCCAAAGAAGTGTGTGGTAGCAGTCAAAAAAGGCTGCTGGGAAAGGATGTTTTGGCGCGAGATGATAATTCACATAAACTACAGAATGTCCGGTTGCTTCTACAATTTGCTCTAGCATTTTGATATGTACAACTGTTCCTACAATTTGAAAACCACCACCGTGAATATATAGTAATCCTGGTGTTTTTCCTGATACATTTCGTTTTCTTAATACAAAAACCTTTACATTTTGATGATTGTAACCTCTTATCTTATATGTAAGTCGAATGATACCTTTACCAGGTTTGGTAAAAAACATAGTAAGGATAAAAACGAAATTAGCAAAAAAACGTCTCAGACCATTGTATTTCTTGAACCTCAATGGTTTTAAAACCCTTAATTCCGGATCAATATTATATTTATCCATAAAAATCCCCCCAGTTTACTTTTTAAATAGTTGAATAAACTCCTTATAGCCTTCTTTTTCAAGATCTTTTACTGCTATAAATCGTATAGCCGCCGAATTGATGCAATATCTTAAACCACCAAGTTCTTCTGGACCATCGGTAAAAAGATGACCTAAATGACTGTCAGCTTCCGGACTTCTAACCTCAGTGCGAATCATAAAATGGCTTTTATCCATTTTGGTTTCCAGCTTTTTTACTGGCTTAGCAAAGCTTGGCCAGCCACAACCACTATCAAACTTATCAAGACTTGTAAAAAGTGGTTCACCAGAGATTATATCTACATAAATGCCATCTTCATGGTTATTCCAGTACTCGTTTTGAAACGCTCTTTCCGTTCCATTTTCCTGTGTAACATGATATTGAATTGGAGTTAATTTTTTCTTTAGTTCTTCTTTATTTTTCATATAATCACCTATGTCTATTGTATCATATTTAAGGATTCTTATTGAAAACAGCACACTTTCTTGTGCTGTTTTTGATTATAATCAAGTTATTCGCTTTTGAATCTTTTCATAATGAGTATCAAATTTTGAAATTGTTGATAGCCTTCATCAGTTCAATAACTTCACTTTCTAGCATATCATAGCACAGCTCCATTAAATCTAGCTGTCTATTTTTTGCAATATCCATAATATAGTTTAGCATCCAAACTGCTCTTTTGCCTGAAAGATAGGAACAAGAACCTTTAAAATAATGAGCAGCTTTAATAATCTCTTCGCCATCCTTAAGTTGGATTGCTGATTTAAGCTTTTGAAGATCACCGCGATATTCACTAGAAAATGATTCAATGACCTCTAATGCTATATCACTACTGCCTTCAAATCGTTGTCTAAAATCCTTTTCATCAAATGAAAAGAGCTCATCTGGGATTTGAATGCTTGTACCTGTATGGATGTATTTTCTTAATACCTGGTTTAAATGTTCGATTTTTATAGGCTTAAAGATGACATCATTAATTTGAGTGGTTTTCATCATATCATAGTCATTAAAGAATGCATTTGCAGTGACTGCAACTATCGGAATGCTTTGATATTTCTTACCAAGCGCACGTATTCTTCTTGTGGTTTCAATTCCATCCATTTCAGGCATTTGAATATCCATTAAAATGATGTTGAAGTCCTCTTTCTTTACCAAGTCAATTGCTTTTTTACCACTGTCAACCGAGGTTGATTTAATGCCTTGCTTCACTAAAATACTTTCTAGTGCGATTCTATTGAGTCGATTATCATCGACTACTAGTGCATGTCCAGAAAGGATCGTTTTATACTCATTTGTATTTTGTGCTTTTCGTTCAGAATTGAGCTTATTGAGTATTTTTTGATAGAGTGTTTGCCTAGATACAGGCAAATCAAAGAAACAATCAATTTTCTTAAATCTCTTATTTTCTGGAGTTGCAGAGGATATAGTGATTGTTGATTCACTTCCATATTCATCCTTCAATCTTTGAATCATTTCACTGTTCTTAATTGGTGTTTCAAAGATAATTGCATCCATTTTCTTGTCTGCTACAGTTTCAAATGTGTAAGTAATTAAACCCATTGAAGATAGCATGTTTTCAATTGACGATTGGTTGATATTATCAATGACATATAATGATTTCATGTTTTGAGTTGCAGGATATTCATATAATCTATTTTTGGTGAATGGAAGAATAACCTTAAAGGTGCTACCTTTATTCACTTCACTTTCTATCGTTAGCTTACCGTGAAGTAGGTCAATTAATTGATTAGAAATAGATAATCCAAGACCAGTGCCTTGATATTTTCTTGAAATAGATGAATCCACTTGATAAAACGCTTCTGACAAATGCTTGATTTGTGACTCTTCAATGCCTATACCAGTGTCCTTAACTGAAAATTCAATTTGCAATGGATCCTCAGATACCATTGAAACATCGATATCAATGCCACCCTTGTTTGTATACTTAATTGCATTATTCAAAAGATTTAATAGAATCTGTCTTAGCTTTCGGTAATCACCTAATATATCAAAATTGATTCGGTAATCAAAATGAAATGAGACAGAAAGTCCTTTATCATCAGCAAAGCTTTTTTGAGTTCTAATAATTCGTATAAACTCTTCTTCAATGTTGAAAAGATCCTCATAGACCTCCATTTTTCCTGCTTCAATTCTTGAAATATCTAATACATCATCAACAATACTCGCTAATGAATCAATGGATGCCTGACCTACATTTAAATACTCATTTTGCTCGAGAGATAAATCTGTCGTGCTTAAAAGATAAAAGGTGTTATATATTCCGCTTAAGGGAGTGCGTATTTCGTGACTCATGTTAGCTAAAAACTGACCCTTCGCACGAGATGCTTCATCAGCTTTAATTCTCATTTCGATGATTTCATGCTCTCTTTGTTGACGCATAATTAAATTTGTCATCATTTCTGATAGAACTCTTAGTAATCTATTCTCAATAACATTCCATCTTCTTGTCTTTTGATTGTCATCAAATGCTATAAATCCTATACAATCCTCTTGATTGATTAATGGAAGTGTATAGAGTGATTTGACATTTTCTTTGTTTAACATTTTATATAATTCAGATTTTTTATTGAGTGTTTCAACATCTTCAATAATGACTGAATTGCCACGCATATGTTTTTTTACAAGGTCTTCAAAAAAAGGTTCAAAATTAATTTGCTGTCTTTCCTGTTTTTTAGGGGTGACATTTTTACCAACCCATTCATATGGATTACTCATGATATATCTCTTTTTATCATATTCAAAAACGTAGATTCGATCTAAATCTAAAAAAGAGCCTACAATTGCAAAGGCTTCAAGAATAGTGTGTTCAAAGTTTTCAATTGAGACATTAATGAAATCAGTAGCAACTCTTAAAATGATTTCTTGAAATTGCTCATTGCTTCTATTGGTGTTTTTAGATTCATTCGTGATATCTTTCACATCAAAACTCCTCTTTTATGTATCCGTCTATTCTTATTATATCGCAGATATCAAAATTCATTGATGAACTTTAGATTTTAAATGCTATGAACCTATAAAAAAAATGAGGATTCCCTCATTTAAGTTGCGAATCGATGTGCTATTGAACTTGCTGCTGCAGCTGCTATCGCTCCAACAATGTCATCAAGAAATGTATTGCATACTCCAGGTTTTTTTCCTGCTTCATCAAGTTTTCCAATAATCCCAGGTTTTGTCTTGTCTACAAATCCAAAATTGGTAAATCCGATTGAACCATAAACATTAACAATTGCTAGTGCAAGAATCTCATCAATACCATATAGGCCATAATCATTTAATAGCATAGATGAAAGAGGTTCAGATAATAAACCTTTTTCTGCTAAAATATCAAGCTCAAGACCTGTTAAAACTGCATTTTGAACTTCTCTTTTCATTACAACTCTTTTGACATGCTCTAAGCATAAATCAAATGATAGGGAAGGCAAATACTTGATTTGCAAATCTAGTGTGATTTGTGCCATGTCTTCTAGCATGACTCCTCTTTCCTGCAACATTTTAACTACAATTTCATATTGTTGAACATCATTCAATCTATTTTCTTCTTTGTACAATACGCTCATAATATATACTCCTTTTTTATTCAATCGATATAGTGTATTTTCTATTATACATGAATAGTCTGTAATAGCAAACGCTTGGTGTTCGATTCAATCAACAAAATGAAATTTATCGAAAAAGTTGATGAAATTAAGAATTTTTTCGAATAATCATTTTATTATCATCAAAATAAATGACATCAGATGCCTTAATATCTTTTCTACCAATGAGAAAATCAGAGGTTAAAATTTGCGCACCGCTTAAAATTGCTTGATCAAAATCAGCTTGATTGAATACTAGATTGGAATCAATTCTAGTTCTTACGATGAAGTTTGCTTGAATTAATGGTGCAATTTCTGCTACTGAAGGATTGTTATTGACAATAAATGATGCATAGTCTTGATTAACTCCACTTGCATATGACCCGATAAACATAGGCTGTGTCGCAAGTGATTCATCGAGTTCATAATACATATCTGTAAAGTTACCAGGATGTAGGACAAATATGACTTTTCCTAATAAAGAATTCACGGTTGGCCATCCAGTTGTCTGTATAGTTTCCTTCAAGGTCTTTCCAGTCTCCATCATCATTTGAGGAGTAAAAAGCTGATCACCTAATTTATCAACTAAAAGTAGATTAAGATTCTCTAAATCCTCTGATTCAATAACTTGAAGTGCGTGATCTAGAATCATCCAATCATCCTTGATTTCCATCAAGATAATAATGGGAATATGATTGGGATGATTTGAGGAAAAGAGTGCAATTTCCTCTAGTGCTTGAGAAAAATCTGGAGCAACACTGCTATTATCTACCAGTGGAACATGGGTTAATACAAATTGGGTTTTTCTAAGTCTTAGATCAAATTCCATGCTTCTGACACCCGCTTCAAATTGATCGGTTAAATTTTTATATCCATACTTAAGTGCTCTTGCTTCCTCAAATGAATCTCCTAGACCTACAAAAAATCTACCAATATCAGAGCCAGTTTTTTTATAGCTATTATGTGTAGCAAGCATTTGAATTTCGTTAAGCTTAATTGATGTATCGGTTAAACTGAAATTTACAAACTCTGTTTCATCAACTGGTTCGAAATTTTCACTTTGATAATATGATTTGAGTGTACGCATATGAGCATTTTGAACACTGGAGTCATATAATTTAATAGCAAACAATCTAAAAACAATTAAAACAAATAAAACAATTACGGATAATACAGCTATTAATAGTATTTTTATCGCTTTAATCATCAATTTAACCTCTTTTTCTTATTTTTTTGATAATTCCTCTTTTTGTAGCTTGGTGATAAGTATTTCAATCTCATGCTTTAAGGCTGGATTGATATCATAGATATTTGAAGTATAGGATAAAATCGATTTTGCAGATTGTGCCAAATGATTATATCCAGAAAGCATGGTTTCTAAATGCTTTTTCATTTCTGGATAATGAAACTCAAATCTTCTTTCAATATTAAATAAATCCTCATGAATTGGATTTTCTTTCTCAAAATGATGGATAATACCTAATAGATTGTTGAAGGCATAGGTCTCAATAAAACGATATGCGGAAAGCTTTTCTCCCCTTAAGGCACGAAGCAATCCAACATAAATATTAGTCAATGCTTCATTGATTCTAAATTCAATATTTTCCTTCTTTAATTTGGGAATATTTCCTTTAGTTTTTGTCAGTGTAGGAAGATTATAATTTGGATTTATCCAAACGATTCTTCCTTCAGCCTGTGTTACTTGATCGATTTCATTTTTGCCAAATACTGCATATTCTCCGTAAATTCCATCCTCAAACAAAATCTTATAACCATCGTCTGAATTTTTAAATGCATAGGCTAAAGGATGTGCTTCCTCAAGCCAGGATAAATCTTCAATAAAGCTTTCCTTCACTTCATCTTCTACAATTAGAAAAAAATCAAGATCGGAGTATTGATCAAGTCTGTCCAACTCAACTCCAACAGACCCCAAACCTAATAAAGCAATCGTATGTTCTCTAGTTGAGATGGATTTAGAAATTTCATTTAGTCTTGTTAATAATCTATTTTTATTCAAAAGAATCATCTCCTAATAACATTATATGTGAAAAACATTGAAACTAAAAGATTGAATAGTTAAAGGCTCATTGTTTTTTAACAATTTAAACGATATAATGATAATAAAGAACGGGACGGTGATTTGGATGGGGACCAAGCTGACATCACGAAATAGCCCATATAGAATTGAATTAAAGGAAATTCAAAAGTATATGTATTGTAACTGTGGAAAAAGTGATTATCAACCAATGTGTGATAATCGATCCCATCGCGGATCAGGAACGAATCCACTTGGGTTTGCGGTTGAAAGAGATGGATTTTATTATCTTTGTGGCTGTAAAAAGTCGAAATCAAAACCATATTGTGATGGTACACACAAAATACTTTAAAAGGAATGATATCCACTGGAATCATTCCTTTTTTTTTCGATTAATTCAAAAATCTTCCGTAGGTGATCATTTTTGGATTCGGTTTAATATATTCGCCAAGCATTGCTTTTTTAAAGCTTTGAATCACTTCTCGGACTTCTTCTTTTCTTTCAGTTGTAAAATCGATTCTAATCTTTTCAACACCAGATTGTTTAATTTCTAAAATGTACTCCAGTAGGTTAAGAGGTTTATGATTGAGTATTCTTATATTGCAGTTGCCATCATTAATCAAAGGAAATTTAGACTTCATCCGATCCTCAAGATAATACTGATTGATTTCACATAAATGACAGTCTTGCTTAGTTTTAAAGGTCTTAGCAATTGGGCAATATTTTGAAATCATTAAATCTACTCTGCCATAAACTACAAGCTCTAAATTTGGATGATAATTAAATTGTTTTTTAAATAAGTCAACAAATTCATTAAGTCTTGACTTAGATAGCTCAGGAGATAATGTCACTCTTTTTGCACTATGTTGAAAAAGTAGATTTGCAGAGTAAATGTTAGTCACGTTAAAAAACTCACCAGTAATTAAAGGATAATGATTAGGATTTTCCATTAAGCTACCCACCTCATGGATGACTGATGGCTCAGTAATGAGGTTACTTCCATGCTGCTGAATTCTCTTTTTAACCTTAATGATATGCTCATTCTTATTTTTAATATCTAAAATATCCTCGTAATAAATGGTTTCAATTCCTTGTTTAATCGCTTCATCATATTGGTCTTTT
Organism: Acholeplasmataceae bacterium UBA2284; assembly: GCA_002345705.1. Lineage (GTDB taxonomy): Bacteria > Bacillota_I > Bacilli_A > Acholeplasmatales > Acholeplasmataceae > Peloplasma. Next base: position 33,053 of record DDWO01000004.1, on the reverse strand, counting down.
GTTGTAACTTTTACAACCAAATCAAATGGATTAGGCTTACTTTCCATAGCTTTTTCTTGTGCTAAAATGATTTGATGTTCTCTTCGATTCATTTCACGAAGTAATTTTATTTCATCGATTGCTTGTCTTCTTAGCTCATTCATAGTTTTAATTGGGATAAAGGAGATATTATCTGTATCTACGATGAGCTCTTCAAAATAGAATGGTGTGTTTCCAAGCTTAGATATCTGATCTATTATTTGATCCTTTGGTACTGCAACATTTGATGCTTTTTCTAACTTTTTCTCAGATGTAAGTGAAACAGAATAATTCGAATCGCTTAAATCTATTTTTAAATAATCACCTGAAAATGCATAAACCTCACCCTTAAGGGGTATTGTTTTATAATTTTCATCTAGATATATAGATAGACTAGATTCCAAGTCAGCATCCAACGTCTTCAGTACTTTAGAGCCAACTTCTATCTTCTCTGTTACATCCAATTTGATAACATCATTAGGAAATGCTTTTTTAACCATAGCATCACCCTTGATAATTCTTGATACTGTATTGCCATAATCCTTTTTACCTATGATTCGATATCCATCATTGATTTCTAAGGTATCTGTTAACTGAATAATGGCTTTATTATCTCTATAATCGATAACTGTTCCAAGTTCAACTCCTAAGTGATTAGGTCGATAATCATTATTTATATCATTAGGTTTTTCGTTGAATATATAGCCTTTGGTATATTCTCGGTTAAACACTTTTTTAAGCTTTAAAATCTCATTACTCAATAAAATGACTTTGCGCTCTTGATAGGCTTGAATCGCTTTTTTGTAGGATAAAACTGCTTGAATAACATATTCAGGCTTTCTCATTCTTCCTTCAATTTTAAAGGAGTCAACGCCTGCATCAATTAATTGATCGACATACTCTAGGGTCATTAAATCCTTAGTTGATAGTAGATAGGATTCATCTGAAACCACTTGAGGTCCCTTATAAAGCTTATAGGGAAGACGACATGGCTGTGCGCATTCTCCGCGATTACCTGATCTTCCACCAATCATCGAACTCATTAAGCAATTTCCTGAGTAGCATACACAAAGTGCTCCATGAACAAAGACTTCGATTTCAATATCGACATTTTTCTTGATTTGCTTAATCACATCTATGGATGTTTCTCTTGCTAAAACAATTCTTTTTACACCTAATTCTTTTAGAAATTTTACCTGATGGATATTGTGTGTGTTCACTTGAGTGGATGCGTGAATTTCTATATGAGGATATCTTTTTGTTAATAGTGAAATCATTCCTAAATCAGCAACGATAAATGCATCAACATCTTGATTGACTAAAAAGTCTGTATAAGCTAATAAATCTTCAATTTCATCGTTAAAAATCAATGTGTTGATTGCGATATACACAAAAACACCACGCAAATGTGCGTAGCGTATTAGACTTTTTATTTCATCCTCTTCAAAATTCGCTGCATATGCTCTAGCACCAAATCTTTTACCTGCTAGATAAATAGCATTTGCTCCAGCATTTATAGCTCCAATGAGTGATTCCTTACTCCCTGATGGGGCTAATAATTCAATAGTTTTCAAATGGTTGTCACCTCAAGTTCGACAACTAACATTATACCAAAAAGAAATCAAAAAAAGATGTAAATAATTATTGATTATTCAATGAAATATGTGTTAATTCTTCAGTATATTCCCATAGTCTTCTACCATGATCTGCATTGTAGGTAACCGGGTTAGATTTGACTGGTTTTCCTTTTTTAATATAATTGCCTGATAATGCTTTATATGCTTCCTTTGTTGAAACATCAATCATAAAACGTGCAGGGTAATAGATATTTGTTCCTGTACTACTTCTAAGCTTCCATGCTATTCTTGCAAGTCCTGAAGTATTTTTCGCACCGATGTTTGTTCTAACTAAACCCGGATCGATTGCAAATATTGGAATTGACTCAAATCTTCTAGCATATTCCTTAACAAAGAAGACATTATATAATTTCGATCTTTTATATGACTTTAGAATGTTATACATATTTTTACTTTGAATATTATCCCAATTGATCGATGCTCGATAATGAGATAATGAGCTAACCACTAATACACGAGGATCATCTGATTTTTTCAGAAGTGGGGTTAAATAATAGGTCAAGATAAATATAGATAAATGATTGACTGCAAACGTCAACTCATTGCCATCTTTATTCTCGTGGTAACCAGTAGTTACACGACCTGCAATATTCATTAATATATCAAGCTTGCCCTTATATTTATCTTGAATCAATTTTACGAATTTTTTAGATGTTTCGGTTGCTTGCTCATTATCTGAAAGATCTCCTATAATGAAATCCAATTCGACATCCTTTGTGAATTCCTTTAATTTTTCTTTAGTTATATTTGCTTTATCTTCATCTCTAGAGAGTGCTATGACATTAATTTTTTCTTTTAATAAAAGTTCTGTAACTGCATATCCTATTCCTGAAGTTGCTCCTGTTACGACTGCTACTTTGCTCATAAGGGCCTCCTTAATATTTTATACTTTAATTATACATGAAAAAGAATGAACAAAAAAAAGACAATCAAATTGTCTTCTTAAATACTGTATATCGATAATGATTTGTAGATATTAATTCAAATTCACATAATTCTGCGACTTTTTTCATGGTTACTGGTGTAAAAAAGCATACATGCGTTACATCTCTTATATAGTGCCATTTGAAAAGTTCTTCCCTATCATTTGGATGAAAAAGGGTTAAAATACTTAGAATCCCGTTTGGATTTAAATGCTTATAAAATAGTTTAAATGCTTGAAGGGGATTTCTTAAGTGTTCTACAACCTCTGTTGATGTGATTAAATCATATGTTTTTGATTCATAAATTTTATCTGGTGCGTAAAAATAATCATAAATATCAACTTTGAAAAAATAATTATTTTCTAATATTTTCGCAAGCACAGGATTTGGTCCACTACCAAAATCAAGTGCATTACCTTTTTTTATATAGGGTATGACTGCCGAGTCAATAAAATTCGTTAGAAAGTTGACGTAACCAAGGTTTTGGTCGTCATTTTGATGCTCTTCATATTTTTTAAATTCGAGATCTTCGGATGGATAATTTTTTTCATCCTTGAAGATGAACTGGCAATGTTCACACTCATGAAAAAGCATATCAAATTTTGGATGCGGGTAGGAAATTGTATCATTTCCACAGATCAAGCATTTCATGATAGCTTTTTAGATGCTTCTACTGATTTGTGAATTATTTCAGCAAGTACTTCTAAATTGATGTCTTCAAGTTTTTTAATATAAAGACATCCAACACCCTTTTCGTGCTTTCCTAATAATGTAAAATCTTCACTATTGATTTGAATAGATAAATAGAGTGTGATTGCTTTTTTACGAGCTGAAAATCCGATTAGAAAATAATCTATTACTCTACCCGACTCATATTTATACTTCCTATTGCCAAATCCAATAATGGATGTACCCCACATCACTGGCTTTTCACCAGTACTTTTTTCCATCAGATTAATTAATATTTTTGAACCATTTCTTTTTTGCTCATCGAGTGTATTTAAATATGCATTAACACTGAGTACTGTAGGTTTCGTTTTTAATTCAGCCATATGTCCTCCTTAAAATAGTGAAATGATTAAATAATAGATAATTGGTATAAAAATTGCAGGCAGCATATTTGCTACTTTTATTTTTCTAAGCTCCATAAAGTTAATTCCTATTGCGATTAACAAGATATTACCAACCATTGAAACAGCTTGTATCATGTCCGTAGTTAAAAAACTAGAAGCACTTGCAGCAAGCAATGTGATTGCTCCTTGGTATAAAAGCACGCTTACTGCAGAAAAGATGACCCCAATGCCTAGGATTGATGCTAAAATCATCGCTGTGATAAAGTCTAATGCACTTTTAATGACTAAAATAGTGATATCACCATTTAATCCATCTTGAATGGAACCAACAATAGCCATTGCTCCAACACAAAATATAATAGTCGCAGCTATAAAACCCTTTGCCAGTGGAGGTAAATTATACTTCTTCTCAACATTTTCAGCCCAACGATTAAGTCTTAAGTCAATATCAATCCACTCTCCAATTAAAACACCAATGACTAAGGAAAGAATAATCAATAAGTCACTATGTGTGCTAATACCATTTTCATTGATTACTAAAAAGTCTTTTAAGAACCAACCTAATGCAAGTGCTGTTAATCCAAGTCCTAAAACTAACATGACGCTCTTTTGTATTTTTTCTGGTAAACCTTTTTTTAAGACGATACCTAATAAGCTTGCAACTATGATTGCACCAACATTAATTAATGTTCCCATCTGACACCTCTAAATGAATATACATTACTATTATATGATGAAGTCGCTTTTTTAGAGTTGATGATGATAAAAAAAGTGGTTGCAGATGCGCAACCACTAAATATCAATCCTTTTTAAATGATTTTCTTACGTTTTTTAAAATAGATTCTGAGAGTCCTTGTCCCGTAAAGGGAAGTAAGCTCATAATTTTTTGATAGTTTCCCTTAGATACTTCTTCATCTACTATTTTTTCAACTGTTTCTTCACTCATGAATGGAGCAAACTCAACCATTGATTCAACTCCACTTTCATTATACAAGCGTAATGCTAGCTGATTAATTAAGTCTTCATCAAGAAATGGTAGTAGCTCATGAATTAAATGATGATCAATTTCTTGATTGGATTCTAAAGCATTGGTAACGAGCTTAGATAATGCTTCTTCAGACATGAAAGGAGCAAGTCCTCTTAACTCGGAATACCCAAATTTTTGATACATTTTTGATCCGAGTGAATCCACTGCATCCTCATCTAGAAATGGGATAAGTCCTATATACCAAGAACGATCCATTTCCTCATCCGAGTCTAATGCCTTTAATACTAATTTAGATAAAGCTTCCTCAGACATAAATGGAGCAAGCTCTTGTAGATGCTTACTAGCTCCGCTATCGAATGCTTCAAGTGCAATCTCATCTATTTTTTCTTCATCAAGAAATGGCGCGAGCGCAAGTAGCATTTCAAAGGATAAATCTTTTTCATCCTTCATAGATTCATCGATTTGCTTAGGCTTCATCATTGGAATCACTGATTCGATTGTTTCCTTGTCATGGTCACTAATATGAATCTTATTTGTATCAATGACTTCTTGGACTGCTTTAGATTCTTTTTGATTACCTAATAATTCATCAATAGTTATTTCAAAAATTGTTGAAAGCTCTGATAGCTTTGAAATATCTGGCATGGAATCTCCACGCTCCCAATTACTTACTGCTTGATAGCTAATACCTAATAGATCTGCTAGCTCAAGCTGTGTCATGTTTTTGTCTCTTCTCAATTTTGAAATCTTTCTTCCGATTTCTCTCATATCAAACATATAGCTCACCCTTTCTGGTTTGATAGCTTCATTATATGTTTTCAAAAATAAAAAGCCTATCAATTATTACTTGAGTTCATTTAAAAACATGCTCAAGTATTGCTTGAATTGGCTTTATTGTGCTATGAATTACCAATATAGAGGATCTTTTTGAATCCGTCTTTTGTAAAGATCAACTAATTCTTTTTTGATGGTATTGTCTAAAACAAATGTAGAATTGACTAGATGATCATCCAATTGTTCTTTTGTTTTGATTCCTGGAATAACTGCAGTAATTTCTGGAAAGCTCAAAACGAATGCAATTGCATATTTTGTTAAGTCGTTTGCTCCAGTAATGTTTTTAACTTCTCTAACTAGAGAAGCTCTTCTGCTAATAGTTTCATCATCCCATCTTGAACGGATGCCTTCAAATTCTGAGAATTCATCATATTTTCCAGTTAACCATCCTGAGTCTAGTGGAACCTTTGCGATTAATGAAATCCCTTTATCCTTTGCCTTTTTAAATAATCTTGCAGGCTCTTGGAAAAAGATGTTGAAAAGAATTTCAACGACATCAATTTGAAGATTGTCTATGACAGCCTTTAGCTCTTCATAAGTATCAATAGATACACCATAGGCTCTAATCATACCCTCTTCCTTCAATTTCTTTAATTCTTGAAAATGAAGTGTCTTTCCTTCTAATATATCCATGCTTGGATTATGAAGAATAACTGAATCGATATAATCTGTTTGAAGTCTTTCCATACTGTCATAAATTTGTTCCTTGAGGGAGAACACTGAGAAATCTGTTTCACCATCCGCAGTATGTCCTAGTTTGGTATTAATAACAACCTTATCTCTTTGATTTGCTGTTGCCATTCCGATGATTCTTTCACTCATACCTGCTGCATAGCCAGGTGCGGTATCGAAAAAATGAATCCCTTTTTGGATTGCATAATTGACTAACTCTACTCCATCTTCCATTGACATATGTCCCCAAAAGTCAGTATTACCTAACTGCCATGCTCCAAATCCTAAACGATTAATTAATTTATTTGTGCTTGCGTAGTTCGCGTGTTTCATATGTACCTCCTACGTATATTCTAATTTTACCATAATTTCATTGGCAATAGAAAAGAAATATATAACATGATACAATGAGATAAAAGAGAGGTTATTCTATGAAAAATATTCAACTGCTTCAATTACCTATACTAACTTCTAATCAACCACGTATAATACGTGTTCTTCTACCAACAGGATATGAAAGTTCAAATCAAAAATATCCTGTACTCTACATGCATGATGGACAAAATTTGTTTGAGGATGAAACATCTTATGCAGGTCATTCTTGGGGCATTGATGAAACCTTGAAGGATTTAAATTTAGATCAAATGATTGTTGTTGGCATTGATAATTCAGAGCTAAGACTGTTTGAGTATTCACCTTGGAAAAGTGTTCCTGAGGTTAAAAAAATCACAGCTATTGATACTGGTGGATTAGGAGATGTTTATGCTGACTTCGTTGTCAATCAGGTGAAGCCCTATATCGACCAAACATATAGAACTCTAGCAGATTATGAACATACAATGATAGCAGGTAGCTCAATGGGGGCCTATATCTCCACTTATATTGGAGTAAAGTATCCTAATATATTCTCAGTAATTGGAGTTTTTTCACTCGCATCATGGTTTAATGAACCTGATTTCTTAAATTTTTTAGAATCTGCTGATATTGATTCTGATCAAAGATACTTTATATCGATTGGCAAAAAGGAAAGCTCAGATGAAAGTAATCCTAGCTTTAATGAAATATATTTAAATAATAGTAGAAACTTGAAGAGATTGCTAGAAAGTAAAAATGTAAGTGATATATTCTATATTGAAACTGATGATAGACACAATGAGCTTGCATGGAGAAGAGTATTTAAAGATTTTGTTCTTTGGATAAACAAAAAGGTCTAAGTTTAGACCTTTTTTTCTAGCCAATATAATACTTTTTGTAAATATTCATCCCAAAATGCCCAGTTATGATCTCCCTTAGATTCCTCATAGGTGTAAGGCACCTTTAAATGATCCAATTCTTTCTTAAATGCTAGATTATCCTTATATAAAAAATCTTCTGTACCGCAAGCAAGATATATATTTGGTAGCTCCTGCTTATTTTTTTGATGTGTTTGAATGAGATATAGTAAATCATTTTCAGTATTTTTTGTTGAGGCTTCACCAAAGGTTGCGTTTGTAAAGTGCTTTCTTGGAGTATCTTCTACTAGCTTTTTAATAGAATCAATATCTACAGCTCCTGAAAGACTCGCTGCCTTAGAAAACCTTTTTGGATTATGTAGGGCGACTCTAAGTGCTCCATATCCTCCCATGGATAAACCACAAACAAAATTATCTTCTCTTTTTTCAGATATCGGAAACATTCTTGACATGATTTCTGGTAGTTCAATGGAAACATAGTCTAAATATTTCTGTCCAAATTTGGTATTCGAATAATAACTATTATTCACACCAGGCATAATGATTGCAAATCTATGCTCCCATGCATAGCGTTCGACAGAGCTATATCTACACCAATCTGTATGATTTCCAATATATCCATGAAGGAGGTAGACTGCTTGCAGCTTTTCTCCTTTTTTTACGTCTTGTGGAATAATAACATTCACTGCTACGTTTAATTCTAGAACATCTGACTTAATATTACATTCAAATAGTGCCATATTTTTCCTCGATTCATATCATTATCCTTATACACTAATTATATCATACATGAAAAAAGAGATAGATTCTTGAATAAAATAAAAAGTCCTAATGTCTGGGGGGGATGTAGACACTAGGACCAATTCACGCGTCGCCCTTCACAAAAGGGAAGGGAAACAATAGTATTATACATGAAAACAATTTCAATTTCAATTGATTTGTTAACGATTTAAGAAATAAAAAAGAACTAATCAACAAGTTTCCTTAACTGGTAGTAATGGACTATATATTCTATTCCAAATGAGATTAAAATTAATAAAATTGTCCAAGCAAACACTGCTGAATAGTCTAAGTTCATTCTCGCTAGGTATAGTGAATTACCGATGGAATTTCTAGTTTGTCCTAGGTATTCTGCCATAACTAACACCTTTAAACCTAATCCAAAGGATTGGAGAAAGGAAAGGATTAGATATTTTTGAATCATTGGGAAATATAAATATTTTAGTGAGATAAAAAAGTGGTGTTCCTCTAATCGATAAACATCAATTAATTCTCGATTGATTGCTTTTATGCCTGATTCTGCTGCTTGAAACACGATTGGAAAAACCATTAAGAAGGTAATCACAAATGGTGTGATTCGGTAACCAAATAAAATGAGTAGGATCACAATAATCGATATAACTGGAATTGTTCTTAAAATAGTGACATAAGGCTTCATTACCCATGAGACTTTTTGGTTAAGACCAGATAGCATACCTAGGATGATTCCTAATGCTGTTGATAAGACAATGGAAATAATCAATCTAAAAATTGACGCTAAAATGATACCTAAAGAATCCAAATTTGTTAATATGTTGAATAATGACAAAAAAACTGCTTGCGGTGATGGCATAATCAACGGATGATCGATGACTTGATATGTCAAAACCCAAATAATAAATAAAACAAATATTGAACTGGATATCCAAAACGTCTTTTTCATCTAATCACCATAGTAAAATAAGTCATTTGGTAACTGACCACCAATTAATGCTGGATTCATGCTTAGGATTAACCCAAAATAAGAAACTATATCCTCTTTTGAGTTTTTAGCAGATACATATCGCAAATTACTATTTAAAATAGCACTTGCGATAATTTCACTAGTCAATCCCATTTGAAGCTCTACTGCAAGTTGTGCAGCATCCGAGGGATATTGATTCGTTTTCTCAATAGAGTCCATCAAATCATTTTGAATTTTTGTAATCTTGGATTGCTCCAAATTTCTTTTAATAAATACTCCTGATTGGGGATATGAATCTTTACCTGTAACACTTTGATAAAGCTCTTGAATGTCTATGGTTTTTGTTTGAGGTAGCTGGTTCATAACATTAGAATAAACTGGTTCAGCTAACAAAACGATACTTTCTTGAGAAGAAAGAAATAGCTGAGCTGCTGAGCTCACTGAATCCACATAGGTTATTTCTACATCTATATCTAACTCTTGAAAAAGGTATGTCAAAACAATGTCTGAGGTTTGATTCTTTCCAAAAACAGTAATACTTTTTCCATCAAGTGAAGATATATTAAATTCTTGTTGTTCACTAGAAACTAAGTAGTAATTGCCCCAAACTATGGTTGCAAGTAATTGATATGAATCCTTGGATTGATACATTTTAGCACCTAAATTGGTTGGTGCGAAAATAACATCATGTGATGATGAACCAAATGCTGCAACTAATGGATCTGCTCCATTGACTACATCAACTTTATAATCATCAGAATTCTCTAGATAGAGTTGAGCAAGCTTTGGACTACCATATGGAACAATGATTGTAATTGAATCATCCTTCTTGCATCCAAATAGGATGAAAGATAAAAGAATGATGAGTAATATTTTTTTCATAAGTCTCCTAAATGTTGTTGTAGATTTCTCTTTTCTTATATGATGTATGCAGCAATTCATGAGATTTATGTGAGTTTGGATGACCTAGGAAATCCTCATATAATTTTTTAACAAACGGATTGTTATGTGATTTTCTCAAATCAGACTTAGAGTCGATATCATATAATACGCTTGCTCTAATGGAGCGAATATCAACCTTTTCATATATCTTGGCAGGAACGATTGGTTGACCACCACCGTTGATACAACCACCTGTGCAACCCATGATTTCAACAAAATGATATTTCTTGTTGTTTTTTATCATGTCTTCCATAAATGTTTTTATCGCGATACCACCATGGACAACTGCGATATGAATTGGTGTTCCTTTAATCATATAGGTAGCTTCTTTAATATCTTGATTCCCACGAACTTCCTTAAAATCTATAGGAGTTTCATGATCTTCAAGTATCTCAGTTACAGTTCTAAGTGCTGCTTCCATCACTCCACCTGTTGCGCCAAATATATTACCAGCACCAGTATAGGATGCAAGTGTTCCATATGGCTTGATTGGTTTTAGATTTCTAAAATCCACCTTTCTGCGCTTAATTAATCTTGCAAGCTCTCTTGTTGTCAATACGATATCTACGTCTCTATATCCATCTCTACCCATATCTTCTCTTTTTGCTTCTGCCTTTTTTGCTATACATGGCATGATGGATAGGGATACGATATCCTTTGGATCCATATTGAGTTCCTTCGCATAATAGGTCTTAATTAGAGCTCCAGCCATTTGTTGTGGTGATTTACAGCTAGAAAGATTTGGTATATATTCTGGATGATATAGCTCTAAAAAATTCACCCAACCTGGTGAACACGAGGTAAACATTGGAAAAGGACCATTATTTTCAAGTCGATTAATAAACTCAGTTCCTTCTTCTAAAATGGTTAAATCCGCAGTAAAATTGGTATCCATAATCTCATGAATTCCAAGTGCGTGAAGTGCAGCAAACATTTGGCCTTCAACATTGGTTCCTACTGGATAACCGAACTCTTCACCTAGCGTTGCACGAATTGAAGGTGCAACTTGAACAATAATTTTCTTCTTTGGATCACGAAGTGCCATTTCAACAAGTCTGATGTCATCCTTTTCACTGAGTGCACCAGTTGGACATGCTTGAATACACTTGCCACAATAGATACATCCAGCATCCTCTAGATTATGAAAAAGTGCTGGTCCTACATATGTTTCTGATCCACGTTCGTTATAATTTAAAATACCTAATCCAGTATATTTTTCACATGCTGAAACACATCTTCCGCATAAGATACATTTACTGCTATCAAGCTCTAATACTCCTGAGGAATCTGAGAAGTATCGGTGTGCATCATGTGCTCCATAAAGATGAGTTAATTCATTTTCAACTGAATATCTTCTAAGTAAATCTAAAAACTCGCAATTATCTTCTCTTGAACAGTTAAAGCATTCAAAATGATGCTTATGGGATAAAAGCTCTAAATTCATGGTTACGGTTTGGTAAACATCTAAATCATCGGTAACGATTTTCATGCCTTCTTCAACCAATGTTTTACAGGCAGGCTTTAAGTTTTTCTGATCGTTTATCTTCACAGAACAAACTCTGCAGTTACCTTCTTCATGAATGCCTTCAAAGTAACAAAGGCGTGGAATATAGATTCCATTTTCCTCTGCTGATTTTAAAATAGTTTGATTGGATTTTGCTGTTATATTTTGACCATTAATTTGAATATGGATATCTTTAATCATCTAGATGCCTCCTCATGCATTGGTTTGCTTGTTATTGCATTAACTGGACATGCTTTTTTACATGCTCCACAGCGGATGCAAAGATCTAAATCAATCTTGTGTATGTCTCTTTGCCAACCTGTAATTGCGTTAACTGGGCAGTATTTAGCACATTTACCACAACCAACACAATTATCTTCAATAAAGAAATTGGTNNNNATATTCATCCTTAAAATGCTTTAGCGTAGATAAAACTGGATTTGGTGCAGTTTGCCCCAATCCACATAATGATGTTTCTTGAATCATGTGTGCTAAGCGTTCAAGCTCATCTAAATCCTTTAAGGTTCCTAGGCCTTCACAAATACGGTCTAGAATATCTCTCATCTGCTTAGTACCTTCACGACATGGTGTACATTTACCGCAGGATTCATCGACGGTGAAGTCAAGATAAAATCTTGCGACATCGACCATGCAATTGTCTTCATCCATTACAATCATTCCACCTGATCCCATCATGGAACCTAAGGCAGTTAAGTTTTCAAAATCAATTGGGGTATCTAGAAATTCTGCAGTAATACATCCTCCAGATGGTCCACCTGTTTGAATCGCTTTAAACTTTCTTTTATTTGGAATACCACCACCGATATCAAAAACTATTTCTCTGATGGTAGTGCCCATTGGAACCTCTACTAATCCTGTGTTATTAATTTTCCCACCAAGAGCGAACACTTTGGTTCCACTTGATTTTTCAGTACCTATGGATTTGAACCAATCAGCCCCTTTTAAAAAGATAACAGGGATGTTAGCAAGTGTTTCCACATTGTTTACATTGGTTGGCTTGCCCCATAGTCCTCGAACAGCTGGAAATGGAGGTTTAAGTCTTGGCATTCCTCTATATCCTTCAATGGATGCGATTAATGCTGTTTCTTCACCACATACGAATGCTCCTGCTCCTAAACGAATATCAATATCAAAGCTAAAATTCGAGCCAAAAAGGTTGTTACCTAATAGTCCGTATTCCTTTGCTTGTTTGATTGCAATTCCAAGTCTTTCTACTGCGACTGGATATTCTGCACGTACATAGATGTATCCCTGGTTTGCACCAATGGCATAACCGCAGATAGCCATTGCTTCTAATACAGAATGTGGATCGCCCTCTAAAACTGCGCGGTCCATAAATGCACCTGGATCTCCTTCATCAGCATTACAAATTACATATTTTTGATCTGATTCTGAATTTTTAGCGAACTGCCATTTTTTACCGGTGGAGAATCCTCCACCACCACGACCACGAAGACCTGAATGAATCATTTGATCAATAACTTCCTGTGGTGTTTTTTCCTTTAAGATTGTACCTAATGCTAGGTATCCATCCTTTGCAATATATTCTTCAATTTCCATTGGGTTTATATTTCCGCAATTTCTTAATGCAATTCTTTTTTGTTTTGCATAGAATTTGAGTTGACCCATATTTTTAATCTTTGATTTATCTAAAGGATTTTTTACCATCAATCTTTCTAATGGTCTTCCCTTCAACAAATGTTCCTCACAAATTTCCTTTACATCATCAACTGTGACATGTGTGTAGAAGGTTTCATCAGGATAAACAACAACTACAGGTCCCTTTTCGCATAAGCCAAAACAACCAGTCAAAACTAGTCCAACCTCATCTGTCATTTCTAATACTTCTAAGTGTTCTTGGAAAGCTTTTTTTATTTCTTTAGCATTTGAGCTTAAGCATCCTGTCCCACCACATATTAATACTTGTATTCTTTCTAACATGATTTCGCCCTATCCCTTTCTTGATGTTAAAAGGTATCTTGTTTGAGGCTCATTATTGATAATATGCTTCTCAATGATTTCCTTAACCATAGGAATAGTTACCCCACAATATACGTAGGACTGACCATTCATATCAATGACTTCTGCCATTGGTTCATAGGCACATTCGCCCATACAACCAACCTGTGTGACTGTGACATTTGTTAGTTCATGTGATTCAATTTCTTCTAAAAAAGCAGAAAGAATTGGTCTTGCACCTGATGCAATCCCACATGTTCCCATTCCAATTTGGATTCTAAATCCATCTTTTGTATAGCGCATTGTCATTTTCTTTAACGCTTCATCTCTTAATTTCTTTAAATCTTCTAAAGATTTCATGGTTCACCTCATCTATATGTATTTCTTGATTAATCAGTTCTATTAAAGCTTTCATTATTGAATATGTACTTAAAAGTTCTTTAAACATTTCCTTCATTTCACTTGCTTGATAATGATATGAATGATTTTTATATTTAAAATCAAATATGAATTCTATTAAATCTTGATGAATGGATAATGTGTAAATCAATTCTCCGAGATCTCCTAATGGGGGCATATCTGGATGTAGATAATTGAGTGTCATATAGAGGTTCGTTCCTTTATTTTCTATAGACTCTAGTTGAAACGATCCTTCTGTTTGTTCTGATATCATTTTTAAAAATGATAATCCTAGACCTACTGTCCTTGTCGTTCTTGTTGTAAAGAAGGGAGAAGTCGCTTTTTTTAATATATCTTCTGACATACCCAGTCCATTATCTTTAATAGATATTTTCATATCATCTTGAATATCTATAGAAAGATGAATGATGGACGACTTTGCCGTGATAGAATTTTGAATAATATCTAATAAATAGGTTGCTAAATCATCCATTTTTAAAAAACCTAAAAAATGACTCCATGGTCAAGCTTTCTAACTCCATTTGATTCATTTTTTCTCTTTCAGAAATATCTGTAATCTGATGTGCATCAGAATTATATACAATGATTTGATTTGTGAGTTGATTTTGTATTATAAAATCATTATTTACATTTTTAGTAAGTTCAATCGCATCCAACGGATATTCACGAATGTATGCTAAGCCACTATGCTTTTTTCTATCCACATGTGCATAAACTAAGATATGATCATAATCCTTTAGAATTAGAATCAATTGTTTCAAAGAAAGAGTTAGAGAAAGAGTTAAATCATAGGGATAGAGATCAATGACAGCATCATGAATGTCCGTAATCTCTGATCTTCCTAAAGTCTTTTCATCATATCCTTGTTTATGATTACATGTATCTAACAATGCATCGAAGGAAAGTGCATCTTCAATATGTTTGAAATAACATAAAAGATGAAAGCCTTCCTGAACGGAAATTTCAACACCAGGAATGAAAAGCATATCATAGCTTTTCGATATTTCATATAAAACAGGAAGCTGCTTGAATGAGTTATGGTCTGTGACTGAAATAATATTTAAACCTTTTAGGTTTGCCATATTAAAAATATTGTTTGGTGTCATTAAAGTATCAGCATCTGGAGATAATACAGAATGTATATGTAGGTCATAATAATAAATCATAGGAGACCTCTTTTAAATAAGTCAATAACGACTTCATGAGATTTCAAATGTGTTCGAAGAATGCAAATACCTTCTTCATTCGCTTTATCAATCATTTCCTTTGAAACAGATCTATGTTCAGCAATGATGATCAACGAAAGGTCAATCATCATTGCCAAGGCTATTGTATTTACATGTGAAATCAAAGTGATTAATGCATCATTTGGTTTTGCACTTTTGATTGCTGCACTTAAAAGATCAGTTTGATAGATTCCTTGAACTGTATTGGATAGTGTATCTTGATTCGTTAGCAGTTCATATGAACTACTGATTAAATCACTGACTAGCATTATTTTCACCTCCAAGATAGAACGTAATCTTGAGATGTGTTCCATAATGATCAGATCGAAGATCCATCTCATCTGCAATGCGTTTGATGTTAGGTAAACCCATACCTGCACCAAAGCCATTAGAATGGTCTAGTTCAGTTGCAGTTGAATAACCTTCAGTCATCGCAAGATCAATGTTTTGAATTCCTGGACCATCATCGATGAAGTCTAGAACAATTTTAGATTCATCCATTTGAAAAACTGCAAACCCACCAAAGGAATGAATGACGATATTAATTTCAGCTTCATAGGATGCTGAACATACGCGTTTCATTAAATTTCTATCGATTTCTAATTTTTTTAATGTTTTTTTTATATCGCTAGATGCTCGACCAGCGAGCTCATAATTTTTAGCGATAATTTGATATTCTTTAGCTACCATTGTTGATTGTAATAAATTCCTTTGATTCCATCACTATATAACAAACCACTCATGTTAAACATTGTTTGTTCTGTTGAAAGCAATAAAATGTTAGATTCAATTGCTAAGTCGACAACCTTAAGTGAAGGTATTTTACCTCTGACAAGTAAAACTACATTCACATCTAGCATTTCAGCAGTTCGAATCGATTGATTGGTCGTTAGACCGGTGATTAGCATACTTTGTGCAAGTATTCTTTCATCCGTAACAGAATTTAGTATGATCAATGCATCACTCATTAAATCAGAGCAAAATGCATAGTTAATATCCATTTCACTTAATATTTCAGGTGTATAGACCTTGAAATTGTATTTCTTGATGATTTCACTTAGCTTCATCGGTTTTTACCTTATTCTCAGCTGCTTCTCTCATTTCCTTTAAGACTAGCTTAGCTTTAGAAACGCTTGAATTCCCATAAATGTGATCACCAACGGAAAAAACTGGAGCTAGTCCACAAGCACCTATACAGCGTGTTGCAGTTAGAGTAATCTCTCCATCCTTTGTTGTCTCACCAGATTTAATTTTTAAATCATCTTCAATAGTGTCCATAATATTCTTAGAGCCTCTTACATAGCAGGCAGTTCCAAGACATACACCAATTGTTTTTTTACCTTTAGGTGTCACTGAGAAGTTACCATAAAAGGTAACCACTCCATTGATCTTAGCAATACTCTCGCCAAGTTCATTTGAAATAATTTTTTGAATCGATAATGGTATGTAACCAAAAATATGCTGAGCATCATGTAGTGTCGGCATCAATGGTCCAGGTAATACTTTGTTCTTTTCTAATTGCAAGTAAAAAAGAGCAAGCTTTTCACTAGTAATCTGTGAATGTGCATTCATAGGGGACTCCTTTTAAATTGTGGATCGTTATTTTCACTCTCATTATAACACTAATTTTCGATTTGAAAAGGCTATTTTTATATAATCATTGTAAATAATGAATGATAACGTTTTCTAAATATAATATAAATAAATACGAGGTAATCAAAATAAAAAAACATGTCAGTTCATAAGAGCTGGCATGTTGGTATGTTTAGTTTTTTATAGGTCTGACTGCATCAATACAATCAGTTTGAAGCAAGCTTCTTTCAAACTGTTTTCAGTTATTATTTCTTAACTGGCTTAGCAGGTTGAACTGGAGCTTTTGGAGCTGGTTTAACTGGTTGAACTGGAGCTTTTGGAGCTGGTTTCTTGTTTTGCATGTGTTTTCACCTCACTTTCGATTATGATTTTTATATGTTTGAAATGATTTTGTAAACGACTAAATGTTAATTGGTTAAGTGAGTGAAAACAGATATTCAATTAAGAGGTTTATTGTTGTTTACAGCATCATTTTAGGCTGCAATATTATAGATGAATCCCTTCAATTTCATTATACGCTTTTCCTATGATTTGTGACAAAGAAAATAAAGAAAATATTGTACAATTATTCAGTTTTTTATTCCATTTAAAAAGCGTGTTTTTGATTGAAGGTTGAATAGATTCTTTTATTGATTTTCACCTATGTGTATTCTATTTAAAAAAACAAGAATAAGAGTGCAATTTATACTCAAATCATATATACTGTACGTATAGAAGGTGATGAAAATGATACCTATTTATATTGATAAGTTTTCTAAGGTACCCATTTATAAGCAGATTACTAAAGCGATTGAGAATGGAATATACACAAATCAACTCAGACATTTGGATAAACTCCCCACAGAAAAGGATCTTTGTGATCTTTTTGGTTTGAGCAGATCTGTGATTAGAAGAGCATACGAGGATTTGATTAAAAAAGGCTTAGTAATCAGCAAACAAGGGTATGGTTCCTTCGTCAATCGAAGATATCATTTCAATGGAACTGTTAAGGATATTTTTAATTTTGGTAATCTAGCTAAGAAGGAAGTCGTTGTCATAGGCTCTGTAGATTACAGAAAGCAAGTCTATCCTATTTTAGGATTGCAAAAGGGTGAAATGACATATGACATTAGCTACCGATTACTTATCGAGAATTATCCAATCTCTTTGCAGAGAGTTTATTTCCCATATAAGTATTTTCAAAACATTGAGAAAAATGTAGATTTAACAGATAATCTATTCCATATGATTACTAATGAATATAAATACCAAATCTCTGGAATTTACACAGACATTATAGCCAGCGAAGCTGGTAATGTTGAAGCCCTCCTTTTAGGCATTGAAATAAAGGATAAAATATATTTTGCTACAACAAGAATAGTTGATATTGAAAATAGAATTATTGCTGTTGTACTCCATGCACTTCCAGGTGATTATGTAAAATTTGAGGAGGTCATTGAGAATGAAAAATATTAAACTAGCAATCGATAAAAGATCGACTGTTTCTATCGTTGATCAAATCAAGGATTACATTTATGTCGGTATCATGAAGCTAAAAATTCAAAATGGAGATAGCTTACCTAGTGTAGAGGAACTCTCAGAGGAATTAAATGTTCCTACTACTGCTATTAGAAGCGCATATAGAAAACTTATTGATATGGCATTAGTCATAAAAATAAACAATCATTATGAAGTTACCTATAATGCGAACCCAAATGTGTTTCATAATAAATTAATTCATGTGAATGAGACATTGAAATCATCCGGTGAAACTCCAGAGGTAGTTCTATTGAAAAAAATAGTCCTAAAGGCTACAGATGAGATTGCATTGCTAACTGGATTTCGTGTAAATCAAGACTTAGTTTATTTTTCTAGACTATATAAATCCAACAATCAGCCTTTATTTATTGCAAGCATGTATTTTCCACTCGATATATTTACTGATTTAGATCAGGTTGATATGACTAATAAAATGTTTTACTCCTATTTTAGAAAAGAATACGAAATCATTATGAGTAAATCAATGCGAAACCTAAATATTATATCTAGTAATGAAGAAATTTCCTCGATACTAAATATCTCAAAGGACATGCCAATTTTTTATGAGATTACCCATGCATATGATCAGTACGATAGATTTATCGAATATGGTGAGCTATGGTGTGCACCAAGACATCGTATTCCTTCAACCTTAGAAGATGATGATATTATCAAATATTTCAAATAAAAAAAGTTGGAAAATATCCAACTTTTTATTTTGTTCCAAATAACCGATCTCCAGCATCACCTAAACCAGGTACTATATATGCATGATCATTCAGTTTTTCATCCTTACTAATCAAATAAATCTGAATATCTGGATATTTATTTAGTATTTTTTGAATACCAGCATCTACACCGATGATGGATAACACAGAGATATCCTTAACATTTTTTGCTCTTAATAAATCAATTGCTGCAAGAACTGATCCGCCAGTAGCAAGCAATGGGTCTAATATAAACGTTTTTGCATTTTGAATGTTGTTAGGAAATTTTGCATAATATATCTCAGGTAGTAGTGTATCTGGGTTTCTAAACATTCCAACATGAGCTATTTTTACAGAAGGTATAAGATTTTGAATCCCCTGAGTCATACCTAACCCTGCCCTTAAAATTGGAACAATCACAATATCCTTGACCATTTGATAACCTGTTGCTTTAGCAATTGGTGTTTCAATTTCAATTTCAACTAATTCCAAATCTCTACTAATTTCGTAAACCATTAATGCTGTGAGCTCTTCAATAACTTCTCGAAACATTTTGGTTCCGCAGTTTTTATCTCTTATAATCGTCATTTTATGCTTCATTAATGGATGATTGAATACTTGATATGGCATATTTCCCTCCTTAAAAAAGGCATGATGCCTTTTTTTTATGAATAGATTATTGTTCCTGCTTTTCCTTTTACAGCAAGAGCAGCGTCTTCTAGGCTAGCAATAATGGCTTGACCGTTCTTGTTTGCTTCAACAAAGGATACAGCAGCGACTATTTTTGGTTCCATGCTGCCCTTGCCAAACATATTGATATCAATATAGTGCTTAGCCTCCTTGACAGATAATTTAGAAAACTCAAGTTCATTAGGCTTTCTAAAGTTAATAGAAACTCTTTTCACTGCGGTTAGAATGATAAAAACATCTGCCTTAATTAACTCAGCAAGCTTTGCACTACTAAAGTCCTTATCGATAACTGCTGATACACCTACTAAAGTGTCTTTTTTTATTACAGGTATTCCACCACCACCAGATGCGATAACAATATGATCGTTTTCCAGTAATTCTTTAATAACATTTTTTTCGATAATATCGATTGGCATTGGGCTTGGGACGACAAGTCTATATCCTCTTCCGGAATCATCGACCATTGGAATATTGTATTGCTTGACCATTTTTTCTGATTCTTCTTTAGTGTAAAACTTTCCAATTGGCTTCGATGGGTTCTTAAATGCTTGATCGTTTGGATCTACTACTGTTTGAGTAACGACAGTTACTACATCCTTATGAATGTTTCTATTTAGTAAGGAATTGTAAATCGCGTTTTGGAGATGATAACCGATATATCCTTGGCTCATTGCTCCACATTCAGGCAAAGGCATCAAAGGCATATTGGGCTTCACTTCATTTGCTGTTTCAAATGCACTCTGAATTAAACCAACCTGAGGTCCATTGCCATGTACAACTACTACCTTATGTCCTTGTTCTACCAAATCCGCAACGCTATCAGCTGCATGCTTAACGAGTTCTTTTTGTTCTTCTGGAGTATCACCAAGAGCGTTACCACCTAGTGCAACTAAAATTTTCATTTGTTATCCTCCTTTAATTCTTCTAAAAATCCTTTCAAAGCCTTCTCAAAACAAGCCATTGGTGGATGAACAAGACCAGCACCTACCTGACCTACTCCAGCATCCTTATGAGCCATTCCTGTATTAATGATTGGTAAAATACCAGTCTCTAGTACCTTAGTCATTTCGATACCAACAGCAGTTGGCATAAAATCAAGTGGTGGCAGAGTAAATACTTGATGTCTACCTGCTGTTATTTCATGCATCTCCTTCGAGTAATCAAATGCTTGTTTGACAACACCACCTACAAACTGGACAATCGCTGGTGCTCCGCCCATAGCAAATCCACCAATACCACAGGTTTCGGTGATTGCACTATCTCCAATATCTGGAGCGGCATCATCTTCATTAAATCCTGGAAACATTAATCCCTTTACATAATTTGCTGGAGCCTTATACCATGTGTTGCTATGTGCAAGCTGGATTCCGAAATCAACACCATTTCTACTCATTGCGATGACCACGGTAGAATATTTAATGTTTCTTGCGGAATCCAGTGCAAGCTTACAATAAGGCATAGATAGATTTAAAAAGTAATGTTCATTATTCTTAATAAACTCAATAACTTCCTTTTTCTCTTGATCGGTAAATTGAGTAGAAAGAACATGTGTAGCTATTTCTCTTAAAAATAGTGCTGAGGATGCCTTATTTCTGTTGTGACATTCATCACCCATATGTAATGCCTGTGTAATAATGCTTTTAACATCAATACCACCTGACAGAATTAACGCCTCATTCATTACAGGCTGAAAAGTATGCTCAATCCATTTCAAGCGTTTAATAACATCTTCGCTGTTTGCTCCATATCTTAATACCTTGCCTAATCCTTCATTGATTGTACAATAGCTATAATTTTTATCGATAATGTTATATAGCACATGAACTGGCATGGATGCTGAAATAATACCAGCCATTGGGCCAACAGCATCATGATGATGAGCACTATCAAATTCTATATCACCAGACTCAGCAAGCTTAATCGCTTCTTTTTCGTTTTTTGCTAATCCCTCATAAATCAATGCACCAATAATTGCACCCCGCATTGGACCTGCCATTTTTTTAAATTCAATTGGTGGTCCAGCGTGTAAAATTGTATTTTTACTCATATTTGGAATTACATCATATGCTTTTTTGACAGCTATAAGTCTAGCTTCTGCTGCCTTTATTTTTTGGACAGCTTGTTCATTGGCTTTATGAATTTTATCCATATACGGTCGAATTTGACTCAATTGATTTAATATTTGTAAGTTCCCTGATGCAGGTGGAGCCCAATTCAAATGAATGTACTCGATTTCTTGTTTTTCATAATCATTTTTAAAACTAGGTGAACCAATATTCACAACTTTAAGTTCTTCACTAAAAAGCTTGTTGATGCTCATTTTTTCACCTCTTTTAATAGTTCACCAGCGATGATTGCGGCATGTGCATTCGTTTTTGCAACAATCACGCCAATTTCCTTTAATCTATTTTCTGAATTTTGTAATCCTTGATGATCCTTATCAGTTCCACAAACATAAGAAACGATAGATAAATGTCTTCCATTATTCTTTGCTATGTTTTGCGCTTCAATAAGTGTTTCTAGTGTTACGCCAACTGGATCATCATATGAGCCAATGCCAAGCTCAAAATCAAGCAATAATACTGCAGTTTCAGGATTCTTAGCTTCCTCTAAAATGCGCTCTAATCGAATTGTTGGCTCAATCATTGGATGTGGCTTACCTTGTGTAAAGATATCATCACCTAGATCAACTAAATTATTACCGTCAGATATAAGTGGGTTTTCCATCTTTTCATAATCCTTTTTTGCAACATTACTTTTAATTTGCTTTAGGATAGGTCTTAAGATGCTGAGTGACTCTGCTGTTAATGTACCACCACAAAATAACCCCTTCACCTTGGTTTGTGTAGGACTAAATTTTTTTTGATGGTTTAAAATCAAGCTTTTCATCTCTTGATCGACTTGAAGTAAATCTGGTGTATCAAATCCTATCAGTTTTAATGCTTGAATGGATGCTTCAGTTAAAGTCGAAACGAAATACACGTTTTTAATTTTCTCATCTAACTTTGCATCTAAAAGACATAATACAACAGGCTTCTTTATCGATTTGAGCTTTGCTAGAATTTTATCTAGCACAGTTTGATGTGGAGGCTTAGAGATTAAAACAATAACCTTTGTTAGTTCATCTTGTTCTAATGCATCGATACCCATCAACATCATCCGTCCACCGACTTGTTCTGATAGATCTCTACCACCAACTCCAATAGCCTGAGTGATACCTCCACCGAATTTGTCGATAATAACACTGACCTCTTGTAAACCTGTTCCGCTTGCAGCAACTAAACCGATACTTCCTCTTCGGATTTGATTTGCGAAGCATAAGCCTTTTCCATTGATAATGGCAGTTCCACAATCTGGACCCATTACAAGTAAATTCTTTTGAATTCCTATTTCCTTGAGTTTGATTTCATCTTCTACACTAACATTATCTGAAAATAGCATGACATGCAAATTTTTTTCCAATGCCTTGTATGCTTCATTGGCTGCATAAATACCTGGAACACTGATAACAGCGATATTAGGGTTTAAATCATCAATGGTTTGATTGATTGTTTTATATATCTTATCAGATTCCTTAGCTGTTGATTTTTTAGCTGACAATCTAGAAAGTATTTCCTCAACCCAATTTGGGTTTTCTTCTTTCATTTCTACTGCAAGCATTAAGTCATTGGGTTCAGCTGAAGATAATTGTTCATGGAACAAACCAACTGATTTAATCATATCCTTATTCATGTCAGTTCCCATGAACATCACAAGCTCTTTAAAATTGAGTTCCTTTTTGAGTGCTACTGTTGTACTCATTAAGGTAACAGAATCATAGTAACTGTTTTTTAATATTTTGTATTTTTTCATATCATCGCTCCTACATGAGTCCATAAATAAATCCGGTGAGAATTCCAGCTCCGCTAGTTGCACCTAAATTTAATATAGTTTTTGCTTTTTCTACATCATAATCAAGAAACAATCCATCAAGCATATCAATAAAGACTTGAGGGTAATATCTTTCATATGTATCCTTTAAGTTTTGAGCAGATAGTTTGCTCGTTTTTTTAGATGCTTCCTTAATTAGTGCTGGAATCCAAGGTAAAGATTTACCTACAGAGTTTAGCCCTAAGATAAATCCTGTAAGAATATCATCTCCTAAAGGAGTTAAACCCATACCTAAGCCGAGTATAGATAATGCACTCGGCAATCCTGGGCTGTTCAAAAAGACATCAATTTTTTCAAATTGATATTTGAGTAATGCATCATTTTTGTTATAAGAGAATAAATTTTGATTGTGCTCTTCCTTAAGCATTTTTTTTAGCTTTCTCAGCACATCGATAAACCCTGTATTGATCTTATATATCTTGCTATAGGGTTCAAAGTTATTTATTGATTCTTTATTGATTTCAAATTCAAGTTCACCAATAAGCATTTTATCCTGATCAATAACTATTTTCTTTCCAGGAGTTAAATCATATATCCCAAAGTCTAAATCTTCAAAAATTGTAATATGATGCTTTCCTGAAGTCACTCGATTTCCCAATGTTATGATAGAGTCCATTAAGGAAAGATGAATGGTACTCCTATAAATACCTTGTATAGTGGCACCATTCATCTTGATTTCATCTAAAACATTGCAATCGATTGTTGTTATACTACTCTGTCTCACTGACTACATTTTCATGACTGCGATAGAAATTCATCGCAACTAGAACAAGAGCCATTGCAACATAACCTAATGCAACTTCCCAGCCTGTAGCAAATCCAATTGCTGGTGCATGTATAAATCCAAAGAATGCAAGAGCTGCAGTGATTAAAGCATATATTGCAGAGATTAAGAATTTCTTATCGATGATGAAGATTGCAATGGTAGCAATCATCATCCCTACTAAAATATCACCTGCAGCAAGTCTTTCCCAACCAAGAAGTGGGATACCTGTGTTCGCTAAGGCTTGATAATCTAAGGTCCCACCAGTTGCGAAAACTGCATTTTTAATTTGAAGTGTTACAAATCCTGCAATCAGTGGGATAAAGGATAATGCTACTGCTGGCATATGCTCTTTCTTAGTGGTGGCAAATGCTTGAGTTGTAATGACCATACCGATATACATAAGAATTGGTAGTAATGCAACCAGAGGAATAATAGCTAGGATAAAATTCATAAATCCTAGGAAAGCAAGTAACAAGACTGCGACACCAGTTACCCATGAATACCCTATACGTGCACCTGTTGATTTCCATCCAGGATGGCCTATGTAGATAATTGTAGGGAATGGAGAACCTAAGAATGAACCAAGAATAGTTAATCCTGCAGGAACCATCATAGCCTTTGGAACATTATATTTTTCACCAGAAACTTCTGCAGATTCTAGATTATCTAAGCTTTCAAGGAAATCATAGATAGCTAAAGGAATAGCTGCTGGAAGGAATGGAGCGATTTGAGCAAATCCACGACCAAATACATTCAGTGCTAAGCCTGGTAGGCTTAATCCGACATTAGAGAATGAGTCACCAACTGCTTGTGGATCCATATAGCCAGTTGCCCAAGCAAGAATTGTACCAATCATAATTGCGAATGCACCAGCTGGAATACCAAATGGCATTTTCTTAAGCGCAAACCAACCGACAAAGATAATAGCAAGTGATGTCATACCGATATATGGAGTAGTAAATACTTGACCTGCTGGATTCATAGCAATATATGTAATTGCTAAACCCGCAAGTGCACCAAGCATTGCTGCACGAGGGATATATTTCTTAATATAGATACCAACAAATGAACCTATACCCATGATAACACCTTGAATAAAGTTCCATACGATACCTGCAGCCCAAGCTGTTTGCCAGTCATTTGTAGTTGCATAAACAACTGCAATAACACCAAATGCAACGACAAAGTAATGAGGCACTGATAGGCCATAAGGCATTGCAGTCACGTCATCTCTCTTCATCTTGACAGATAATTGCTTAGCTTGAATAGCTAAAATGATACCACCAAGACCTACTGCAACTGCAGTGCCTGGTACGACATTACCAAATACGATATCACTTGGCATACCGATAATAATTAAAAGTCCTACTGCTGCTAAAAAATTAGTTAAAACATTAGAAAACAAACCGAAAAATCCATTTAAATCTCCCTTGACCCACCAACGTGTGCCACCTTCAAGCTTCTTAAACATTCGTATTCTCCTTTATTTTTTTAGTTTTTTAAGTAGTTCTTCACTTGTTGTTGTCCAACCAAAGATACCACCTTGTTGGTTAATCATTCGAATTGCAGCTTCCTGATCCTTGGGATCAAATGCAGCTGTTCCATCCTCTAGCATTAAACACTCATATCCTCTATCGTTTGCTTCACGAATTGTTGTGTGTACACAAACATGTGTAGTTACACCGCAAAAGATGAGTGATTCAATATTTTTGTTTTGTAAAATTGAATGAAGATCAGTTTCATAGAATGCACCCTTACCAGGCTTATCAATGACAACTTCTCCAGGAAGTGGCTTTAATTCATCTACTATATCGTGGCCATATTCACCACGAATTAATATTCTACCCATAGGTCCGATTTCACCTATAGATGAAAATCTTACCTTTTTTGCTTTTGGTACATCGCTTAAATCCGGTCGATGCCCTTCTCTTGTATGAATGATAAACATATGAGCAGCTCTTGCTGCATCTAGCACTTTTCTGACAGTTGGTATAATTGATTTCGTTGGTGTAATATCGTTTCCCAATGCTTCACCAAAACCACCAAACTCACAGAAGTCTCTTTGCATGTCAATAATGACAAGTGCAGTTTTTTCGAGGTCAAAGTCAAATACAAATGGCTTTGCCTCAACCTGATACTTTCTCAATTTGATTTTCCCCTTTCGATTTGTAATATAGGTAATATCCAATAAATAGTGTTGTGATGAGTAAATATCCAATAGTCATTTCAAGATTAGCATTTACAGTTACAACTCCTGAATGAATAATTCCTAAGAATGTAAGGATTGCTGCAATGATTGTTGTAAATGCTGCATGAATAAATTTATGATCAATAATATACACAGCAATTGATCCTAGGATCATCCCAACAATAATGCTACCTGCACCTAAATTCATCATTCCAAAATAGTTCAAGCCATTACCTTCTAGTAAACCAAATCCAATGGTTGAAGCATTTGTTCCTGCTGCACCAAGTGCGATATCTACAGCATTTTTCGTCCAATCTGCTAACCATGGAACGATGGCTAAGACAACTGCTGGTGCATATTTATGTGAAACGGAGGTAAATGCTTGTGTAGTGATTACGATACCTATATAAAGTAGGATAGGTAGAATTGCGACTACTGGAATGATATTCAGTAGAATTGAAATCATACCAAATAAGGTTAAAATAAATAGAACAAAGCCTGAAACAAATGAATATCCTATTCTTGCTCCTGCTTCCTTCCAGCCTGGATGACCAATAAATATTGCTGTTGGGAAAGGATTTCCAAATATAGAACCAATAATTGTTGTTGTTCCATCTGCAATCATTGCTTCTCTTGTTGAATAATGATCTCCAGCAACTGCTGCAGATTCACAATTATCAATGGTTTCAAAGAAATTGTAAATACCTAGAGGAATTGCTGAGAAAAGAAATGGTAATGCGCTTTGGAAGCCATCACTAAATCTAGAAAAGCTAGGTACAGGTGCACCGAGTGTTATGCTTCTTAGACTATCTAATAGAGGACCAAGACTCATTAAACCACTCACCCATCCTATAATGACCCCGACAAGAATAGCAACAAGCCCAGTTGGTATATTGAATGGCATTTTTACCTTACCAACCCATCCAAGTAAAACGATAGCTAATGATACTAGACCAATATAAGGAATTGCAAAGATGCTAAATGCAGGATTTAATGCAATATAGGTGATGGAAACACCAGCAAGTGATCCAAGCATTGCAGCTCTTGGAAGTATTTTTCTGACCTTTGTGCCTATAAAGCTTCCTAAAAGCTCTATAACACCTTCTAACAAAGACCAAACTAGACCAGCTGCCCACGCTAAATAAGCATTTTGAGTTGTCCAATACACAGGACCTATAATTAAAAATACAATTAAAAACATATGTGGTACCGAAGTACCTGCAGGTAGAGCAGTTACATCATCTCTATTTTCTTTTCTGGATAGCTTGACTGCCATGAAGCTATAATAAATAGATGAGATGAAAATAGATAAGCCCACTGCTGGAAGGATTCTACCATAGACAATATTCCCTGGTAGACCTACAACAACTGAAAGTAAACTGGCCATAACTAAAATATTGGTCAGATTATTGGTGAACAATCCAAAGAATCCATTCCAGTCGCTTTTAACAAAGTATTTAATAGTAAACACCTCCTCAATGTAGTTTAATTATACAAAAATGGTATAGCGTTTGTAATTAGCAATGCTTTACAATAAAAACGCTTGATTCTTGTAATTTGTAACAATGATTGCTAAAATATGGTAGAGGTGAGCAAATGAAAACCACATTAAAGGATTTGTTTGAGAGAGAAATATTTGAATCCTATGAAATATTGACTGCCAAGGAGCACTTAAATCGTAGCTTCGAAAGTGTATCTATTTTAGAGACACCTGATTTCGAAAACTATATTATTGAAAGAAGTCTAATACTGACTACTTTTTATCCTGTTAAAACAGATGTAGAAACTTTTAAGCATTTATTGTTTGCCTTAAATAAAAAGGAAACCGCAGGAATCCTTATAAAAATGAAAAGATATATTGACATCATACCTGAAGAAATTTTAAAGCTAAGTGATCAGTTAAATATTCCGATTGTTGCATTAAACTATGATGCAAATTTGTCATTACTTTTTAATAATATACTCAGCGAGCTTCAAACTCAGGATTACACAAATTACTCTTTTGATGCGAACTACTCTTTATTTTTAAAACAGGTGTATGATAATCCATCGACGAAAACATTAATGAGTATTGTTGATAAGATTCCAGATCTTGAACTATTAATTCAAAACTCAGATAATAAAACGACATATTATTCAAATGAGATTATGCTAAACTACTTTAATCAATCCAAGACTACTAAAAATTTATTCCAGCGTGTTGGAGATGCACTCTATTATTCTGAAGATGTTATATATGATGATAAACCAATTTATAGATTCGTTTTTATGGCTAAAAATGAAAAACGACATATTTTGCACAATTATATCGAAATATTTAAATTAATGATTATTGTAATCCATCAGAAAAAAGTAGAAAACATATTAAAACAAAATCAATTTTTATTGAATTTCGTTTCCAATTTATCATCCAATTACACGAATACACAATTGATTGAAGCGACCAAACGCTATAAATGGAATGTCATCTTCCCAGTAACATTAATTCTATTCTCTATTAAGGAGAATCATAAAAATATGATCAACCCAAATATGGTTGAGTATATTAGAACTGTAATTATCAATAAGTTCCATTTGAACAGTGAAGAGCTTAGATACACACTTTTAAATGATCAATTGCTTTTTATTATCAATACAATTGAGACAATTAGTATGCATGAAACCATGCAAAACGTGTATGATACACTAAAAATCAAATATAAGGAATCTCAGTTTAGAATTACCTATTCCAATTTGATTCACGATGCAGCAAATATTTCAAAGACCTATTTCCAGCTTTCAGAGGCTATGATTCATATCGAGAATAAAAATTTAGGCATTCACTTATACACTGAGGATAATATCAAGCTTTTAAATCTATTAAAAAATATCGATTATGGAAATCTAAAAGAATATGTATATTCCATTCTAAAGCCTCTTGTTGAATACGAGCAAAAAAATAGTACCCCTTTGATTGATACACTCTATAAACATATAGAATGCAAATTCAATGCCAAGGATACTGCGGAAAAGCTATTTATTCATTACAATACTGTGAGATATCGTTTAGATGTGATTGAACAATTAGGATTTAGTGTACTATCGAACAAGGAAAGCCATTTCGATTTATATTTTGCACTCTATCTTTACAAAAATTTCGAGCCAGGAAAAAATTAAGGAGCACTCGCTCCTTTTTTGTTAAAACCATTTTCTCTTTTTAAAGAAAACAACCATTGAAACAGCTATAATCACACACATTGCAGTAAATAATAAAACTGCATGCGTGTACTCTAATACTCCAAAGTGTACAAAGTTCATTCCAAAGAATCCTGTTAAAAAGGACAACGGAATAAAAATTGCTGAAAAAAGTGTTAGTGTAGCCATGATCTTATTCATCTTATTGGATTGGTTATTCATATGAAGATCTAATAAATTTCTCATGACTTCTCTAGACTGATTGATTCTATTATCTAAGCGTTGTAGATGGTCCTTTAAGTCTTCATAATAAAGCTTATTTTCAACAGCAAATAATTGAGGATGTTTAAGAAGCATTTTATCAAGTTGTTCATAAATAGGTGTGACATTGTTTTTTAGCTTGAGCATGTTTTTTCTGACCAAATAAACGTCTTCTTGCTCGATATTTTTTGTTTCAAGAATCTCTTCCTCAAATATATTTATTGCTAGATCAAGTTCATCATAGACATCCAAATGATTATCTGTGATAATATCTAGTATTTGGAATAAAAGATAATCAATACTTCTTTCCCTAAGCTCCTTATGATCATTAAACAATGCATCTAATGGCTTTAGGAATAGAGGCTCTGTTTCATGAAATGTAATGATTGTATTCTCAATCATGATCATACTCATGTAATCTTCTTTCACATAATCATTTTCTAGATATTCAACATGAAAAGCACCAAAGATCGAGTTATCAATGACTTCTAGCTTATTTCTTTGGTTTACGTTAAAAACGTCTTCTAATATTAGAGAGTCAATATTATAGTGATCCTTAATGATTGCTATTTCTTCAACATTGGATAATCCAACAATTTGAATATAGTTTTTTAGGTTGTTAGATTTAAAATCAGAAGTGATTTGTAGTGATTTTGCATCATATGCATAATGCTTAATGGATGTCGGTGTTTTAACATGCTTACCCGTATAAATCATGGTTTTTGGTTTGAAATAATTCGAAATATTCATAGATAAACCTCCTAGTACTCTTTATATTTTACCATGTAAGTTTGATTAAAAAACAACCTTTGGGGTTGTTATTGAGGAATAAATGCAATTAGGTCTTCAAGAAGTTTAAGTTCTTCTTTTACAAATTCAATATAATTCTCGTCAATTGTATCACTATACTTTATATCAAATGCATCTCTTTCAGTGTGAACTGCTATATATATTTTGTTATCCTTGAATGCAAACATAACATGCTTAGCAATCTTTGAGAATGATTCCATTCTCTCCATAAAGCGTGGCGTTAATAAATAAAAAGCTGAATGTTGTGATTCTGAAAATACACTAAATTTGTTATTAAACTCAATGGACTCTGTTTTTACTTTCTTGTCTTCAGAAAATATAGACTGGTTATGAATTTTGTCTGTTGTTATATATACATCATTTTCAAATTTTTTCTGAAAATCTACAATAAAGAGTCTTCCTAAAAATCTTATAATTCTAGTAGTAGTCTTACCATTAGATACTACTTGTTCGATTCTAACATCTGCTGACTCGAATGATTTGCCTTTGATAGTTCCAGATAAATAATCTTCACTTTTATAGGTAGTGAATTTTTTTAAAACTTTTGACTCAAAAACCTCATTTTCATCAAAACCTTTTTCAGGGACATATGTTAGTCCTGGAATAATTGAATCAATCATTTTTTTGACATGATGATTCTTGAAATCAAGTTTGAGTTTTTTGTAAGCTAGTTGATGTGGTATGAAAAAAAGTGCAATCAATAATGCAATTAAAAAAAACCAATGAATTGCCAAGCCTATAGAAATTGTTATAAGTAATAAAAAACTAATAAGAATAAGTAGATTGTCAAGATGATTTTTTCTTTTCTTTAATTGTTCTATTGTCATACGTTCCCACCCCTATTTGAGAATTATATATGTAATACCATCGTTCATTTTTTTATAATCTGAATCCGATTGAATTAAATTAGAATACATTTTTATGACTTCATCAAAGCCCATCATCACTGAAAATGCTTCACCAGGTATATACGCTTTTATTTCACCACTGGATACCTTAGAGCGTAGTGATTTGTGTACTGCTGTTTTGATTGACCCACCAATTCCAGAAGAACCATAGCCATGAACGATTTTAATGACCTTATCCTTACCAGTACAATTTCTTATAATCAAAGCAAGTCTTCTTCCAGCTTCTGATGCGAGTGGCATGTCACTCTTGATGTCAAAGCTCTTCATATTACTTGAGCTTAGCTGAATTACTCTTTACAGCAATATCATCAATACTTCCAATCAATTTAGAAAATCTTGTGAAACCTAACTCCTGATAATTGAATTCAGGATATTTCTTTTCTAACTCTTGTTTTATTTTTGTTAGTATCATTTCTTTACTCTTGTTTTGAGAAATGATTTCCTTAATTGCCTTAGAAATGTCTTTCATCGACAATTTTGAACTGAAGTTTACAAATGTAGTTGTTTTTTCTTGGGATAATGAGATTCCGTTTAATGAACTGACTAAGCTTGATAGAGTTTTATGACCATATTTTCTTGAGTCAAAATCAGAAAAACGATTGACTAGAATGTCTCCTAGTCTACTCAATTGAATTTTATTATCTGCTCCATTTTCAATAATAATGCTTTTAATTAGAACACCAATTTCCTGACTGGTTACTGCACTTTTTTCAATAGATTCTGTTGTTTCATCATCATCTTCGTCATTTAAATATTCAAAATACTTAAATTCATTGCATGCAGATCTAAAGGCTTGAGTAACCTTTTTCTCATTACCAACACCAATAACGTGCATTCCACCTTCTCTAAGCTTAACTGCGAGTGGTGTAAAATCTGAATCTGATGTTACTAAAAAGAAGGCGTTGACCTTTTCTTGATACATCATTTCTTGAGCATCTAGTGCCATTGCCATATCTGCAGCATTCTTGCCGATTGCTACATTGTATTGATGGACTGGTTTAATCGCGTTATCCTGAGCTGTTTTATGCCAATCCTTAGATAAATTATTTAAGTCTCCATAAAATCTAGCAATGACAATCTTACCGTATTTAGCGATTTCGTTCATTACTGATTTAATATACTTATAGGATACATTCTCTGAATCAATCATTAATGCTATCTTATATTCTGTTTTTTCCATATAATCTCCTTATGTTTATAGATTTGTATCGTATGTATGTATTTACACATCATTATAATTGTACACCAAAAGTGACTAAAATCATAGTGTACACCTGAATATGGGTTCACGATGTGATATGAAAAAAACGTCTAATGAGAAGTCACTAGACGTTTG
>DDWO01000021.1:73720-114014 GCA_002345705.1 Acholeplasmataceae bacterium UBA2284 | reverse complement strand
CCAGCACCAAACCAAGCTTCATAAGGATCTGCTGGAGCAACCACAACTAAAGCGTGTGCAGCTGCAACATCTCTAAGCATTGCTACCAAACTATTCAAGCTTCCTGTAGCACCAGATACAATATCTCCTGATGGTGCAAGGCTTGTAATTGAAGAACCAACATATAGTGAAAGATTTGTTCTTGTTCCATCCACTTGATATGTTTGATTGATTTCAATAAAGTCAGCCCCGAGTATTGTTCCTGTAGGACTTACAGCAACAACAACTCTCATATAACCAAATTTATTTGTAGTATATGCTGTATAAACATACCCAACAACATTTGCTCCTGCTTTTGCTTCTACTACTGTAAGGATTGTAGCAGGAAACTCAACATCATCGATTTCTGTAAATGTTTCTCCTGCTGGTAATACTAAACGATATGCAGCAGCTTGTGCTTTATCTATATTGCTTTGAATGATTGGAGCAGTAATTGCATTGACTGCACTTATCATGATTCCACAGACAATAGAGACAACCATCAATACGAAGGTGTAATGAACTATAGGTTTTTTCATCATACAGCACCTCCAACACCAAAGAATACAACCAAGCCTAAAATAACAAGCAATACAACATAACTTGCTACAAATGCTGGTTTAATCTTATTTGTTGCCCATTTAGGAAAATCAATTAATGGAACAAACATATTTGAGAATAATAATGCGAATGCAAATCCTTCTGGATAAGCACCGAATAAACGAATAAGGACGACCAACGCTCCAACCATTAAACCATATAGCCAACGACCAGGTCTTGTTACTGGAGAAGTCACTGGGTCTGTAATCATAAATACAACCCCAAACATTAATCCACCTGCAAATAATTGATAAAGTGTATAATCAAGTGCTTGACCTGGGTATAGCTTCAATCCCACTAAAAACATTAAAATCATAAATGTTAATGTAGAGGAAAGCATCACTCTATAATCTGCAGAACGACGAATCAATAAGTAAGCTGCACCAATTAAAATTGCAGCTGCACTGATTTCTCCCATTGCACCTGGAATATTTCCAAAGAAAAGGTCTGAAATCGAGTAGCTATTTAATGCACTTGGAAAAAGCAAACCACTTCTAAGTGTTGTTAATGCTGTTCCACCTGCAACCATATCTACACCAACATAGGTTCCTGCAAACATATTGGTTAATGCTAATGCAATAAAGATACGACCGGCTGCAGCAACATTAAAGATATTGGAGCCTAATCCACCAAAAAGCATTTTTGCAATAATGATACCAAATGAAGCACCGGCAATAACCGCGTAAATTGGTAATTTACTAGGTACTAGCATTGCGAAGATCACGGCACTAACTGCTGATGCCGTAATGTTGTTTATTGTGTAGTTTTCATATCTTGATTTTAATCTTTCAATCCATTTTTCACTCTTAGATGGCTTTTGCATCATTCCAAATGCAATTGCTTCTAAGCCAATCATCACCACTAAGGATACTAGAATACGAATAATCGCATCCCAGCCAAAACGGTAGATTGCAAACGCAACGACTGGGATTAATGCAATTAAGACATCAATCATCATGCGCTTAGTACTGACATCTTTACGAACATAGGGGCTCGTTTGTTTAACTGCTTGCATATTTTTCCTCCTATTTATTAACAAAGCGTTTTCCGGAACGCATGTACTCTGTCAAGTGAATCTTAGATGGACATACAAATGAACATAATCCACATTCAATACACTTATTGACCTCTAAAACTTTTAAAGTTTCTTTATCTCTTAATTTATAAGCATTCATAATTTGAACTGGTTGAATTTCAACTGGACAAGAATAAACACAGGAAGCACAATGGATACAAGGCTCTTCTTTATCAATTTTCTCGTTCATGACGATCAAACTTGTCGTTGTATGTGTCATGACAATGTCATCACGCAGGATATTCGTACCCATCATTGGTCCGCCTAATATCATGACCTTTTTCGTTTCTTCTTCCTTATAACCGCCTGCTAATTCAACTAGATCAGTAACTAATGTACCAATGCGTGCTCTAAAACTCTTATTATGGATACCATCACCACTAATTGTAAATAGGCGTTCTAAAACTGGAAGTCTCTTTTTAACTGCATTATAAATACTTTGAAGTGTTGAAACGTTAAAATTAAGAACCCCATATTTTGAAAGTAGTTCTCCTTGAGGAATCTTAATTCCTAGAGCATTCTTAATCATAGCAAGTTCCCATCCTTGTGGATAGTAATTTCCAACCTTGACGACTTGAATGTCATATTCAGTGAATTCTTGAAGTGCAAACTTCAATCTTTCTTCGATTTCCTTGTATTTTCTCTTAATAGCGATAATACCTTTTGGTGCACCAGAAGCCTTCATTGCATAAATCAAGCCTTTGATGATTTCTCTTGGATTATTCATCATTAAAGAATAGTCGGCAATTAAATTAGGTTCACATTCAACACCGTTAGCAATAACGACATTAATCGTGTCCTTTGTTTCAAGTTTGATATAAGATGGAAATGCACTTCCTCCTAATCCAACTAAACCAGCATCTTTAACAATTTGGATATATTCTTCCTTAGTAAGTTTGTCGATTTCTTCCTCTGATCTTTCAATAATTGAATCATGGAATTCGTATTTTTTGTCGTTTTTGACAATCAGACAGTCAACAACTTTTCCACTTTGATCGATATGCTTTTCATATCCAACGACTTCACCACTTACCGTAGAATGCATAGGTTGCTCAAAAAAGGCACCCTTTCTCGTTCCTACGATTTCCCCAACCTTAACGAACTGACCACCTCTAACGCAGGTTTCCCCTTCAGGGCAACGTGCACTTGTAACAGGATAGTAAACATAGTCCGCATCAAGATAGTGCAATATTGGCAGTTCTTTTAAAGCTTTTTTGCCATCTGGGATATTTTTTGTTTTTGCTATCATTTGTTATACTCCCTTCTTGTATAATGGATATTTTTTAGTAAGTTCAATGACTTCTTTATTAATTTCAGCTAATTTCTCAGGATTCTCTTTATTTGCAAGTGCAGAGTCAATCCAAATAGCTATCATCTTCATTTCGTTTTCTTTAAATCCCCTAGTTGTAACTGCAGGTGTTCCTAAACGAATTCCACTCGCGTATGCGGGTTTTTCCTTATCGAAAGGTAAACCATTTTTATTACAAGTAATACTAACCTTGTGTAGTAATTTTTCAGCATCAAGTCCTGTGATATTATGTCTTTCCTTAACGTCAACAAGCATAAGATGGTTATCCGTTCCACCACTGACAACTCTATATCCTAATTTTTGCATTTCATTTGCTAATGCCTTTGCATTTTTAATCACTTGCTCTTGATATGCTTTAAACTCTGGTTGTAATGCTTCATGAAATGAAACAGCTTTTGCTGCAATAACATGCATTAGCGGTCCCCCTTGCATTCCAGGGAACACAGCCTTATCAATCTTTTTAGCTATCTCTTCATCATTGGTTAAGATGATTCCACCACGTGGACCTCTTAGTGTCTTGTGCGTGGTTGAAGTCACTGCATGAGCGTATGGCAGTGGAGATGGGTGAAGCCCTGCAGCGATGAGTCCTGCGATATGCGCCATATCGACATGAAGATAAGCTCCGACCTCATCAGCTATTTCTCTAAATTTCTTAAAATCAATAATTCGTGAATAAGCGCTTGCTCCTGCAATAATCAACTTAGGTTGAACTTCTTTTGCAATTTCAAGAACCTTGTCATAATCAATCAACTCAGTAACTGGATCGACGCCATAAAAAACAGATTTATATATTTTACCTGAAAAGTTTAAATGAAATCCATGGGTCAAGTGTCCACCTTCAGCAAGTGACATACCTAAAATAACATCTCCTGGATTTAATAAACCCATATAAACTGCCATATTCGCCTGAGATCCAGAATGTGGTTGAACGTTAACAAATTTCGCATTAAACAATCTTTTCAATCTTTCAATCGCTAAGCTCTCAATCTCATCAGCAAATTCACAGCCTCCATAATATCTTTTCTTGGGATATCCTTCAGCATATTTATTTGTGAAAATTGAGCCTTGAGCATCCAATACCGCTTGTGAAACAAAGTTTTCAGAAGCAATCAACTCGATGTGTTCTTCCTGTCTATTCTTTTCCTTAAGAATAATTTCATCGATGATTGGATCGATATTTATTAAATTCATTCTGTCCTCCTCGTTATTTCCTCGTATTATTATAACATAATAAGATACAAATTAAAAGACAGATTTCATTAAATTGAACCCTGTCCTTAGTTAAGTTTTTCTGTTTTTTTATCTATTTATTGTCAATTTTATAATTTCTCTTTTATAGAATAACATTATGGTAAACTTCTTGAACATCATCGATTTCATCAAGCATAGCTAAAAGGCGCTCAAATTTTTCCTGATCCTCTTCTAAATCTAAGGTTGTTTCCATGATTGGAAGCCACATGATTTCATCGGCATCTAATTCTAATTCTGGCATTGTTTCTGATATAGCGGTTCTAATCAAATTATAGTCATTACTTGCCCCATAAATCGTAACCCCTGCTTCATCAGTTTCAATATCTGAAACATCTAAATCATTATTTACTAATATTTCTAAAACTTGATCTTCTGTAACACCAGGTAATGAGAAAACAGCGTTGTGGTTGAATTGATGAACAACTGAACCTGATATACCTAATTTCCCACCGGTTTTAGTAAAGCAATTTCTGACTTCAGCAATTGTTCTATTTACATTATCTGATAGACATTCAACGATAAGCATTGAACTTCCTGGTCCAAACCCTTCATAACGAATTGATGTATATGTTTCATCAGAGCCACCTTTAGCTTTATCAATCGCTCTTTTGATGACATCAGATGTAACCTGTTCTTTTTTAGCTCTTTCAATAATTCTCTTTAGTGCCTGATTTGTATCAGGGTCTGGAGATCCAGCCTTGGCAGCCATATAGATTTCTTTTCCATATTTAGCATACACCTTGCTTTTTGCAGCAGCTGTCTTTCCCATTGCTACTTTTCTTACTTCAAACGCTCTTCCCATTTTTTTATCTTCCTTTATTTACCAAATTTTTCTTCGTATGTCTTGATGCTTTGTAAAATAATTTTCTTTGCAGCATCAGCACCTTCAATATCTAAAATATAAGTTTTCTTTCCTTCAAGTGATTTATACACTTCGAAAAAATGTCCCATTTCAGTTAATAAATGCGCAGGTAATTCGCTAATATCTTTATATTGTGTAAGTGATGGATCTCCAAAAGGGATAGCAATGATTTTTTCATCGATTTCGTCTGAATCAATCATTTTCATAACTCCGATTGGATAACATTGTACTAAGCTTAAAGGCTCAATATCTTCCTGACATAAAACTAAAACGTCAAGAGGGTCATTATCTCCAGCATAGGTTCTAGGAATAAATCCGTAGTTTGCGGGATAGTGTGTTGATGTAAATAGTATACGATCTAAAATAATCATGCCTGTCTCTTTATCGAGTTCGTATTTTTTCTTACTTCCTTTAGATATTTCGATACATGCAATAAATTGATCAGGTTGTATTCTACTTCTATCAATATCGTGCCAAATGTTCATATAATCAGGCTCCTTTTTTTGCTTATCTCTATTTTATCATTTATGCCTAAAAAAAACACCCAGAAAGTGGGCGTCTTTTCAAGACACATACTAAGGTAAACTTGACGCTACCTATCCCCTATGTGTTTTTTGATGTATTTAAGTACCTGTACAAAAGGCTACGAAAAATCAAACAACCCCTACATGTTTAATGATCGTAGTCGTAATGTTTGGCATCACGGTAGAGACGTTATCTCCAAATCAGATAACCTATACGATAATTAAATACATTCCCATTATAGCAGTTGAGTCAATCGTTTGTAAAGAATATAATGTTTTTTTTAAACAATCATTTTAGATTAAAATAATTATAAATTGCCTATATGTTTTTGATACAATTCGAATGTATTTTCTAATAAAGCATTGATGGTCATTGGTCCTACACCCTTCGGTACTGGTGTTAGATATGATGCGACTTCCTTGATTCCTTCAAAATCCACATCTCCAACAAGTTTACCATCTACACGGTTTACACCAACATCAACGACGATTGCTCCTGGTTTTACCATTTCTCGTGTAACAACCATTGG
Source organism: Acholeplasmataceae bacterium UBA2284 (assembly GCA_002345705.1). Taxonomy (GTDB): domain Bacteria; phylum Bacillota_I; class Bacilli_A; order Acholeplasmatales; family Acholeplasmataceae; genus Peloplasma. The sequence continues at coordinate 107,845 of DDWO01000021.1, read as the reverse complement.
TCGCCCCGCTGAAACAACTAAAAGATCTGCTTGTTTTGTGTGAAATGATAAATCCTTTGTCTTGGTATGACAAACAGTGATGGTTGCTCCTGCGTCCATCAATAGTCTTGCTACTGGAAATCCAACAATATTACTGCGTCCAATGACCACAGCATTCATCCCTGAAACATTGATGTTATAGGTTTCTAAAAGTGACATAATACCCTTAGGTGTTGCAGGTTTAATTGTCTGCTTCTTTTGATACAGATTTCCTTGGTTGATTACATGGAATCCATCTGCATCTTTATCCTTAGATATTAAATCAATGAGCATGTTGTCGTTTAAATGCTTGGGTATTGGAAGCTGTAGTAATATTCCATCCACATTTTCATCCTTGTTTAGATTTTGAATCAATTCAATTAAATCCTTTTCTTCAATATTCTCATCAAGAGTGTAAAGCTTATGCTCTATTCCAACAAGCTCACACGCCTTACCCTTCCCCTTAACGTAAGAAAGACTAGCTGGATTATTTCCAACCAATATAATTGAAAGACTTGGTTTACGTTTGTTTTGTTTAACAAGCTCATCTATTTTGACTTTAAGTACCAGATTGCGCTCATTTGCTACCTTAAAACCGTCTAGTAAAATCATCTAAATCACTCCTTGTCAATCAAGTTACCATCACTGTCGATAAACATTGATAATGCTCTTGGAGTTTTGTTTAAGCCTGGCATAACCATAATACCTTTGGTTAAGGCAACTAGGAATCCAGCACCTAAGGATGGTCTAATTTCCTGAATGCTTAATGTAAATGGTTCTGGTAGTCCGACAATTTTTGGATCACCAGTCAATGAAAGTGGTGTTTTAGCCATACAAACCGGTAAATTCCAACCTAAGTTTTGATAGGACTCTAATTGAGCAAGTGCCTTCTTAGAAAACTCAACTGATGTAGCACCATAAATCTTAGTAGCTATTTTTTCTATTTTAACCTTCGGTAAATCTGAGTTGTCGTAGATAGGTTTAAAATTAGATCCCTTTTCAGCAAGTTCAACAACAATATTTGCTAAATCAACCATACCTTTTCCACCTTCAGCGAATCCTTTGGATAAGGCAATCGGATGATTCTTTTCCTTAGCCCAATTCATAATGTAATCAACTTCTTCTTGTGAGTCATTATAAAAATGATTGACTGCAATTACATAACGCATTCCAAAGTTTTGAACATTTGTTAAATGTTTTTCTAATAGTGGTAGACCCTTAATCATCGCATCTAAATCAGGTTTACTGAAGTCTTCGGCTTGACCGTGAGACTTTAATGCACGTAGCGTTGTAACAACAACGACTGCATCTACCTTTTTATTTAGGTAAGGCATTTTAAGATCAAGGAATTTTTCCATACCTAAATCAGCACCAAATCCTGCTTCCGTTACTGTATACTCACCTAGTTTGAGTGCAAGCTTAGTTGCAACGATTGAATTACATCCATGAGCAATATTCGCAAATGGACCCGCATGCACAAATGTTGGAACGCCATCTAGTGTTTGAACTAAGTTTGGATTCATCGCGTTCTTTAATAGTAAAGCCATCGCATCAGCTCCACCTAAATCTTTAACATAAACAGGCTTTTGTTCTTTATTATAGCCAACTAAAACGCGGTTTAATCTCATCTTTAAATCATCTAAGTCAGATGATAAGGCGAGGATTGCCATTACTTCGCTCGCAGCTGTTATAACAAATCCGTCTTTTCTTATTGGTGTATCAATGTCTCTTAAACTACGGTCATTCATGTCCATGCAACGTTTCCACGTTACTGTTTCAATTTCAAGTTCGTTTCCTTGAAACATATGATTATCAATTAATGCAGATAATAAATTATTTGCTGCAGTAATCGCATGCATATCACCCGTAAAGTGTAGATTAATGTCATCCTGAGGAGTAACACTTGATAATCCACCACCTGTCGCTCCACCCTTTAATCCAAAAACTGGTCCTAAACTAGGTTCACGAAGAGCAAGCATAGGCTTTTTACCAATATATTTGAGACCTTGACTAAGTCCTATAGATACTGTTGTCTTTCCTTCACCAGCTGGTGTTGGGGTAATCGCTGTAACAAGAATCAACTTGCCATCTGGTTGATCCTTCAATCTTCTTAAAACCTTTAAGTCAATTTTGGCCTTATCAAAGCCATAGGGAATACACTCTTCAGGAGCGACTCCCATTTTTTCGCATAACAAAGCAATTTTTTCCATTTTTTTCTCCCTTATATAATGTAAAAGTATCTCAATTAAGATACTTTTATTATAACATAGTATTTATTTATGAAAGGGAAAATTGTTCTTGAGTATGTATTCTGCAAACTCTATTTTATCTTTGGTTGGTTCATTAATGTGTTCTAAGGGATAGGTTAACCCCATATCTTTCCATTTACTTATTCCGTATTTGTGATATGGAAGTACTTCTATGGCAACAATATTTCTCATAGTTTCTAGAAAGCTTCTTAACTGCACTAAGTCCTGTTCAGAATCACTAATCGTAGGAACTAAAACATGTCGAATAATTACTGGAACTGACATTTCATTTAGATATTGTGCAAATGCTAATACTTGGGTATTTGAACTGCCTGTTAGTTTTATATGCTTTTCATTATTTATATGCTTGATGTCTAGGAGAATTAGATCAGTGTATTTGATTAATGTTAAAAAATCGTTGGATTGCTGGATGCTGTAACAGGCTGCAGATGTATCAAGGCAAGTATGAATTCCTAATGCTTTAGCTTCCTTAAAAAGAGTAATTAAGAAATTCATTTGAAGAAGAGGTTCTCCTCCGCTGACTGTAATACCACCATTTTTATAGAAATGCTTGTACTTCTTGTAATCATCAAGTATATCAGATACCGACATTAACTTGTTTTGTTTCGTGCTCCATGTGTCTCGATTATGACAGTACTGACATTGAAATGGACATCCTTGTAGAAATAAGACATAACGAATTCCAGGTCCATCAAATGCTCCTAATGTTTCTATCGAGTGCACATTTCCATATACTTCATTACATGTTTTCATGGAAAGTTCTTGAAATAACTTCTTTCTTCTGTTCGTTTGTTAGATTTGAGAAGTTTACCGCATATCCTGATACTCTAATCGTTAAATTAGGATATTTTTCTGGATTATTATATGCATCAATTAGCATGTCTCTGTTGAAAATGTTAACGTTTAGATGATACCCTCCGCTAACGAAATAACCATCTAAAATGTTGACAAGATTTTCAACCTTGATGTTACCTTCGTAGGTAAATCCATCAGCCGATTCAAGTCCACTCCCCTTACCAAGTGCTTGAGGAACAATTGTAAATGTATTAGAAATACCATCTTGACAGCTTTCACAAGGAATTTTTGAAACAGATAATAACGACTTAAGTGCTCCTGATTTATCTCTTCCATGCATCGGGTTAGCACCTGGAGCAAAGGCTTCACCTTTTCTTCTACCATCTGGTGTATTACCAGTTTTCTTTCCATAGACAACATTTGATGTAATGGTAAGAATACTCATTGTAGGGATAGATTCTCTATAAGTGTATTGTGCTCTTATTTTATTCATAAATTGTTCAACTATTTGAACAGCTAGTTGGTCCACTCGATCATCATTATTTCCATAAAAAGGAAAATCTCCAGAGGTTTCAAAATCAACTATCAGTCCTTGATCATTATAAATAGGCTTCACCTTTGCATATTTAATCGCAGATAATGAATCAGCTACAACAGAAAGTCCTGCGATACCTGTAGCAAAATTTCTTCCAACTTCAGCATCGTGTAGAGCCATTTGTAGTCTTTCATACGCATATTTATCGTGCATATAGTGAATGATGTTTAGTGCGCTAACGTATGTTTTCGCTAACCAGTCGAGCATATGATTAAACTTTTCCATGACTGTATCAAAATCTAAATAGTCAGCTTTTAATACTTCATCAACAGGACCTATTTGATCTCCGGTAAGTTCATCTTTTCCACCATTTAATGCGAATAATAATGCTTTTGCAAGATTCGCACGTGCTCCAAAAAATTGCATTTCTTTTCCAAGAGCCATTGGTGAAACACAGCATGCAATCCCATAATCATCTGTATGGTTCGGACGCATTTGCTCATCATTTTCATATTGAATAGATGAGGTATCAATGGATATCTTTGAGCAAAACTTTTTAAAATTATGTGGTAAATTTTCACTCCATAGAACTGTTAAATTAGGCTCTGCTGAAGTACCTAAATTGTATAATGTTTGAAGATATCTATATGTATTTTTTGTGACCCATGATCTTCCATCATTGTTCATTCCTGCCAAGGACTCGGTAACCCATGTTGGATCGCCTGTAAATAGTTCATTATATTCAGGAGTTCTAGCAAATCGTACCATTCTAAGCTTCATAATAAAATGGTCGATTAGTTCCTGTGCTTCTATTTCATCAAGTAATCCATTTTTGATATCTCTTTCAAAGTATATATCAAGGAAAGTCGCTGTTCTTCCTAAACTCATTGCTGCTCCATTTTGCTCTTTTACAGCTGCAAGATAAGCAAAGTACAGCCATTGAACTGCTTCCGTAGCATTTTCAGCTGGTCTTGAAATATCAAAACCATAGGATTTACCTAATTCCTTTAGCATTTCTAATGCAATGATTTGTTCTTGAATTTCTTCACGTAATCTAATATTTTTCTCATTCATTGGGTAGCTAAATTTTGTTTTTTCTAACTTTTTTTGTTCAATTAGAAAATTAACTCCATATAACGCTACTCTTCGATAGTCCCCAATGATTCTACCTCTACCATAGCCATCAGGTAAACCTGTAACAATCCCTGATCTTCTAGCTCTTCTGATATCTGCATTATATACATCAAATACACCTTGATTGTGTGTTTTTCTATATTCTGTAAATATATGTTTTAATTGATCATCAACATGATAACCATATGATTCTGCTGCCTTGACAGCGACTTGAATTCCTCCATATGGATGAAATGCACGCTTAAAAGGCTTATCAGTTTGAAGACCGACAATCTTTTCAATGCTCTTATCCATATATCCAGGTCCATGAGAAGTAATGGATGCTACAACGTGTGTGTCTAACTCGATGACACCACCCTTTTCCTTTTCTTCCTTCAAGTATCCTTCGAATAATTGATTCAATTTTAAACTGCTATTTGTAGGGCCAACTAAAAATGATGAATTCCCTTTATATTCAGTGTAGTTTTTGTCAATAAAATCTCGGACATCAACAGTTGACATCCAGTTTCCTTCTTTAAATCCGTTCCAAGCAGACATAAAGTACCTCCTATATTATTTAATTACGATCGTGTTTGACTGCTACATTATATCTAATCTTTAGGAACAAATCTAATAAAATCATAATTAAATAAAGTGAAAACGTTTTTGATAAGTCTTACTTATAAAAAAAATAAAACCCATTGACTGGGTCTTATAAATTTAATATTGATTTAATTTTTTGTGGGAGTCCTTTAATCTCGTTTTTAGATAAACTACATAATGCAAATCTAACTCCACCACTCATTGGTACTGCGAATATTCTATGCTCTGCTAGCTTTAAATAATCAGTTTCTGGATTATTTGTAAGCACGACTGTATAGAACCCACTTCTAAACGGATGTGTTTTTAAACCAATTTCTTTAGCCTGAGAAATGAATGATTGACTTCTCTCTTGAACAAGACTATTGATTTTATTTAAATCATGGTTAAATTCTTTTCTGTTAGATTCAATTGAGAATTTATTGAATAACTCAATAGATACCGTTGGTGTTGCTGACCAAGAGCCTCTAGCCTCGTTTACATATTTAGGATATGCGTCCTTAACTTTAGTTTCATTGACTGACAGCATGATGGCTGCACCTAGTCTTAGACCATATGCCCCAAATGTTTTCGATCCGCTAAAACCAATAATCGTTAAGACGTGTGATTTTAAAAGCGGAAGGAAAGTAATTTTCTTTCTATTGTCCTCTTCGTGTGAATATTCTAAATATGCTAGATCATATAAGAAGACAATATCATTATGCTTCATTTCGTTTAGAACATCGATAATACCTTTAAACTCTTGTTCACTTAATGTAAAGCCTGTTGGATTGTGGCAAGGGTCATTGATGATAACGATAACTTGTTTTTGAATCTTGCAGAGCTCATTTAATTTTTCTTTAAATGATACCATATCAAATTGATCGCCATCAAATAAATTGTGTTCAAATACATCGAGTTTTGCGCGGTCTGCAAATCTTTCGTATTGCCATCTAATATTAGATACGAAAATAGATTCACCTGGTTTTGAAAAGATTGAGAATGTTGATGCAATTGCTCCACTTCCCCCAGGCGTTGCACATGCATTCACAAACATCTTTTCCTTGATTTCATGTTCGTACTTCCCTAGTACCCATGAAATGACATTCTTTTTGAAGGTTGCTCCTCCATCGACTGCTGGATAGGGGAGAATTTCTTCATCTGTTAAGTTCTTTATTGCCTTTGATACTGTTGGCATGCCTCCGATTTGTTTTTCCTCATCGTAAAACATACCAATGGATGCATTAATGACGTCTTTATGTTTTTTAGCCGCCTCTTGTGCATCCTTTGATATTTTTAAAATATCTACTGCCATCTCGATCACCTCTACTATCAATTATAAACGAAATCATCCAAAAATAGGTCAAACAAATATAGCCAATGTTCCTTAGCATGTTTTGTTACTAAGATGATATGGACATGACCTTTGAAATATCCAAGTCTAACCTTGGAGGTAGATTCATTTGCTTTGTCAAATAATTTTTTACCGTCAATTTTTTGTGAAGCTTCCATAGATAACACAAGTGTGACTTGACTAGATTCAACAATCGTTCGATGAACTCCAATTTTTGAGGAAAGCTTTTTAAATAATTTTTCATACATGTAAAGTAATAAATCAGGATCTAATGCGCCAAATCTATCCGTGAGTTCATTTTTTAAATCTTCTACATCAGATACTCTATTGAGTTCTGCGATACGCTTATGAATTTCAATTCTGACGCCATCTTGTGATACGTAATTTGGATCAACATGACGCGGAGCGAAAACTTCTTCAATTTGAGTATCCTTAGGCTTTTCAAGTGATACTCCTGTGATTGCTTCCTCTAGAAGCTTCATGTAAAGTTCAATACCGACAGAATCGATAAACCCAGATTGTTCAGAGCCTAAAACATCTCCAGCACCTCTGATGGACAAATCTCTCATAGCGATTTTGAATCCGCTTCCGAGTGCAGTAAAATCTTGGATTGCTGAAAGTCTTTTCTTTGCTTCATCATTAATATTTTTATACGCATCATAAAGAAGGTATGCGTATGCAATGCGATCACTTCTTCCCACTCTTCCTCTAATTTGATAGAGCTGTGAAAGACCAAGTTTATCTGCATCATGGATAATCAGTGTGTTTGTGTTTGGAATATCAACACCTGTTTCAATAATCGTTGTTGAAACTAAAATATCGTATTCATGATCAATAAAATCGCTTAATACGTTTTCTAATTGATCTCTATTGAGCTGTCCATGTGCATAACAAATTCGTGCCTCAGGGACTAGCTTTTGAAGTTTATAAACCATACCCTCAATACCTTGCACAGTATTAAACAAATAAAACACTTGTCCACCTCTTGCAAGCTCTCTGGTGATAGCCTCTTTAATCAAAGCCTCTTGTCTTTCCACAACATAGGTTTGAACTGGATATCTATTTCTTGGAGGTGTCTCAATCATTGTTAAGTCCTTAAGCCCCATCATTGACATCTGTAAAGTTCTAGGTATTGGTGTAGCTGATAGAGTAAGTGTATCTACATTCACTCTTATCTCTCTGATCTTTTCTTTGTGTTCAACTCCAAAGCGTTGTTCTTCATCAATAATGAGTAGACCTAAATCCTTAAATTTTACATCTCCAGATAAAAGTCGATGCGTTCCAATGACAACATCTACATATCCTTTTTTTAATTTATCTAGCGTTTCTTTTTGTTTCTTAGGTGTCACAAAACGGCTTAATAGTGCGACATTCGCTCCATATTTATCAAAGCGTTCCTTAAATGTATAATAATGTTGTCTAGCAAGGACTGTCGTAGGAACAAGATATAGAACCTGCTTCTGATTTAGCACTGCTTTAAATGCTGCACGCAGTGCGACTTCGGTTTTTCCAAACCCAACATCACCACAAATCAATCGGTCCATCGGACGTTCTGATTCCATATCGTGCTTCGTTTCAATAATTGCTTTTTCCTGATCCTTTGTTGTTTCGTAGATAAAATCTCTTTCGAATGCTCCTTGCATTTCATTATCCTTATTGAACGCAAAGCCAACACTTTGTTGACGCTGAGCATATAGAGCAATCAAGCGATCACTTAGGTCTTTAATCCGCATTCTGACACTAGCCTTAGTTTTTGTCCACTGCTTTCCACCAAGCTTTGAAAGCTTTGGATGCATTCCATCATGACTGCTATATTTTAAGACCATATCGATTTGATCCATTGGTACATAAAGAACTTCATCATTCGCATAAATAATATGCAAATAATCTCTTTTTTCTCCCGATAGTTCCATCGTCTTTAAACCTACATATTGCCCAATACCATAGTCGTAATGTACAACAAAATCTCCGACAGTTAAATCTTCAATCCGTCTAATTTTTGTTGATTGATTGAGCACACTTCGATATCTAATGGCAGGTCTAATTCGATAGGAGAATAATTGAGATTCATCGATGATTAGTAGATGATCATGCTTTGAAAGAAAGGATCCATAGCTAGATTGATTTAAGAGGTGGATGCCAGAATCATTATTAATTGATGTTGAAAAATCTATTTTTTTATCTACTAAAAATGATTCAATTTCGCTGTAGTAGTGCTTAGATGAGACACAAAAAATAATTTGATAGTTTTGTGGAATATCTCTGATGTCCATGTACATTAAAGCTAAATTACCTTGGTAGTTATTAACAGCTGATACACCTAAATCATAGGAATCATTTGGACTATTTAATCCGAAATTATCAATCTCTATGTGGTTTTGCTTGAGTTGTTTTTCTAATGTTACTCTAAAGGGTATCTTTAAAAAATGATCGCCATTCATCGTTGTTGCATAGGTTTGCAAGTCACTTTCGATTGCTTCCTCATTAACTCTCATTTTATGAACATCTATCATATATATCTTTTTATGATTTGAAAAATCTAGTAATGTTGTTTCAATTTGATTAAAAAACGGCATGTAAATAGTTAACCCATCAAGCTTGGTTCTCATCTCGATTGATTCTATATCTCGGTTTAATTTTTCTGTTTCTCTATCTGATAAAGTCATTTTAGAGAAGAAAGATGTGATCTTAGAAATAGCTTCTGCCTTCATTTGATCTGTATAAAATAATTCATTCATCGGTGCTATCTCAATAAACTCAAGACTTGCAAATGAGCGTTGTGTTTCCACATCAAAGACCTTAATCTGGTCTAATACGGTATCAAAAAAATCAAGTCTATAAGGCTGGCTGTTATTCAAAGTAAATACATCAAGAATATGCCCTCGAAGAGAAAATTCACCTGGTTTTTCAACAGTATAGGTCCGTGAGTATCCACTATAAACAAGAAATTGAACCAGCTTATCAATGTCGTAGACTGCATCTTTTTCAATTTTTTTAACACTATTCTCATAATCCTTTGCAGTAAGCTGTCTTTGACATAAACCCTGTAATGTAGTAATTACTATATATGGTTTTCCCGTCATTAGCATCTTTAATGTATAAAGTCTTTCGCTTTTAAACTCTGGACTTCCTAACGCCATAATTGATGTCAATGTTTGATCAGCAGGATAGAATAAAACATCCTCTGAATCTATCATCTGACTAATCGTATCATAATACTTTTGTGCTTCATATAGATTAGGGGTAACTACAAAAACAGTATTTTTGTTCTCTAAAAAATCTGTGACACATAAATATGCATTATACGTGTCATTTGAAGACTTAAAAAACATCGGCTTCGATGTTTTTTGAATCACTTTTTTTAAGTTGGGCTTGTCTCGTAAAAATTCTATCATTTTGCCTACCTAGATAGTAAAACCCAAACCTACGTTTGGGTATTATACTTTGTCATAATATCCTTATAGGATACATCTTGAATGAATAAATCAATAATTTCAGTTGATTGAAGGATTGCCTTATGCAAAATGGATAATTGATCTTGTGTGAATTGACCAAGAACATATTGATCAAGTGGCATGATGGGATTGTTATCAATACCGATTCTCACACGTTTAAAATCCTCTGTGTGAATTAATCCGATGATATTTCTTAATCCGTTGTGTCCGCCGTGTCCACCAGTTTCTCTCAATCTAAGCTTACCAGTATCTAAATTGACATCATCAACAATGACTAGTAAATCCTCAATCGCTATATCATAATATTTCATTATTTTTGAAATCGCTTCTCCTGATAAATTCATAAATGTTGAAGGCTTTGCAAAACATACCTTCTTACCATTCATATTTAGAATTGCTACTTCAGCATTAAATTTAGAATCGAACTTTGCTTGTTCACCTGTAACTCTTAGCACTTCATCGATGACCATAAAGCCTATATTGTGTCTTGTTTTTTGGTATTTTAATCCCGGATTACCTAACCCTACTACAAGTTTCATACATCCTTCTCGTGATGGGTGATTTTGTCGAAAATTTGGCTTATTGGTTCATCTTTAACAATATGTAGAATCGATTGTCCTAATAATGGTCCAATCGAAAGCTGTGTAATTTTTGGTGATTTCTTTTCTGCTGGTAACTGGATTGTATCTGTAACAACAACTTCACAAATAACTGATTCATTCAGTCTTTCAATTGCAGGTCCAGAAAAGACTGCATGAGTTGCTGCGGCATATACTTTTACAGCACCTGCCTCGATTAATGCTTGAGCAGCTGCAACTAAGGTTCCAGCAGTATCGATAATATCATCAACCATAATTGCAACTTTACCCGCAACATCCCCAATAATATTTTGAACTTCTGCCTTATTAGGTTCAGGACGACGCTTATCAATAATAGCTAATGGTGCATCTAAAATACGAGCAAATATTCTTGCGCGAGTTACTCCACCGTGATCTGGTGAAACAACAACGACGTTGCTTAATTTTTTGGTGTATAAAAAATAGTCAGCTAATAAAGGTGATGCAGGAAAATTATCGATAGGAATATTAAAGAATCCTTGAATCTGGGCTGCATGTAAATCAATACAGATTACACGATCTGTGCCTGCAACCTGTAGCATATCTGCAATCAATTTCGCAGTTATAGGTTGTCTTGATTTTGCTTTTCTATCCTGTCTTGAATATCCATAGTATGGCATTAAAACAGTTATTGTTTTTGCTGAAGCTCTCTTAAGAGCATCTACCATAATCAATAATTCCATAACATGCTCGTTCGCTGGAGCTGAAGTCGATTGTATAACAAATACATCGTGTCCACGCACACTATCCTCAATATTTACAGATATTTCTCCATCTGCAAATCTAACGACTTCTGCTGAACTGAGTTCAATGTTCGAAGCCTTTGCAACTTCCTCTGCTAATGCTCTGTTTGAGTTTAATGCAAATAACTTAACTTTCTTTCCATCAACAATTGACATGTAATTCACTACTCCTTCGATTTCTCTCGTTTTCATTATACATGAAAAGACATCTATTTTAACGGTTTTTCCTCAAAAAAAAATCTTTTTGCACGGATGTACAAAAAAGATTTTTATTCATTCATTTTTCACTTAAGTCAGTCTATTCTTCATCAGTTGAAGATGGGTTAGCAAGTGCTTCATTATATGCAACAACAATTGCATCTTCAATCACTTTACGCATCTCGCCATGAATTGGGTGAGCAATATCTCTGAAGGTTCCGTTTGGTGTCTTCTTGCTAGGCATCGCTACAAAAATGCCGTTTTCGCCTTCAATGATACGAATGTCATGCACAACAAAACTTTCGTCGAAAGTAATGGTTGCTACTCCCCTAAGTCTGCTTTCGCTGCTAACAAGTTTTACTCTTACATCAGTAATCTTCATTTTGCCCTCCAAGACGTCCTTTATTTATAAATAAATTATAGCATACTCAATGAATATATTAAAGTTTTTTTACGCTTTTGGCTTTGTTTTGATTGTTTCAAGCCCGGATTTGAGAATTTTTTCACTCAATTGTTCATCATTTTTGCTAAATGATAATATATAAAATGTTGAACCACTGCCTGTCATGAATGCGCTTCGGTCAATACGTTTGATGTCTTTATATTGTTTTCTCAGTTCGGGATAGCATTTTAGTGTGGTTTTCAGAAGATGATTATATGTCTTTTTAAAAAAATGATCGTATTTCTCATTTAAATAGTTGATAAATAAACGATTAAACCTTCTTGGATTGTGTTTTGTGCGATGATTTTGAAAAACCTTTTTCGTGGAAACGTTGATTGATGATGGGAAAAGATAGATTGATTCGATGTTTGGTGATTCAATATATAGTATATTTTCCCCACGTCCATAAACGAATGCTGGTTTATTATATAAACAAAATAATGTATCTGAACCAAGACTTAAGGCTAAATCTTCCATTTCGGTATCCTTTAAATTCAGATTCCAAAGGATATTTAAGCCTCGAATGGTTGCTGCTATATCTGCAGAACCACCGCCTAGACCAGCCCCCATAGGTATTGTCTTGTTAAGTACAATTTTCGCACCATCCTTGACATTATATTTTTCTTTCATTAGGTTCGCTGTTCGAATAACTGAATTATTTTCAATTTCAATATTTGAATCTAAAACAATATCCTGATGATTTTCAAAAGTCAAAGTGTCATGAAGTTCAATAGGGATCATAATCATTTTTAAATCATGAAACCCATCAGTTCTTTTCTTTTCAACATCGAGCAATAAATTAATTTTTGCATAAGCTATTTCTTTAATCATATTTCCACACTCCAGTGAGCTTGATGAAATCTTGAATTGTTAACGCTTCTGCTCGAACATTTGTACTATAGCCATTTTCAACTAAAAAAGATTCAAGTTCTTCCTTAGGCACTTGAAAGCCTTGGTGCCAGTTATTGACTAAAGTCTTTCTTTTTTGAGTGAAGGCTTCCTTAACCATGCGAATAAATAATTTTTCTTTTTCCGGTTCAATTAAGGGTTTACTTCTTTTGACAATACGAATAACCGCGCTATCTACATTAGGGACTGGGTAAAACATATGTCTTTTCACATCCATCATTTTAGATGCATCAGCATGATATTGAAGAATGATTGATAATGCATTATATTCTTTATTATTGGGACTTGCTAAAAGTCTTTCGCATACTTCCTTTTGAATCATCAAAGAAGCTGTTTTTATATTTTTTGTTTCAAGAAGCTTAAATAAAATAGGTGTAGTAATGTAGTAGGGAACGTTAGCAACTACATGGATATCCTCTTTGTATAGGGATAAATCAGCTGTTAGAAAATCCTGGTAGATGATTTCTAAATTCTCGTGCTTGCTTTCAAGTTCATTTAAGATTGGCTTTAAAGATTCATCAATTTCATATGCAATCACCTTTTTAGCTGAAGTAGCCAAAAAGGTAGTTAGGGCACCCTGCCCTGGACCTACCTCGATTACAAATTGATTCGCAATGTTTGATTCTCGAACAATTTTCATTAATAGATTTTTATCTCTTAAAAAATTTTGTCCGAACTTCTTTTTTGCTTGATGGTTCACTTGAGTACCTCTATCACTTCTTTTTGGCAAATATCAAACATTCTTAATCGATGATATAATGTTTTACCATTCACATATCCAATTTTTAAATCCTTGGAAAGCTTTTCTCTTAAGCTTTTACTATCTTTATTTCCGGTTAATCTCATATCATATAAAAATGTATGTGTGATATCACTTTTTGACTCATGAGAGACAATTTTTATATCCTTAAGTGCCTCTAATATATCTTTTTCTGATGCATGTTCTATACCTATTTTTTTTCTGTTTTTACTGTAGGCGACCTCTTTATCTAAAAATGCATGGTAGATATTTTTGACTTGTTTAGATAGTAGTCTTCTAATTCTTTCTCCAGCATGATCAGGGTCTAGAAATAAAATAATATCATGTGTAGCATCCAATTCCTTCAATAATTCTACGGCTTCAATATTGATTGCACTGCCGTTGGTTGTTACAACAGCGACATCTGGAAATATTCTTTTTAATCGATTGGCATCATTTCTGCCTTCAACAACAAAAACTTTAGGTCTCATTTCTTTTTATAGAAAAACTTAGGATCTGTTTTTGTTCCACTAAGCATTAAACTTTCAATGATTTTGGATTGTTCCTTCAATGTTGATATTTTTCCATTTTCTAATAGAATGTAGATTTTATCACCAAAACCTTCACCATCGTCATTATACGTAGAATTATGTACAGTGCGATGAGAAGTATAATATTTTAATTCGTCCTTAGAATATTGTTTTTTGATTTCGTTTATTTTTTCTTGATTTTCTTCGGTGTCATTCAAATAACCCCATATCTTACGATTTAAAAAATCATTAGCTAGGGATTTAAGGATCTCATCCTTTGAGTTTCTAAAGCTCAATATTAAACCGTTAATATAAAAATCATCAATTTCAATATAGCTATCCAAATTTGATGGATCTTCCATCACCTTTTGAAGCGGTTCAACATTACCCTTGAATTCAAACCCTGCAAGTAATAAATCCTTGACTCGCTTATAGATTTTTTCTAAAACGACCTCATAGGCTCTTGCTACAGGATGATAATAAACTTGCCAGTACATATGATATCTAGCAATTAAGTAATTTTCAATGGCATGAATACCAGAAAGCTTAAATACAACCTGCCCATTTTTAATATATAAAACACGGATTAGACGATCAACATCAATATGACCATATGCAGCTCCAGTGAAATATGCATCTCTTTCTAGGTAGTCCAAACGATCAACATCAAGTTGACTTGATATCAATTGTTCGATTAATGGAAATTTCTTTTTTTTCATAATGATAGAAGCTACATCAGATGCAAACTCCTTATCAATTGAACTAAGCGCTTGATAGACCTCTTCGTCATGCATAATTAAAGCAGCACCAATCTTTTCATGATTGACACCAAATACATCCTCAAATGCATGAGAATAGGCACCATGTCCAATATCATGTAACAATGCAGCGCTTAAAAATACAAGCTTATCTCTTTCAGAAAGTGCATTTTGAATATCAGAAACCGTTAAAAAGCGATTTGCAATTTCATATACACCTAAGCTATGAGAAAACCTTGAATGCTCTGCACCGTGAAAAACCATTTGAACGCCACTTAATTGACGCACTCTTCTAAGTCTTTGAAATAGGGCTGAGTCAATAATTTTTCTAATCAATTCATAATCCACATGGATAAATCCATACAATGGATCCTTGAAAACCTGTTGTTTCGCTAATTTTTTCAAGGGTTACCTCCTAAGGTAAAAAAGTGCCTATGCAGGCACTATTCGTTAATCGTGTATGATTTGACAAGCTCAACCATATCACCAGTGTTCAGCATAAATGCACTGCCATCATCTGTATCTAAATGACAATCCAATCTAAATTGTGGATGAACACGGCATAATACATTGTCTAAAATACCTGCCTTGATTCCCCCGATTTTAAGACTAACAACCTGACGATCAACAACACCAAATTGAATTGCTTCTTCTGGTGAAAAGTGAATATGGCGATCAGCAATAATGACACCCTCTTCAATCTTAACTTGACCTTTAGGTCCAACTAGAGTTGCAGCACCAGATCCCTTGACATCACCTGAAGATCTCACTGGAGCAACAAACTTAAAACGAAGTGCATCACTCTTTGAAATTTCAACTTGGGATGCTGGGCGAACTGGCCCTAAAATACGTACACCTGCTAATAATTTTCCATCTGGACTGATCACATCAACCTTTTCTTCTGCTGCATATTGACCTGGTTGAGTAAGTTCTTTCATCACTGTGAGCTCATATCCTGGACCAAAAAGTGTTTCCAAATGCTCCTTCGTTAAATGAAGATGACGTCCTGATATACCTACTGGTATTTTTTTCATATATAATTCCTCCTACATACGTAAGTGATTATATCATTTTTTATGGTAGTTTTCAATCAAATTATGATAGAATAAAGCCAAGAAGGGGGTATAACTATGCCTACTATATTTTCAAAAATTATTGCGAGAGAAATTCCCGCACACTTCGTTTATGAGGATGATTTGGTTGCTGCATTTCTTGATATTTCACAAGCTACAAAAGGACATACCTTAGTCGTTTCAAAAGCATTATATCCAACAATTTTCGACGTTCCAGAAGACGTAGCTGCTCATCTTTTTGCTGTTGCTACAAAGGTGGCTAGAGCTATTCAAAAGGCATTCAATGTTGAAGGATTAAACATTTTAAGCAATAATGGTGAGGTTGCGGGTCAAACCGTATTTCATTTCCATCTACATTTAATTCCACGTTATGTTAAGGAAGAGGTTTCATTTCAGTTGAAGAATAATACAGGTAATTTAAGTCCAGATGATTATAAAGAAAGAGCCCGCTTAATTAAAGAGGCTCTATTGTAAACATAACACCTTGATCAACATTTTCAACCTTAAGTAATAGATTGAAATGTGCACATGTTTTTTGAACAATGCTCATTCCCAGCCCAAACTGGCCATTTCTACCTTTTTCATAGGGCTTAAATAATTGTTCGATAAATTTTTCACTAATTCGCTCACCATCGTTATAGAAGGTGAGTTTTTTATTTTTCAATGTAATAATGATTTTTGTTTTTGCATAGCGAATTGCATTGTCAATAATATTTGAAAATGCTGTATAAAAATTTTCTTTGACACCAAAATAAGTTGAGTCATCTAGATCTAGCTTAAAATCAATTGGTGTTCTATACTTTTGATTATTCACAATATTAATAATAACATCCTTGATTACAACTGTTTCAAATTCATTTTGATCCTTTAAATATTCAAGTTTGTTTAATTCTAAAAGTTGTTTAACCTTTTGATTGAGTAGTTCTGCTTGTTTAATAATAACCTCAGCTTCGCTAACATCAGAAACTCCATCTGCTATCGCTTCCGCATAGGATTGGATAACTGCAATTGGTGTTTTAAAATCATGTGAAATGTTTTGAAGCATTTCTTGTTTTGATTTTTCTGAATATTGAATTTCTTGTCTCATCTTTTCTATCGTTAAAGCGAGATCAGTAATTTCATCGTTTCCATCGATTTCAATTGGAACTCGGTAATTGGTTCTAGATAACAGTTGAACCTCTCCCTGAAGTCTTTTCACGCGTAAGACGGTGATTCTGGACCACATTAGAATGATTAAATTTCCTAGTAATACCAATGCGATAAAGCTTGCTCTAACTAATGCGGAAAATGAGTTTCCGATAACATCTAAATAGGCTTCAGATGTAAATACGATGATGGCACTATTTCCTGGTCTTCTTTCAATTTGATAATAAAAGTTAGTTCCACTAATGATTTCATCATATGTACCACCTGGAATAACTCTTAATTTGTTGTATAGAGTTTGTGCTGTATAATTTCCTTCAAGAATATCAATATTGTTGCTTTTAACTACAATATTTGCATTAACGATAATATAACCGTTGTAGCTACTTCCAGCAGGATTATCGAGATTATCGCTAACCTCCTGTAAATATTCAAATAGTTGAAGTTTATTTTGTTCAACTCTTAAATTTGCAAGTACTCGATTGAATGCAACGATAAAAATGAGACTGGTTAACAGCGTCACAATCGTAAAAATTAGATTGAGTTGTGTTGTTAACTTAATCTCTTTCATAACAACCTGTAACCAAATCCGTAAATGGTTTCAATCTTTAAATCAGGCATTTTGTGTCTTAAGCGACGGAGTAGGTCATCGACAACGCGGTCGCTACCATAATAATTTTCTCCCCAAACGTGCTTTAAAATTTCTTCTCTTCCATATGCTGTGTTCATATTTTTCAAAAAGAATAGAAGAAGCTCAAACTCTTTGTTGGTAAGATCAATCAATTCTCCATGATACTTAATTTCTCTTCTCGTAATATTGATTTCATAATTTGCATAGTTTACAATTTCTGAAGTTTGCGAGTTGAAATGTCTCTTTAAGACTGACTTGACTCTAAGTATCAATTCTCTTGGTGAATAGGGTTTAGCTAGATAATCATCACTACCTAACTCAAGTCCCATAATCTTATCTAAATCCTGATCTCTGGCCGAAGTAAAAATAACAGCTGATTGACTATTGTTTTCCTTTAACGCTTTAATTAAATCGTAACCATTGATTTCTCCAGTCAGCATAATATCTAGTATCCACAAATCTACAGTGTCATTAATATGCTTCATTGCTTCTTCGCCACTATAGAAGACAGTTGTTTCATAACCTTCTCTGCTTAGATACTTTCTGATAATCTCTGATAAGTCTTTTTCATCTTCAACATAATATATTTTCATTCGTACACCCCTTTATTAGTAAAATAAGCGTGCATCAGCACACTTATTATATCATATAGAAAAAATAGAGAGAAAAAATAGAAGTACTTATATCATAGCAAATTGTTATGTGAAGTCTATGGTTTTTTAATGTGAAATTGTGTTATCGAATGATATTGACTTTCATGTAGGGCACTAGTACTTCTGGAATGGTAATTGTTCCATCCTCATTTTGGTAATTTTCTATGATAGCAATCATTGTACGACCAATTGCTAAACCAGATCCATTGAGTGTATGGACGTATTCTGTCTTGCTATCCTTAGTTCTCTTGAATCGGATATTTGCACGACGCGCTTGGAAATCTTCAGCATTTGAAATAGATCCAATCTCACGATACATATTTTGTCCAGGAAGCCATACTTCTATATCAAATGTCTTTGCCATACCAAAGCCCATGTCACCTGTAGATAGAGCAACAACGCGATAAGGTAGTCCTAGTCTTTTTAGTACTTCCTCTGAATTAAGAAGCATTTTTTCTAATTCTGCATAGGAATCCTCAGGCTTTGTAAATTTGATTAACTCAACTTTATTGAATTGGTGTTGTCTTAAAATACCTCTTGTATCTCTACCTGCAGAACCAGCTTCAGCACGAAATGCTGTTGTGAAGGCACAATAATTAAATGGTAGCAAGTCCCCATCAATAATTTCATCACGATGAAGGTTAATAGTTGGTACTTCTGCAGTAGGATTTAAATACCATGCATTATCTCCAGCGACAACCTTGAATGCTTCATCTTTAAACTTAGGAAATTGACCCGTAGCAAACATACTCTTTTCATTAACGATGAAAGGAGGGATTATTTCTATATAATTATGCTCGTGTGCGTGAAGGTCCATCATCCATTGAATTAAGGATCTTTCTAATCTCGCACCAAGTCCTTTATCAACAACAAAGCGTGTGCCTGTGATTTTCGTAGCTCTTTCGAAGTCAAGAATGTTTAGCTTTTCACCAAGCTCGGTGTGATCCTTTATCTTAAAGTTAAAAACTCTAGGAGATCCAACCTTTTTAATCTCAACATTTGCAGATTCATCTTTACCAATTGGAGTAGTTTCATGAGGAATATTTGGCGTAATCGCTAAAATGTTGAATATCTTTTCTTCAATGATGTTAAGTTCTTCATCTAGTGCTTTTATGTCATCCCCTAAATGAGCAACGTCGTTAAGTACAGATGTTGCATCCTGTTTATTTCTTTTTAGCTCACCAATTTTTTTAGAGGCTTCATTTCTGAGTGCTTTTTTTGATTCAACATCAACAATGACTTGTTTTCTTTGGTCTTGTAGTGTGACCAACTCTCTTAGGTATGAAAAATCTCCATTTCTTTTGGATAATTTTTTTATAACCTCTTCAACATTTTCAGTTACATACTTTAAATCTAACATTTCCTTTTCCTCCTTAAAATATAAAAAGTCCCTAGATATACATATCTAAGGACGTCGATTGACGCGGTACCACCTTAGTTCTAGAAATAATTCTAGCCCTCAAAAGTCTATAACGCAGACATGCGGATGTGATTAGCATCACTAAAGAGTAGATTCATTATTTTCATTAAATCACTTTCACCAACCGTGATTTCTCTAAACTAACGAAGATAATTACTATTCTCTTTTACGTGTTACCTATATTATATGCGTTTTAATTATAAATGTAAAGATGATATATAGGATTACTTGGCTTTACTATTGATCAGTTTTTGAAGATCATCTTTAAGCTCTTCTTTTTGAAGACCAAAGTCTAAAATCGCTTCTACGTAGTCAATTTTATTACCTACATCATATCTTTTCCCTTGAATATCATAGGAATATACTTTTTCTGTAGCCATCATTCTTAGAATTGCGTCTGTTAATTGAATTTCATTTCCTGCACCCTTTGGTTGATTTTTTAAATAATCAAATATCCCTGGTGTAAGAATGTAACGTCCACCGATTGCGCTTCTAGATGGAGCTTCTTCAACTTTTGGCTTTTCAATAACGCCTTTTAATTCAATGATTGGACCTTTTTGGTTTTCTTTTGGAATACAGATGCCATATTTAGAGGTATTTTTAAGTTCAACCTCCATGGTTCCTAAAACGGATGCATTTACCTTTTCATAAACATCAACAAGCTGCTTAATCGCGGGTTTATCCTTACCGACATACATATCATCGCCTAAAAGAACTGCAAATGGTTCACCATTAACAAATGTTTCAGCCTGTAAAACTGCATGACCTAAACCTAATTGTTCTCTTTGTCTTATATAATGTATATTCGCACCAACTGCGATATTTCTAACGAGTCCATATTCGTAATGTCTGTTTTTAGATAAAAGTATGGTTTCTAGCTCCATATTGTAGTCGAAGTAGTCGATGATTGCATTTTTGTTCGCACTGACAATCAGTAAGATGTCAGTGATTCCTGCGTCGATTGCTTCACTCACGATGTATTCAATCGTTGGGTGATCAATAATTGGTAATAGTTCCTTTGGTAATGCTTTAGTGATCGGTAAAAATCTTGTGCCGTACCCTGCTGCTGGAATGACTGCTTTTTTAATCATATGACTTCCTCCACTTTTTGACCCTTTACGGTAATGATATGTGTTAAGAACAAACCTAATACGAAGAATAGTGCTCCGAGTAACCAAATGTACCAATCTGTGTTGAATACATTTTCATCAGTGTTTTGCTGAAGTGTGAATAAGATATTAAATGGTGAAATAATGACAATTCCTAAAACGCCAAAATAGAAATGAGACTTAAAGTGTATAAGTAATTGATACATTATTTTCCCCATTCCAATGAGTCCAACTACAGCTCCTAAAATAAGGAGTAAAAGCATGGGAATATATGGTGCAATCTCAGTAAAATTAAGTGTTAAAAATGCGCGAATAATATCATCACCAAGATCGATTAATATTTGGAAAAATCCAAGTGCAAGAAGCATGGTTGCTCCACTTAATCCAGGTGTGATTAATGCTGCTGCAAATATAACTCCTATGAAAAAGATAACAACATAATATATCCATGAATTAGTTGAAGAACTTCCTTCTTGAATGAAAAGAAATCCTATCATCATTAGCATCATTAAAATCATGACTAAAAAGTGTGAAAAGCGATATCTTTCTGATTTGAGTTCTTTAATAATCCCAGGAATTGCTCCTAGAATAAATCCTATAAAAAGAAGTGTAAAAGGTATAGGTAATGCGTCTAGAAATATCTTAATAAATAAGAATCCTAAGCCTAGTCCGATGATGACTCCAACAATGTATTCCCAAACACTTTTTAATGCCTTTAATGGATGCTTGGTAAAATCATTTAAGGCAGTTATAAGTTCTTGATATATTTTTAAAATTGCAGCAATCATTGAACCGCTAATTCCAGGAAGAATGCTTCCCATGCCAACAAACGATCCTTTAATGATTTTTATAATTTGTTTCATTTTTGCTCCTTGTGCGAAGACTTAATTTTATTATAGACCAATTTATACATAATGCATTTCATGATAACTTCAAAGATAATAAAAGAAATGGATTGTTTATATTTTAACATATTTTGATTGAATTAATATGCTATAATAAAGTCGGTGATCATATGGAACAAATTATAGAAATAATTAAATATATAGTACTCGGAATCATTCAGGGAATAACTGAAATTTTTCCAGTATCCAGCAGCGGACACCTTACACTCTTTAGTCATCTATTTCAAATGGATTTAACAAATTTAACCGTTTTCCTAATGATAACGAATACGGGATCCTTCTTAGCTCTACTCTATTTTTTTAGAAAAGATGTGGGGCAACTTATCAAGGGTACTTGGTGTTATTTGATAAGAAAAGATGAGACCGGAAGAGAGGATTTTGTATACGTAAGCAAGCTAATTATTGCAGTCCTTCCAATTGGAATTTTTGGGTTCTTTTTCAAGGATTATTTGCCAAGCGATTTACTCTCAATTGGCTTCGCATTGATACTTACTTCGCTTCTATTATTTTACATTTATAAACTAAAGGATATTCAATGGAAAAATGAGGTATCATGGAAAAATGCTTTAATCATTGGTGCGTTCCAAATGTTTGCAATATTCCCTGGAATTTCAAGAAGTGGGATAACGATGACAGGTGGATTAATGCAGAAGATCGAACTTAAAAAAGTGTTGAAGTTCTCGTTCTTAAGCTACTTGGTTGTTTCCGTTCCTGTTTCTTTATTAGGGCTTTATGAAGCCTTTAACACCAGTGAACCAATACATTATATAGGCTATACATTAGCATTTATAATGAGCTTTATATTCAGTTTATTAGCTGTTAAACTTTTATATAATTACGTCAAAGTAAAAAACTTAATTTACTTTTCAGTTTACTGCTTGATCGTGGGTATTATCGCTATTACACTATTTTATATAAACTAATTTTTAAATATGATAAGCCGATTTTGCATAATCAAAATCGGCTTTTTTTATTATCTATTTGATATTTTTTTACGGTAATTATAGTCAGAAAGGACTATATCTTTTAACGTGTACTTAGGTATCCATTTTAATATGTTTCTTGCCTTATCATTGGATGCAATTAGCTCGGCTGGATCTCCATCTCTACGAGGTCCAATAATGTATTTAAGTGGAGCGATTTCATTCACTGCTTTTGCTACTTCTAAAACTGTATAGCCGCTATTTGATCCTAAATTCATAATCTCAGATTTTCCACCACCATTTAAATATCTTGCTCCAAGAACATGTGCATATGCTAGATCAGAGACATGTATATAGTCTCTAATGCATGTTCCATCCTTGGTTGGATAGTCATTGCCGTATATTGTCAAATGGTCTCTTAAACCAATAATGCCTTGTATAGCGACAGGTATTAAATGTGTTAATTGATCTTTCATTAATCCGATTTTTAATGATTTATCAGCTCCTGCAACATTGAAGTATCTAAATATTACATAGTTAAATCCATGTGCATTAGCAACCCATTGAATCATCTTTTCAGTAGCAAGCTTTGTTTCTCCGTATGGATTGATTGGCTTCGTAATATCTGTTTCCTTGCATACACCACTTGCTTCACCATAAACTGCAGCTGTAGATGAGAACACTAGTTTTTTGACATTATATTCATTCATCACTTCAAGTAATGTGCGAACTCCTTCGACATTATTATGATAATATTCAAGAGGTTCTTTTACTGATTCAGGTACTACAATTTTAGCTGCGAAATGCATCACAACATCAATTTTTTCCTGCTTAAAAACTGATGCAATATCCTCTTTATTTCTGATGTCACCCTTATAAAATTTCGCCTCTGGATGAACTAACTCCATATACCCTGATGATAGGTTATCGAGTATGATAACTTCCTGATGATCCTTGATTAATTCATATACAGTGTGAGATCCAATATATCCAGCTCCACCTACTACTAAAACGCGCATGATAACCTCCAAAGTTAATATACTTTTATTATAAACTAATTTTGTCTTCGTGTGAGAAAACGAAATATGATACCCAATGAAGAATAAAGAAAATAAGAATAAATAATAGTGCAAATCCTAGATGAGTAAATACCCCACTTATGATAGAAAATATATCTAAGATCTGCCATGAATTAAACCTTAAAAATCTGCCTATGAAAATACCTAAGGATGAAAGTAAAAATAAGGATGAAAGAACTAAAATTTTATATTGTATTTTGTATTTTAAAATGTATGTTTCAAGTTTTTTTATGGATGCTATACCTAGCTTTGCAGCATATAGTGCACCTATTGTTATTTGCATGAACACAACCCAATCTTTAATAATCATCTCATAAACATTTGGATAATTCGTAAAGAAATTATAATTTTCCAAATGGATATAATCAGTTAGCACATAAAGTGTATTGGGAAAGAAAAGCACATATATAATTAAAACAAATGCTAAGTATAATTTCTTAGTTTTTTTCTTATACAAATAAACGTAAGCCTCTGAGAGTAGGTAGACGATAGTTGCCAGCAAAATATTCCAGCCTAGGAAAATAACAAGTCCATTATTTAATATGACACCTAAAACTATAGAGGCAATGATATAGATAGTTGTTAGTATATAATATATGTTTATTCTTCTTACGTTCATCTACTCACCCATATATACGTTGGATTGCATCATCTATGGTCTTTTGCATATCACCCTTTGAAACGATAATATCTGATAGTTGCTTAAACCTTAAAATGTATTGGTATTCTACTTCTGTCATATCCGCTTCTTCAGGGAATACTTTATTTGGGTTTCTCATTGATGCAAAATATTGATCCGTAACGACATCTAATAATCTATTATCTAGAGCGAAGGTTGGTTCAGTACTCATTCCATGCACTCCATAATAGGCATTTTTTCCTACAGGTAAATTAAATAGTTCAATCATTGTTCGATAAAGGTCTACTTGGCTTCTAACGAGATTTTGTTCTCCAGTAATTAAACCCTTTCGAATCTGATAGTCACCATAGTTAATATATTCATCCCCTGGAACATAAATCCATGCTGGAACTTGTTGTAGCATTTTTCTAGTCTCAAGCACGCTTAATTGTCGATTGAAGAGAATGTCTAAGTCTCCATTTTTGATGCCAGAGCCATGATCGCTGTAAAAGACATAAACAGTGTGATCAAGTGTTTGATCAACTCCCGTTTCGCTTATAAAAAATCTCTTTAGTACATCATCAACATAATCAACATAATTGATATATCGCATCGTTAATCCGCTAATTTGATTATTAAATTGAGGAAAAATATCTACTCTGTATCCGTTTGGATCAAACTCATACGGAGTGTGAGGCATCATTGTTAATGAAAAGAGCATAAACGGCTTTCCTTCATTGACTAATGATGTTCCAAACTCAAAGGTATAGTCCGCTAAATGATAATCTGATATCCAAGGGCTAACATGCCGCAAATTATTCGTACTATCGTAGAGATAGCCCTCTTTAACATCATAGCCATCTTCTACAAAATTCTCTAATGAATAAAAATTATCAAATCCATACATTTCAGGATAAACTTGATCGCGATTGTAGAATTTTTGGTTATCTCCGTGTATAGCTTCAGTGTGATATCCTTCTTGATTGAAATAGCCGGTTATTGAATTGAGTTGATAGTCAATTTTGTCAAATTCCCAGTATAAAGTACGGTCACCCATAGGATATAAGCCAGTTAATATCGATAATTCACCATCTGAACTAACACCCATACCAACATTATTGTAGAAATTATTAAAAACGAAGGATTGAGATAAAAGCTGATTCATAAAAACAAGTCTCTCATTTGTATCAGGTTGCTGAAGTAAGAATGTGTTTAAGGATTCTAAATGGATTAAAACTAAATTTCTGCCCTCTAAAATACCGTGGAGCGAATCTCCATTGGATATAGAAGGGTCAATAAATATGTTTTCAACTGCTTGATTCATCGTCAATCGATTGGAATATGTGAGCGAATCGAAGAAATTTATGTATGATGATTGATTTTTATTATACTCTTGATATGCAGCAGCTAAGTCCTCTTCCTCTTGGAGATCTAATAGTTTTTGGAGATCTAAATCAAATGGTTGTCCGAAAAATTCACCAAGGTAGTATGGATAGACACCTAGATTTTGAACTGCGAATGTACTTTTTGCAGAATTTAGAGGTAATGTTTTTTTATACTGCTCATAATATGAGAAGATAGCGATGAAAAGCATTAGCATAACAAGTAAAGTCCCTGAGACGAATTTCTCAATCTTGATTTTAAACGTTGTTTTGGATAGTGCTTTACGATCGGACAGTATATACAGTGTTAATAAGATAATAAATGGCCAAAATACAATGATTCTAGCATAGGTAACAAGCTCTAATAGGGCATTTAAAAAGGTCCCCATAGCAAATCCATCACTTGGGTTGTTAAATATTGTTGATGCAGGAAGTGAAAAGGCAGTTCCAAAAAACAGATTAAAAACTCCCATAGAGAAAATAAACAAATTTAAGAAAAAGGTTACGACCAAAAGAAATAGCATTCTTGATTTGGCTTTTTTAATAATAAGAAACGAGATAAGTATAATAAAGAATAAAACCGAAAAATTACCTAAAATAGCGTTAATTTCTCCTGTAAATGTATGCTTAAAGGGAGCTATATAGCGATTGAATGCTTGAATTGTTAACATATAGGTGTTTAGGATGTTTAAGATAAAAAAAGAGCCTATATAGATATAATAGATTCGCCATTGGTTTTGAGTTTCCAAGATACCCCCCCTTTTTTTTCTCTCGTTGATATACTCCATATTATACCTCATTTAGTAATGAGGTGCTAACATTATGGACGAATATGTTAGGATCCTTTTTATCTCTCGATTCAAAAACCCTGAAGAAAATATGGATTACTTGGAAATCAAACAATAGCAAATCTATTTCTACAATAAAAGGCTTGAAATCAAAAATCAGGTAAAACACATACTGATTTGCAATTTTGTTAAATCAAGAACTATATTTTAACCCCCCCATGTGCTAAAATATAGTTGTTAGTCTTTTTGGACTCCCTTTTCTTGATTTACCATAACATCAATCTCTGCAATTTTGTCCTCGTTTTTTTCTATGCTTATACTTGATATTCGAATGCGATCATTACTCGTTATAATATCAGGCATAAATACATCGTTAAACTTGAATAAAATTCGATTTTTGTTAAACATTGGTATCCCCCCCATCTATAGAATAAAACAAAAAAGACGATTTGTGTAGGGCAAATCTGTCCCATCGTGCAGGAGAATAAAAAAAATGGAAGCAACCTATTCAAAAGAGTTATCACTTTACTTCGACAAGCTAAGATATGAACGCAATATGACTCAAGAGACTTTTGTTACTGGGATTGTTTCTATTCGCCAATTTCGAAGATATTTAAAGGGTGAATGTGATATTCCTCAGGATATCATTAATCAATTATCCAGAAGATTAGGCTTTAAGCCTGAATACGTTATTTGGGATTTTGAATCGGAAAGAATAAATGAAACCACACTGATTACTAATTTTTATAATGCTGTGGCTAATAGAGACTTTAATGCAGCAGAAGAATATAATAAACAAATAAAAGGTAAATATATTATTGATGATGTAAATAGACTTTATTATACACACACAGTCAATATGCTTGAGATGTATAAAAAAATTATCAGTGATGATGTCTTTCTTGAAAAAACAATTAAGCTTATTGATTTCCCTAATATACTTAAAAGTAGAATGCTTTCCAATGCAGAAATTATGATCTTAAGCACGCTATTGAGCATGAGCAAATTTACTGAAAAAGAGTTGATTGCTGAACGATTAAAATTATATATCAGTCAACCAAATCTTATTGTCAGTGGACATAGTGAACAGGTTGTCTTATTATGCCTCCAAAGGTTATCTCAATATGAAGGTATTAACGAAAATTATAACGAAGTGATTAGATTGTGCAATCAGGGAATAGAGTTAAGTACAAGACTCAAGGTTTATTATTTATTAGAGTACTTTTATTACTTTTTATCCCTTGCATATCATAAGCTGGGAAACATTAAAAAATATGAAGAAAGTGTCTTCAGATGCTATGCTACATTGTATGCAGAAAACAACGAAAAAAAGATTGCTAAATTTACTGATTTAATAGAGGATGATTATAAAATTTCACTTCATGAATTTGTATTAGATTATATTAAAAAAACATATATAAAACACTAACCACTTCAAGTAAAAAACGCATCCTAAATTGGATGCGTTTTGTTTATTTTTTTTTACTCGTCAAACAGGCTTTCTGCAGTAATGATTTCTTCCTGCTCATCTTCGATTTCTTCAGGTGCTAAATCAACAACTCCGAGTACTTTCTTTTGTTCTAAAACATTGAGTGTTTCTTGAACAAATTGATGCTCATCAGCGCCATCTAATTCAATCTCTTCAGCTCTTGGTACAAGAGCAATTGTTGAGACTTTATGATCAGGACGAAGTCTAATAATTCTTACGCCTTGGGTCGCGCGCTTGGTTTGTGAGATTTGATCAACGTGTGTACGAATCACAACTCCCTTATCAGATACAACAATTAAATCTTGATCATCTGATACAGTTCTAAGTGTTGATAAACGACCATTCTTATCTGTGACATTGACGGTCTTAACACCCTTACCACCGCGGATTTGACGTCTATACTCTTCTACGATAGTTCGCTTACCAAAGCCTTTTTCGGTTATTACAAGAATCTCTTCTTGGTCGCTTGAAACAATCGCAACCCCTACAACTTCATCATGTTCTCCTAGGCTCATTCCGCGTACACCAGATGTTGTTCTACCCATCGCACGTGCATCATTTTCATCGAAGCGAATTGCCTTCCCGTTGGATGCTCCAAGGATAATTTCCTTCGTGCCATCCGTTAAGGAAACGGTCAATAACTCATCGTCTTCTCTTAAATTAATTGCGTTGATACCATTGGTTCTAATGTTTTGATATTCAGAAATTGGGGTTCTTTTTACGATACCTTTTTTCGTAACGAATGTTAGGAATTCCTCATCAGATTCAAAGTTTTTAACGTTTGTAAATGATGCTAAAGTTTCATCCTTATCGAAGTCTAAAAGGTTAACAATTGGTAGTCCTTTTGACTGTCTAGAACCTTCAGGAATTTGATATCCTTTGATCTTATAAACGCGTCCTTTATTTGTGAAGAATAAATGGAAATCATGGGTTGAAGTCATGAGAATATGTTCGACATAATCATCTTCATGAACCTTGATTCCTGACATCCCTACACCACCACGATTTTGAGTCTTATAATGATCAACTTTCATACGCTTAATATATCCATTATTTGTTACCGTAATGATGACATCTTCGACTGGAATTAAGTCTTCATTTTCGATGGATAAATCTTCGTGTAAATTGATTTCTGAAAGTCTTGGTTCATTATATTGTGCTCTAATTTGGATGAGCTCTTCTCTAATGATTTCAAGCTTTCTATCATGGTTTGCAATTATCTCTTTATAGTCTTTAATTCTGATAATTAGATCTGTAAGCTCAGCTTCAATTTTTTCAATTTCAAGACCTGTTAAACGTTGGAGACGCATATCAAGAATAGCTCTTGCTTGAATGTCTGTAAGCTTGTATTCAAAGATTAATGCTTCCTTCGCTTCTTCACCAGTCTTTGATGCCTTGATGATTTCGATTGCATGATCGATATCATGTAGCGCAATGACTAAGCCATCTAAAATATGTTGTCTTGCTTCAGCTTTTTCTAGATCGTATACTGTTCTTCTTTGGATAACTTCAATTTGATGCTCAAGATAGAATTTAAGCATGTCGCGAAGAGCTACCATTTGTGGTTGACCCTTGACAAGTGCAATCATATTGATACCAAACGATTGTTGAAGTTGAGTATATTTATAAAGGTTATTTAGCATGACGTGTGGATTGATATCTCTTCTCAGTTCAATGACAATTCTCATTCCCTTACGATTCGACTCATCTCTTAGGTCAGTTATACCTTCAACTATTTTTTCCTTAGCAATTTCAGCAATTCTTTCAATCAATGTTGTTTTATTAACTTGATAGGGTATCGCAGTAACGATAATGCTATTTCTATTTTTGTGTGTAACAATCTCAGCAGTTGCTCTAACTGCAATGATGCCTTTACCTGTTTCATAGGCTTGTCTAAGTCCTGTAAGACCTAAAACCTGTCCACCTGTTGGAAAGTCAGGACCCTTGATATATTCCATCAATTCAGTTGATGTAATATCTTCATTATCCATGTAGGCAATCATTCCATCAATGACTTCAGCTAGGTTATGTGGTGGAATGTTTGTAGCCATACCAACAGCAATTCCTGTCGATCCATTCACTAATAGATTTGGATATCTAGCAGGTAAAACACTTGGTTCACGTTCAGATCCATCGTAGTTATCAATGAAATCAACGGTATTTTTTTCTAGATCTCTAACGAGCTCTCCCGCTAATTTTGACATTCTAGCTTCGGTGTAACGCATTGCTGCTGCACCATCGCCATCTACAGAACCGAAGTTCCCGTGTCCGTCAATTAAAGGCATTCTATAGCTAAATGGCTGTGCCATTCTAACCATTGCTTCATAAACCGATGAATCACCATGTGGGTGATACTTACCGATAACTTCCCCGACGATTCTAGCTGATTTTTTATGTGCCTTATCGGCTGACATACCTAAATCGTTCATTGCGTATAAAATACGTCTTTGTACTGGCTTTAGGCCATCTCTAATATCAGGAAGCGCACGAGATACGATAACACTCATTGCATAGTTTAAAAAGGAGGTCTTCATTTCTGTGGATATGTTAATTTCTTTTACATAGCCTTCAGTGGTTTTTGTTGATATATTGTTTGCATTAATATTATTGTCCATTTTTGATCTCCCTTCTATGCGTCAATATTTGATGCATAAATTGCGTTTTCTTGAATAAATGCTTTTCTTGGTTCTACCTCTTCACCCATGAGCATGCTAAATACCTGATCGGCATCCATAGCATCCTTAAGTGAAACTTGAAGAAGTGTTCTATTTTCAGGATCCATCGTTGTTTCCCAAAGCTGCTCAGGATTCATTTCCCCAAGACCTTTGTATCTTTGTATACCAGGACGTCCACCCATTTCAGCAAGAATCTTTTGAAGTGCTTCATCAGTATAAACATATTCAACACGTTTTCCTGCTTGAACTTTATATAGTGGTGGCTGTGCAATAAAGACATAACCTAGGTCAATTAAAGGCTTCATGTATCTAAAGAAGAATGTTAGAAGAAGTGTTCGAATATGCGCGCCATCGATATCAGCATCGGTCATGATAACGACCTTATGATATCTAGATTTTTCAGCTTCAAATTCATCACCAATACCTGTACCTAATGCTTGGATAAGTGAAAGAATTTCTTTGTTATTTAATATTTTATCGAGTCTAGCCTTTTCTACGTTTAATACCTTACCACGGAGTGGTAGAATTGCTTGATATTCAGATTCTCTACCTTGTTTAGCAGATCCACCCGCAGAGTCACCTTCGACGATGTAAATTTCAGATACTGCAGGATCTTTACTTCTGCAATCTGCAAGCTTAGATGCAAATCCAAGAGCATCTAATGGTGATTTTCTTCTAGTTGCTTCTCTAGCTTTTTTAGCTGCAATTCTTGCACGTGATGCCATTAAGCTTTTTTCAATGATTAATTTAGCGTCGTTTGGATTTTCAAGAAGATATCTTTCTAATCCTTCACCAACGATTTGACTTGTAATTTGACGTACTTCAGGATTACCAAGCTTTGTTTTTGTTTGTCCTTCAAACTGCGGATTTGGATGCTTAACAGATATAATTGCTGTTAAACCTTCTCTAGTATCTTCACCTAGGAAGGAATCATCTTTCTTTAGGAATCCATTTTCACTTGCGTATTTATTTAAAACACGCGTTAGTGCCATCTTGAATCCGTCTTCATGCATCCCACCTTCATGAGTTGGAATGTTATTTGCAAATGAGTAAAGATTGGTCGCATAGGAATCGTTATATTGCAAAGCAATTTCAAGTGTAACTCCATCAACCTCTTTTTCAGTGTATAAAACGTCGTGATTGACCTTTCCTTTACCACTGTTTAAGAAACCGACGTATTCAACAATACCACCTTCATAATGATATGAGAATTCAATAGGAGTATCTCCTCTTTGGTCAGATATAGTAATTTTGATTCCTTTGTTTAAGAATGCAAGCTGTTGCACTCTATTTCTAAGAATTTCAAATTCATAAACGATTGTTTCAGTAAAGACTAAGTGATCTGATTTGAAGGTAACAATTGTACCTGTATGCGTGGATTCACCGATGACAGTTACGTCAGTCATTGGAACACCACGTTCAAATTTTTGTTCATATCTCTTGTTATCTCTATGAATTTCAACTACAAACCATTCAGATAAAGCATTTACAACAGAAGCACCAACACCATGCAATCCGCCAGATACCTTATATGATTTTCCATCAAACTTACCACCTGAGTGAAGTGATGTTAAAATCGTTTCAACTGCTGGTCTATTGGTTTTAGGATGTAGGTCAACTGGAATACCACGTCCATCATCAGTGACACGGACGACTTCATCCTTTAAAAGCTCCAACTTGATGTTGGTAGCATATCCACCTAGAGCTTCATCAATCGAGTTATCGACGATTTCCCATACTAAATGGTGTAGACCTCTCGATCCCGTACTTCCGATATACATACCAGGGCGTTTTCTTACAGCTTCTAGTCCCTCTAATATTTGAATGTTCGATGCATCATAATTTGACATGTTCCTACTCCTTTTTCAAATGTATCTTTTGAATATGTTCTCCATCAATCGGAAGTGCACTATTCATGATTATTTGATGTTCTTTTGGTAAATGATTTAGAAATAGTTTTTGTTTGTCTAAATCGAGTTCACTTAAGACATCATCTAAAAGCAGTACAACCTGCTTTCCTGTCTTCTCTTCAATCAGCTTTAGAAGCGCTAATTTTAGCGCTACAACGATTAGACGTTGCTCCCCCTGAGATGCATAACTCTTTGCATCAAATGCGTTGAAATCGATATAAAAGTCATCTCTATGAGGTCCTGCATTTGTTGTTTGATATATAATATCTTGCTTTTGATTCTTGTTTAAATAATTTTTAAATGCTTTTTCATCAAGATCAGGTTCATAAACGATTTGAACTTGATGGGTTGAAAATAAAGCATATATTTTCTTTAAATAAGCATTGAGTTCAATTAAAAACTGTCTACGTTCCTTAATAATTTCAGATCCAACTTCATAAAGTTGATCACCGAGAATATTTAGAAATGTATAGTCATCATCAATACTGATTTTTTTTAATAAACTGTTTCTTTGCTTTAAAACATTTTTATAGGTATTTAAATTCTTCAAATACTGTTTGTTGAGCTGCATCCATTCTAAATCCATAAATTGTCTTCTGTTTGCTGGATTTCCTTTGATAAGTTCTAAATCCTCTGGTGCAAACATGACAACACGTAGATGTCCAATATAATCACTGATCTTTCTTTTTTCAACATGATTAATCGATGCTCTTTTTCCAGTTTTTGATAAGATGAGCTCATATTTATCTTCATTCGTTACCAATTTAACTTGCGCAAATTGCTCATTTCTTAGAATTAATTCTTTTTCATCGTTTGTTCGGTGTGATTTTGTTGTCGCACAGAAATAAATACTTTCTAAGATACTTGTTTTTCCAACACCATTTGCACCATGAATGTAAATAAAGGGTTTTTCAAACTTTAATTCTAAAGTCTGGTGATTTCTAAAGTTTTTGAGAATCAGTTTTTGTATCATCGACAATTAAATATTCTTCGTTTTCAACTAAAACATGATCACCATTACGTAGTTTTTTTCCACGTTCAGTTCTCTTTTCATTGTTGACAAAAACATCATTTTCAAATAAAAAAAACTTTGCATGCCCACCTGAATTGATATGATCTGTTGCTTTTAAAAATTGTCCTAAAGTTATAAATTCTTCTCTAATTTTAAATATTTTCATATATTCACCCTCTATGCTCTTTTATATTATATCATAATATAAGCAAAAAAACACTCATTTTCGACTTTTTTTTACTCATAAAGTCATGAGTTC
>DDWO01000021.1:4434-73660 GCA_002345705.1 Acholeplasmataceae bacterium UBA2284 | reverse complement strand
AATGGTTTTACTTCTCCAGCAAATTGAATTAATACCTCTGAAGAACTAAATGATTTTAAGGCGTCAACCAAATATCTTGAGGAGAATGCAATCTTAATCATTGGTCCAATTACATCAGATGATGGAATGATTTCTTCATTTGCATCACCAATTTCATTATTGGTTGAACTGATTTCAACAATTTGATCTTGACGAAGGTTAAGTTTGATGATGTTATAATTGGTTTCTCTATCTCTTGGGGATAATAAAGAGACACGTTCTACAGCTGCAAGTAACTCTTCCTTGTTAAATGGAATAACCACTGGGAACTCAACTGGAATAATTCTTTGAGTATCTGGATATGTACCCTCTAAAAGTCTTGTTTGGAAAAGAATTTTATTCATTTTAAATAAAACTTTATTTGGATTGATAAATAATTCAACATCGTCATTATAGCTATCAAGAATCTTACTTAATTCATCTAAACTCTTGTTAGGAATTACAATGTCAAACATTTTACTATGTGTTCTTAATTTAACATTTTTTTGAGAAAGGCGATATGAATCGGTAGCTACACAATACAAATGATTGTCTAAATACTTAAAATTCACACCAGTTAAAATAGGTCTTTTCTCAGAAGAAGCAGTTGCATAATTCGTTTCCTTGATAATCGTTCTAATTAATTGACTATCTAAAACAATCGGATCATCTAAATCTAAAAAGTCTATTTCTGGATAATCTTCAACATCCATTAGTCTCAATTTAAATTCAGAACGGTCTGCTTTAATAACAATTAATTTATCTTCAATTAATGCGAACTCTATTTTTTGAGAAGTTACTTTTCTAATAATTTCAATTAAATAACGACCTGGAATAGCAACTTTACCTGGCTCTTGTATTTTTAATGTGTGGTCATCAATTAGCACTTGTATAGCAACATCAGTATTACTTGACGTTAATAAAATGTGGTCTTCATTCACTTCGAACTTAATAGCATACAAAATTGGAAGTGGAGTTTTTGATGGAAGTCCTTTTTGTACGATAAGTAATTGGGTTAATAATACATCTCGATCAACACTGAAAATCATAGCGGCAGCTCCTTTTATTTTCTTAGTTTAAATCTTTAATTATTGTTGTTACAATTGTGGGTTTGTGGATAAATCCAATAAAGGCTTTATACTGCTATAATTATACCATATTTCCAACAAATTATAAACATTTATTTTTTGCTAAATGCATCGATTTTTTTAATGATTGTGTCGACTGCAATCTTCATACTAGGATCTTGTTTTAAATCATTATCAATCTTTTCACATGCTGCTAAAACAGTTGAATGATCTCGATCTCCAAACAAACTTCCAATAGTTTTATAAGGAATATTATATCTACTCTTTATAATAAACATTGCAATATGTCTAGGTAGTATATACTTAGAGTGTCTCTTTTTACCAATTAAATCCTCTAAGGTAATTCCATAAAAATCACTAACTATACTTTGTATACGATCATAATTATTTTCATTCAATGAATCACTCTTACGCTTTGTCTTTAATAGGGGTTCTAGAGCCTCATTAACGGTTTCTACTGTTAAATCAAGGTTGTTAGTTAAGCAATAAAATAAAACTCTTTTTAAGGCACCTTCAAGCTCTCTAATGTTAGTTACAAAAGAGGATGCGATGAAATCTAATACGTCAGCTGGGATGTCATGAATGTCTGAGGATTCAGATTGCAGTTTTCTTTTTAGGATCTCAATGCGATGCTCTAAATCAGGTACTTGAATATCAACAGTTAAGCCAACT
The DNA here is from genome assembly GCA_002345705.1 of Acholeplasmataceae bacterium UBA2284. GTDB lineage: Bacteria > Bacillota_I > Bacilli_A > Acholeplasmatales > Acholeplasmataceae > Peloplasma. Next base: position 71,882 of record DDWO01000021.1, on the reverse strand, counting down.
TCAAATCTTGATGTTAAGCGTGTCATAATGTTTTTTAAATCTGAAGCAGGTTTATCCGATGTGATTACAATTTGTTTGTTTTGTTGGTATAAATAATCAAAAAGTTTGAAAAATTCCATTTGAGTTTTAGTAGCTCCACCCATGATTTGGATGTCATCTACTAGTAAAATGTCAATATCTCTATATTTCTGATTAAAATCTTCCATTTTTTCTTTTTTTAATAGGTTAGCAAAGTCTTCAATAAAACCATCAGCTTTAACATATAGAACTTTTTGGTTAATATCTTGGTCCATAATATAGTTACCGATTGCCTGCATCAAGTGAGTTTTTCCTAATCCAACATCACCAAAGATGTATAATGGATTTGCAACAGCACCTGGTTGGTCAGCAACCTTCATAGCCATTCTGAACGCAAACATGTTACTTTTACCAACTACAAAGTTGTCAAAGGTATAGGTAGCATTCAAATTACCTGGACGATATTTCAAATTAAGATTTCTTTCGGGGCTAACTAGAGTCTCTTCTGGTAAGAGTTCAGTCTCAGTCACGAATTTGAAACGAATTGGTCCGTTATTAAATTTTTGTGCGAGATCATTAATCTTAGTCAGATAAAGTCGATTGATTCGACTCTTAATGAATTCGTTTGGAACAAGCACATAAACATGGTCATTTGCATATTTGTGTGTAGATTTTAAAGGCTCGAAGACTTCAGAGAATGTTTCCTCTGAGAAAGTTGTCTCCAATTCGTTTAAAATCTTCTGCCATAGAAGATCGTAAGTGTTCATTGATATACCCCTTAAATAATGTACAAATAGAATAACACAATTAGAGGAAAAGGATTAAAAAAGTTATCAACAGTTTTTGTGGGAAACTTTTGTTTAGGTGTTGTGGGTATGTGGGAACATCGTGGGAAACTGTCTAATTCTTACGTGTTTATTAAGCCATTCTTACATTTTCCCCAGTTATCCACAAATCCCCAAAATTGTGACTAAGTTACCCACATTCAAGACATAAAAGAGATGATGAAAATTTTGTGAAAATTAAACATTATTGACAATAGAATGAAAAGAGAAATAATTTATACGAAAAACAAAGTTTATTGTTGACAAAAACAAGGTCTTTTTATATAATGATTAAGCATGGTTTCGCAAGAAAGGTGGTTTTATTTGTGAAAAGAACATATCAACCAAGTAAACTAAAACGCATCAAGACTCATGGTTTTAGAGCTAGAATGGCAACAGCTGGTGGCCGTCGCGTACTTGCAAGACGCAGATTAAAAGGCCGCGCAGAATTAACTGTATAATTGAATCGTTATTTTAAAAACACTTGGATTACTCGATTAAAATAATAACGCATGTTATTTTTTGAGTAATCCTTATTTTTTTAAAAAACATTATGAACAAGAGATATCGCATAAAGAGAAACAGCGAAATCGATGCGATTTTCAAAGTGAAGAAAGTAAAAGGCGACAGTTATTTTGCTATTTATCAATCTGACGACTCAGAAGCGACAAACTTCAGATTCGCTCTTTCCATAGGAAAAAAATATGGAAACGCGGTTGCTAGAAATCTAGCTAAACGAAGAATTCGTATGATCGTGAGTGAACTAGAAAAACAATTTCTTAAAAATAAGATGTTTGTTATTGTAGTAAAACCTCAGGTTTCTGAATTGTCATATCAAGACATGAGAACAAAATTAACCGTTCTATTAAAAAAATCAAAACTAACGGAGAACGAGAATGAGTAAAAAAATCTTTTTTATTGCCATGATTTTGATGGTAGTATTCAGTTTGGCTGCTTGCGGCTCTGGATCAAGCGAAACTGCAGCAGTTGCTGTAAATAATCCATTTGGAGAAAATGGAGAAAAATTAGTTTTTGATCATGATGAAGCAAACAACATCATTTTTAAAGGCGAAAACGGTTTATCCTATTGGACATTATCTGATGCTGGAATTGGAGCATTGGTGTCATATGATGGAGCACTACCTACAAATGTCCAAACAGATAGTAATGGTGTGCGCACGTATACATTTACTGTAGAGGATATAGAAGTTAGCTTCCAAATCTATGTTAAACCTGAAACCATTGTAGGAAATGATAACGATGTTGTAATGGTAGCATTTAGATATGGAGTCGATAATGTACTCTATCAAATAGGTGAACATTTCGATCCTAAAGGCATTGAAGCTTATGCAGTAGAACGTGATGGAGATATTATCAAACTTCACGAAACATTAGATGAAACAGCATTTGCTGCTTTATTTGATGACAATGACCACTCACCACTTGGTGATGATGGCTTTAGAAATAAGTATGCATATGATGTTACATTCACTTATGGTGGTGTAACCAAAAATATTGGAGTATATGTAGCTGGTGGTGAAAGACCAATCTCTACAGAAGATGCAACATTCTTTGACTGGATCCTAGTCATTCCAGTTGCATTTATTATGAATTTCTTTGCAAGTTTCATGGGTAACAACTTTGCTATGGGTATCCTATTTACAACTATTGTTGTAAGAACGATTGCTTGGCCAATTTATGCGAAGAGCAATGACATGTCAATTAAAATGAATGTCGCACAGCCCGATATGCAACGTGTTCAAGCAAAATACGCAACTAGAAAAGATCCACAATCACAGCAACAAATGCAAATGGAAATGATGGCAGTTTACAAAAAGCATGGTATTAATGTCTTAGGATGTTTATTCCCATTCCTACAAATGCCAATATTTATTGCAATGTATGGTGTCGTTAGACGTATTACCATTGAAGGCGGTATGTATGCATCAGGTGTAGCAAACACAAACTTCTTTGGAATCAATCTTGCAAATCAACGTGACGGTATTATCGGTATGGTTTTAGCTGGTATTGTTGGTGGAACAATGTTCTTACTTCAAAAGATTTCAATGAAGAAGCCAGACTATGTGAAGAAAACAGCTTCTCATAATCCAAACCCACAAGCAGCACAAACAGAAAAGACAATGAAATTTGTCAGTTATTTCATGGTAATTATGATGGCATTTGCATCCTTCCAAAGTAATGCACTTGCACTTTATTGGATTTTTGGTAATATTTATTCACTAGGACAAACATTAGTCAACAGAAAACTTAACGAACAGAAACACGAAGAATTGCAAAAGAAACAATTGATGGGGTGATTTCGATGTTAAAAAAAGTAGAATTTGAAGCAAAAACTCTTCAGGAAGCTGAAAAAACAGCTGCTGAATTATTAAAAATACGTAAGGACAAGATAAAACTTACTGTAACAAAGGAAAAGAAAGGTTTGTTTAACATTGGAAACATGACAACCTATGAAGCAACTCCTGATGTTAATCTTGCTAATGAAGGTAAGGTTTACCTTGAAAACATTCTTAAAACCATGGAAATTAAAGCGAGAATGGAAGTTAGAACACTTTCAGAGGGTACTGAGATTCATTACCACGTTGAAAGTGATGAGAATGCACTTTTAATCGGACGTGAAGGACGTACGCTGCTCTCCTTACAATTTATGCTAAGAAATTATTTAAATGTGTTTGTAGATGATCATTTAATTATTTCTCTAGACATTGGTAACTACCATGAAAATAGAAGAAAGCAATTAGAAATACTAGCTACAAAAACAGCGAAAGAAGTTGCACAAACGAAAATTGCTGTTAAGCTAGATCCAATGAACGCATTTGATCGTCGCATCATCCACACAAAATTAAGTGAGTGGAGAGATGTTGTCACTGAATCTGAAGGTGAAGGCGAAGAAAGAGCATTAGTTATTAAACCAAAAAGGTAGTCACTTGACTACTTTTTTTATCGCAAAAGTTTAAATAAAAATCTATTCAATGTTATAATGTATACGAAAAGAGTGGGTGAGTATCTTGTACATATTCTTGGCGAATCCAATACGAAAATTGAAGATTAAATCTATCCTAAAGATAACGCTGATTATTATTTTTTCCGCTATTATTTTTTCATTTGGTGTTGCAGTCTCAGAAAACCAACGTATGGATAAAGAGATTCAGGCGTTTGTTGACCGTTCTGTATTTGAGTATGAAGAAGAATTTGAATACTCTCCTGGTGTTTTTCAAACCAGAAGATATTATAAAGTTTCACGTGAAACATCATATGAATTAGAAGATACGCGTAGCGTATTCTACACCAGTAGTCGTAAGTTTCTTGGTCAAAAGGGTGATATGTACGCAACTAGACTATCTCCATTCCCTAACGCGGGAATTATTGATACATTCATTACCTATTACTTTGGAGGACATGTTGCGTTAAATAATGGTGAGAATAGATATATAGAAGCTGTGGGCTTCCCAGATGAGGATGAATCTATTTTTGATATCATTTTTCATCGTGGTAATGAACCACATGATTATAGTGTTACCGTATCAACATCCTATAATTATTGGCTTAATCCAAGGTTTAGAGATCCAAGTCATCCAGACGCTGCAAAGTACGGAGAAATGTATAGAACTAAATATGTTGGGCTTAGAGTTAAACATGTTACTGAAGAACAAATTGACAATGCAATAGCTTATGGTATGGATAAGGTTGATAAAAGCCTATATAATTTCTTAATTTTCATGGATACTAAGTATAAATACGGCTGTACAGATTTAGTGAGTAGAGCCTATCAAGCTGCATTAGTTGAGCCAGAAAGACAAAGAAACTTTTCAAGATCACTTAATGATGATGGGTTTATCACATCTGTTCATGACATTATACTCTCGAAGGAAACATATATTGTTAGCTATGTTGAAATCATTGATGAGGTTGTTCATATTTATTACTTGGAAGATGTTTAAGGAGGGGAAGAAATGTTAGAGTATATTATTATTGGGTTATTGGTGGTATTAATTATTATCGCTATTTTGGTGTGGATTAAGCTATCAAACCCTGTAGTTCAAGAGATTGATTTAAGTGAGCAAACAAAGGCACAAAATGATTTAAAGCTCTATTTCCAAAAGGAGTATGGAGATTTAAAGTATGAAATGGGTAAGCTATTTGGTGATTCAAGTAAGTCAAGTCAAACCGATTTAAACACCTTTAAAGAAAATATGATGCTTCATATTGATAGACAAATGAAGGAAATCAACGAAAAGGTTGAACTCAGATTATCTTCAGGCTTTGATAAAACCAATAAAACATTTACCGATGTTATTGAAAGACTAGGAAGAATCGATGAAGCACAAAAGAAAATTGAGTCCCTATCAGGTGAAGTTGTATCCTTAAATGTGCTACTTACCGATAAAAAAACAAGAGGAATCTTTGGAGAAGTACAGCTTTATCAGCTTTTATCTGCTGTTTTTGGTGAGACAACTAATCTTTATGGTAAACAAACGACTTTATCTAATGGCTCAATAGCAGATGCAGTTATCCACGCCCCTGAGCCAATGGGTATGGTAGCTATTGACTCTAAGTTTCCTTTAGATAATTATAAGCGAATGATCGATAGAGATTTAGGCGACGCAGACAAAGCTCAAGCTTTTAAAGATTTTGAACGAGATGTTAAAAAGCATATTGATGATATAAAGAATAAGTATATTATTATTGGAGAAACTAGTGATCAAGCATTTATGTTTGTTCCTGCAGAGGCCATATTTGCTGAAATAGCGGCTAATCATGAAAAATTAAATGATTATGCACAAAAAAATCGAGTTTGGATTGTTTCACCGACTACCTTATTCTCTACACTTTCTATGGTTCAAATGGTTGCCGCTAATATGGAAAGAGACAAACAAGCTCAAGTAATTGTTACTGAACTTAAGAAGCTTGGAGATGAATTTAGACGTTATGTTGAACGCTGGGATAAGCTTAAAAAATCAATCGATAGTGTTGCTAAAAACGCTGAAAATGTCAATATTACTAGCACCAAGATCAGTACTAAATTTAAGCATATATCTGATGCAAAATTTGATGCAATAGAAGATGATGACCTTGAAGAAATTGAAGATTTAATCGAGATAGAAGCTGATTGACAAATCGTATCAATCAAGTTATAATAAGTTGTAAATCGATGAAGAGAGAGTAGCATTTCAAGTATTTTGTTAGCGAGTCAGGGATGGTGTAAGCCTGATCAAAATAGAGATGCGAAAAACACTTGGAGAGACAGAAGAAATTATTTAAAGTAGAACTGTCCGTGTACTCGCGTTAAGAGTTTCGAGGGCTAGAATTTGATTCTAGAACTAAGGTGGTACCGCGTATATTTTACGTCCTTAGATTATTCTGAGGGCGTTTTATTTTTTGAACACTTGTTCGCTTTGTTAAGATATTTATATTAAAGGAGTATGACATGGAAACTACAGTAAAAAAGATTTATAGAAGCACAGATTCTCAAGTCAATAAAGAGCTTGTTTTATATGGCTGGGTAAGAAATAATAGAGCACAAAAAGAGTTCGGTTTTATCAACTTTCATGATGGAACTTTTTTCGATACGATTCAGGTTGTTTATGAGGAATCGAAGCTTCAAAACTTCAAGGATGTACAAAAAATTAGAGTAGGAAGTTCAATATTAGTTAAAGGAGAACTACTACTTACTCCAGAAGCGAAACAACCATTTGAAATTAAAGCTACCTATATCGAGCTTTTGGGTGACTCACCTGAGGATTATCCTATACAACCAAAAAGACATACCAGAGAATTTTTAAGAGAGGTTGCTCATTTAAGAGCGAGAACTAACCTTTTTCATGCAATATTTAGATTAAGAAGTGTTGCAGCATTCGCAGTCCATGAATTTTTCCAGAGTAAAGGATTTATTTATACACATACTCCTATTATTACCGGTAATGATGGAGAAGGAGCTGGACAGACCTTTGGTGTAACAACACTCCCACTAGATAAAATTCCGATGACTGATGATAAAAAAGTCGATTATAAAAAGGATTTCTTTGGTAAAAAAACTAACTTAACTGTAACTGGACAGCTTGAAGCAGAAACATTTGCTTTAGCATTTAAGAACGTCTATACATTTGGACCTACATTTAGAGCAGAAAACTCAAATACGATGAGACATGCATCTGAATTCTGGATGATTGAACCAGAAATGGCATTTGCTGATTTAAATAAAGATATGGAAATTGCTGAAGATATGGTTAAATACATTATTAAATATGTATTTGAAAAGCTTCCAGAGGAAATGGTATTCTTTGATCAATTTGTTGAAAAAGGATTAACAGATCGTCTACTTAAGGTTTTAACTACACCTTTTGCAAGAGTTACGCATAAAGAAGCTATAGATATTTTATTAAATAGCGGAGTTAAGTTCGAAAACAAGCCAGTTCATGGTCAGGATATCAACACTGAGCATGAGAAGTTTTTAACAGATAGATACTTCCAAAGCCCAGTATTTGTTACAGACTGGCCAAAGGATATTAAGGCATTCTACATGAGATTAAATGATGATCAACAAACTGTAGCTGCTATGGACCTACTCGTTCCAGGTAGTGGTGAGTTAATTGGTGGTTCACAAAGAGAAGAAAGACTCGACTATTTGATTAAGCGTATGGATGACATGGGTGTTCCTAAGGAAGATCTAGAATGGTATTTAGATTTAAGAAGATATGGTGGATGTGTACATTCAGGCTTTGGATTAGGTTTTGAAAGACTGATTATGTATCTTTCAGGTGTAGAAAATATTAGAGATGTGATTCCGTTCCCAAGAACGCCAAAGAACTGTGAATTTTAATTAAAGGCCGTTTGGCCTTTTCTTTTTAAGAAAAAGATTGAAAAATAATATCATTGTGATAAAATAGTTACGGTTGCTAAACCAACGGTTTAATTTTGCTAAACAGGAGAACAAAAATATGGAAAAAATAAAGCTTTACGGATTTAATAATTTAACAAAAACACTAAGCTTCAACATCTACGATGTATGCTACACCAGAACTGTTGAAGAAAGAAAAGCATATATTGAATATATTGATGAACAATATAATTCAGATCGACTTACCAGAATCTTGACTGATGTAACAAAAATCATCGGTGCAAACGTCCTAAATGTTGCAAAGCAGGATTATGATCCTCAAGGAGCAAGTGTAACAATCATGATTGCTGAAGAAATGGTGGATGAAAGTGTCCTTGACCCCTCATGTAATCAAGGGCTTGTTCCAAAGAAAGAAAGTGTAGTAGGTCACCTAGACAAGAGTCATTTAACAGTACATACCTATCCAGAATCTCACCCAGATCAAAGTATATCAACATTTAGAGTAGATATAGATGTATCCACATGCGGAAAAATTTCTCCAATTAAGGCATTAGACTACTTAATTCAAAGCTTTGACTCAGATGTTATCATTATGGATTATCGTGTGAGAGGATTTACAAGAGATTTAGAAGGTAACAAGCATTATATCGATCATGCAATCAGTTCAATCCAAGATTATATAAATCCAAGCACATTGGAAAAATATTCATCTATCGATGTTAATTTGGATCATTCAAATATTTTTCATACCAAAATGATGCTAAATCAATTTGTATTAGATAATTATATTTTCAATGTGACTGAAGGCGATCTTGCTGAAGAAGAAAAAATAAAGATAAAGACTGATATCAATAAAGAAATAGCAGAAATTTTTTACGGAATGAATATTCCGCATATGAAGTAGGAGGTTACAATGAGCTGGTTTACAGAAAAATGGACACCCAACATTAACTTTTCAGTTCGAATCAAAGAGCATATTTATAGTGAGAAGACACCTTTTCAGCAGCTAGAAGTGTATGATTCATACGAGCTTGGCAGATTTTTCACTTTAGACGGTATTATGATGGCAAACGAAAAGGATGAATTCATTTATCATGAAATGATAGTCCACACTCCAATGTCAGTCAATCCAAATATTAAAAATGTGCTAGTCATCGGTGGAGGAGATGGCGGATCTGTTAGAGAGCTAACAAGATATCCATCGATCCAAAAAATTGATATGGTTGAAATCGATGAGAGCGTCGTTAGAGCATGTCAAAAGTATTTTCCAATAACAACCACAGGCTTAAACGATCCTAGAGTAGCTATGATGTTTGAGGATGGACTTGCATTCGTCAAAAACACGAAGAATATTTATGATCTAATTATCGTGGATTCAACCGATCCAATTGGCCCAGGTGAGGGATTATTTTCGATGGAGTTCTATCAAAACTGTTATCGAATACTTGCTGATAATGGAATTTTAATCAACCAACACGAAAGCCCATATTTCGATAAAGAATCTCAGGAAATGAAGCGTGCACACCATAAAATTACCGCACTTTTTCCAATAGCAAAGGTATATCAAGCGTTTATTCCAACCTATCCATCAGGACATTGGCTATTCGGATTTGCGTCTAAAAAATATGATCCAATTTCTGATTTTAAAGCATCGATTATTGAAGACTTAGGCTATCAGACAAAGTATTACAATAAAGATGTTCATAAAGGGTCATTTGCACTACCTAATTACGTAATGGAAAAATTAAAGAATTTATAGAATAAATAAAACACCTTAAGGTGTTTTTTTTACTTTGATATTCGAAATAACAATACATTCATTGACAAACAAAATCTAAAATACTATAATGTATTTACCCCTAAAAGCGCTTTCATATATTTCGTTTGAAAAAATTTGGTAAAATTACCTTTCTTAACTTGCATTTCCAATTGTATTTTACGGGTTATTATTATATAATACAATTGTTGAGGTGAGTAGTTTATGTTAATGAAACAAATTACTATTCAAACATATTATATGAAAACGAGAACGATCGTTTTTTTCATATCTAGATTCTAGAGTGCTTTTGGGTTAACCTAAGGGACTTTTATTTTTAATAAAGGAAAATTATACATAAGGAGTATAGGTACAACATGGATATTAGATTAGAGAATTTAACCAAAATCTTTGTCGATAAGACAGGGAGAGAAACAAGAGCAGTAGATCATATGGATTTAGTTATTCCTTCAGGAAAACTTGTAGGTTTACTCGGACCATCAGGTTGTGGTAAAACAACCACATTATTTATGATTGCTGGATTACACAAACCTACCGAAGGGAAAATCTTCTTTGGAGATGAAGAAGTTACTAAATTGTCATCAGACAAAAGAGGAATTGGACTAGTTTTCCAAAACTATGCCCTATATCCACACATGACAGTACGTCAGAACATCATGTTTCCACTCGAAAATCTAAAGATTGAAAGAGAAGAAGCATTAGCACGTGTCATTGAAATGGCAAAGCTTGTTGGTATTGAAGATCAACTTGATAAAAAGCCTGGTCAATTATCAGGTGGACAACAACAACGTGTAGCGATTGCTAGAGCGCTTGTTAAAAAGCCACGTGTACTTCTACTTGACGAACCACTATCAAACCTTGATGCAAGACTTCGTCTGCAAACAAGAGAAGAAATCAAACGTATTCAAAAAGAAACAGGAATCACAACTGTATTCGTTACCCATGACCAAGAAGAGGCTATGAGTATTTCAGATGAGATCGTTGTTATGAATAACGGTATTGAGCTTCAAAAGGATGCTCCACAAAATGTATATACAAATCCTGAAAATTTATTCGTTGCTAAATTCTTAGGTAATCCTCCAATTAACGTTATTAGAGGAGAAGTTAAATCAAACAAACTCTATATTGAAGGCATTGAATTCGGTTCTAAGAAAGCTAAAGATGGAGTTTATGACGTAGGTCTAAGACCAGAAGACTTTAGAATCGATAAAGTGGGTTTATCAGTCACTGAACCAGAAGTAGATATTATCGGTAGAGATACTATGATTAGATTTAATATTGGAGATACTCAAGTGCGCGCACTTGTAGACTCTGAAACCTATAATCAAGCCGATCAAATCATTCTAACCGTTCGTGAAGCTAAGATACACCTTTTCGATACTGAAAGTGGTGACATTATCAAATGAAGAACACACTACAAAACTGGGTGTGGAGTACAAGAAACTTCTTCGTTAGATTAAAAGAAAAGCTTCACCTCAATCCAAATCTTCCAATCTGGGCAAAGGCTTTAATCTATTTATCGCCAGCTCTAATCTTATTAGCAGTTTTTACGTTTTACCCAATTATAAATGCATTTAGATTGGTAATTTATACAGGATATCAACATATTAGAAGTGTTGATGGAACTCTTGTTGAAAGTATTACTGGATATACGCTCTTTGGCAACTTTGCGAAGGTATTAAGTGCAGATAACTTTATTTTTCCATCAAGTCATACCAATTCAAGCGTATTACTAAATACACTAGCAATTGTGTTTATATCTGTTCCTATTTCAATTTTCGCTTCACTATTTGTTGCAGCAACTTTAAATTCGATTAAGCCTTTAAAAAGCTTCTTCCAAACCATATTCTTCCTTCCATATATTACCAATACACTAGCAATCGGTTTAGTGTTTGCTTATATGTTCAAAAGCGGAGAATCAGGAATTGTAAACCAATTCTTTATGTTATTTGGAATTAGTCCAGTGTCCTGGATCGAACGTGGTGCAACCTATTGGAGAGCAATGACTGTGCTAATCGCATTCGGTGTTTGGGATGGAATGGCATTTAAAATCATGGTCTTCCTATCTGGTATGCAGGGTATTGATGCTCAGTATTATCAAGCAGCAGCAATTGATGCTACACCTAAACGCAGAGTATTCACTAAAATTACTGTTCCAATGATTTCTCCAATGATATTTTATATCGTTGTGACATCAGTGATTGGTGCATTTAAGACGTATTCTTCTGTAGTTGCAATCTTTGGTGATAGTGCTACACCAAGCGGTGCAAACTATAACCTAAAGACAATCGTATTCCATATCTATGACTATATCTACAGTGGTGAAGATTTATCTTTAGCAGCTGCAGCATCGATTATCTTGTTCGCTATTATTTTAGCTCTTACCCTATTGCAAATGCATATTGGTAAGAAGCGAGTTCACTACTAGGAGGATGACAACATGAATAAAGAACGCGTAAAAGAAACCAAAAAGTTTGAAAACATCATCCATGGTGTTGACCTATTTTTCCTAGTGTTGTATGTTGGATTATTCTTATTTCTATTCTCATTTATTATCGTTCCAGATTCAGCACCTGTAACTGAAACGATTTATACTTACCAAATCTTTGGTATGGATGTAGCAACACCTCTTTTAAATACTTGGTTAAGCTACCTAGCAATGTTTATGATTATTGCTTTCCCTCTTCTATTTATTAATTATAAAAAGACGAAGAATAGAGAGTTTTATGAATATAACCGTTGGGTTTCATCTAATCTATTCGTAAATGCAATTATTTCCCTACTTGTGTTAAATCCAATCAGTGCTGGTCTAAAGATTTATTTATCTAGATCAATCTTAATTGAAACTGAAAAATATGGATATAAGCAAGCCGCTAAAAACATATGGGATGGCATAAAGAAAGTATTTACTAAAAAGCCTAAGGATTTAGAAACAGAAACTGAGCTAAGAACCGTAATTAGAAAACAAGCAGTAACAAGCTTTGTTCGCTATTTCTTAACTTACCTATTCCTATCTATTGTTGCATTATTAATCTTTATCCCATTCTACTGGATGATTTTAACAGCGTTAAAAACATTCCATGAAAGTAATGTGACAAATAATCCTAGATTCTTTATCGCATTATCAGAAATGCAATGGATGAACTTTAAGTATGTCTTACAAGAAGTAGACTTTGGAAGATATATTCAAAACACATTGATTGTAGGTATTATATCAACCGTTGGTACAATCATCACGACGATTCTAGCAGCATTCGCTTTTGCTAGACTTGAATTCAAAGGTAGAGACACAATGTTTTCTATCCTATTAATGACAATGATGATTCCTGGTGAATTATATATCCTTACAAACTTTCTAACAGTCAGTCAGGCTGGAGTCGGTTGGATTGGTGGAGTTGCAGGAACGAATCAATATTTCCTTGCGATGATTATTCCATTTATGACATCTGTATTCTACATATTCTTCCTAAGACAAACATTTAAGCAAATTCCTGATACACTTTATAAAGCAGCTAAGGTTGATGGATCATCAGATTTTAAATATTTGACAAGAGTTATGATCCCAATCGCAGGACCAACAATTTTCACAATTACGATTTTATCAGTTATTGGTTCATGGAACGCCTTCATTTGGCCAAGATTGATTACATCCGTTGGCGATGTAAGCGAAGGTAGAAACTTCTGGTTAATTTCAGCAGCCCTTCGAGATGCAGACTTTACCACTGGTGGAACAGATGCGCGTACAATGTTTAACATGCAGATTGCTGCAAGTGCCATTGTTACGATTCCACTAATCATTGTGTTCTTATTGTTAAGAAAATATATTATGTCCGGCGTCGGTAGAAGCGGGACAAAAGGATAAAAAGGAGGAAAAAAATGAAGAAAATCTTTTCATTAGTATTTATTCTCGCAGCAATTTTAACTTTAAGTGCTTGCGTAGAAGTAAGAAACACCCCGCCTCAGTTAATTGGTGTACAAAGCAATGTAACCATTAATTTTGGTGATGAGTACGATCCGCTTGCAGGAATTACTGCAACAGATGCTCAAGATGGTAACTTAACATCAGAAATTGAGTTAGTTGGGTGGAATCCTGCTTGGTTAACCAATTCAGCAGGTGGACAGTATAGCTACTCTGTTTATGTAGAAGATAGTGCAGGTGAAAGTGCTACTCAAATCGTACAATTCACTGTTGTAGGCTCCGTTGCACAAACAGTATCTCTACTTTATGTACAAGAAGCACAATCATATTATATCGGCTCCAAGCCATATAACCCACTTCGTGGTGTTGTTGCTATCGACACAGTTTCAGGTGAACCAGTAGATATCACAGAAGATATTGAAGTGGTTGGACTACCTAACCTAACTAGACCAGGTAGATTCAATTATCAAATCACCGTACAAAATGAACTTGGTGCATCTGCAACTAGAACAGTATCTCTTACTGTTAAAAATGCAGTAACCAATATTCCTACAGAATTAACTACAAGCCCAGTTACCATTACACTATGGCATTCTAATGGGTCTACAATCGAAGGAGCATTAAATCTATATGCTCAACAGTTTATGGCGTTATATCCAAACGTCACCGTAGTTATCCAAAAGAATGGTGACAACTACGATATGCTAAGACAAAACGTTGTCAGTGCAATCAAGGGTGGTACATTACCTAATATCGTACAAGGTTATCCAGACCATGTCGCTGAATACATTACAAATAACGCTGTTATCTCAGTAAATCCTTATATTGATCATGCTACATGGGGATTTGATGCGAATAGCGATACTGAAAAGTTTGAGGATATTCTTTGGAAGTATCGTAATGAAAATAGCCAATATACAGCTGATGGCGAATTCTATTCACTTCCATTCAATAAATCAACAGAAGTTATGATTTATAATTCTGACGTTGTCAATGCATTAATCGCAAGTAACCAACTTACAGAATTCCCTAAGACTTGGCAGGATTTATTTGCAAATGCAAGCAAGTTTAACGCAGTTGCTCCATCATATATCGATTCTTATGGTGCAACACTTGGTTTAACTTCAGCTGAAATTACAAATGCTAAGAATATCTTTGTTCCTTATTCTTATGACTCAGAAGCTAATGCATTCATTACACTTCTTCGTCAATGGGGTGGTTCTTACACAGGAATCAATAGTGAACGTAAGGGTGTTGCACTGTATGACTCAGCACAAGCTAGAGCAATGTTAAATTATTTCAGTACACATAAAGACAAGCTAACTATTCCTTCAAATTGGGGAACTGACTATGCATCTGATATTTTCAAGAAGGGTCAAACCTTTATGACAATTGGTTCAACTGGTGGAGCATATTACAACACTCCAACAATGGTAAATGGTGAGTATCTATTTGAATTTGAAGTTGTACCTCTTCCTTATAATAAGGATCTACCACAACATGCAACTGCGATTCAACAAGGTACAAACATGTCACTTGCAAATACAGGTACTGATCAACAAAAATTAGCATCATGGTTATTCTTAAAATTCTTAAACAGTAATGAAGTACAATTAGACTTCACACTAAAGACTGGTTACCAACCAACTCGTTCATCAGTATACACAACACCTCAGTATCAAAACTTGATGAATGGTCTTGCTCAAGATGGTGTTACACCACTCTTAGGTGAAGATTTAATGAGAGCTAAGGCTGCTAAAGCGGCTGCAGCACAGTCCGAAATATTATTCTTTGACCAAGCGTTTGTAGGCTCATCAGCAATAAGAGCAGCGGTAGGTGTTACATTTGAACGTGTAATTATTCCTACAGCATCAGACACAGTAGAAAATGCATTGCAATACGCGATTGCAGAAGCTAGACGTATATTAGGGAACTAAGTTCTTAAATATAAATATAATAGGAGGATTTAAATGAAGAAGACACGCGTACTACTCGTAGTACTATTAGCATTATTTGTTGGCTTTCTAACCGCTTGTACATCAACAGCAGATTTACTTGATGAAGCGAAGGAAGCTTTAGTTGCAAACTACGCTGATACGATTTCAGATGAAGATTATGAAGTAACTGGAAATCTGACACTCGTAACAACGATTGAAGATGCAACAGTTAGTTGGGCTTCTAGCAATACAGCAATCATTACGGCTGCTGGTGTTGTTACTAGACCTGAAGCAGACACATTCGTTACATTAACTGCAACAATTACTATCGAAGGCGAAACAATCACTCAGACATTTAGAGTACTTGTTAAAGCAGTAGAAGTTACCGTTGCTCAAAGATTAGCTGCAGCTAAAGCATTACTTGTTACAAACTATGCTGCTACAATCGGTGACGATGAGTATGAAGTTATGGCTAACCTAACATTAGTTACTACAATTGGTGATGGCGCTACAGTGACTTGGGCATCAAGTGACACAGCAATCGTTGCTACCAACGGTACAGTTGTTAGACCATCATTTTCTACTGGTGATCAAACAGTTACATTAACTGCAACAATCGCTATTGGAACACAAAATACAACTCAAGTATTCTATGCATTCGTTCCAGCTCTTGCTAAGACAGTTAGTGAAACTCTACAAGAAGCATTAGCTTTAGTTACAACTTTCCCAGCGAATGACGGTGTTACTGGTGCTGAAGCTTGGTTAACATTCCCAACAACTCAAGTACTTGGTGATACTACATATACAGTTGTTTGGACTTCTGACAAACCAGAATTCCTTGCTATGGATGGAACAGTCACTAGACCTGCATCAGGCGAAGATAATGAACTAGTTACAATGACTGCATCAATTACTGTTGGTGCTGTAACTGAAACAAAAGAAGTACAATTTAACGTATTTGCTTATGAATCAGCTACTACATTAGACTCAATTGCTGATATTTATGATGAAGCAGTTGGAACTTATGTAAGATTTGAAGGCGTTACTGTTATCGGTAAGATGACTGTTGGTTTCTTCGTTACTGATGGAACAACTACACTTTATATCTATGATTCAGCTACACTATATAATACAGTTCAAATCGGTTCAGTTTATGACATTCAAGGTGTGTATGATTTATACTTCAACTCACCACAGTTAGCAAACAATGCGGCTAAACCATTAACTGCAGTTGCATCTGATGCAACTCCTGCATCATTAAATGGTACAGAATCTACAGTATCAGCTGCAATTGGAACTAAACCAGCTCCATCCGCTGCTAATCCTATGGTTTACGATTATCTATCAATTAGTGGTAAGATTGTCGTTGACTCAAGAGAAACTGTCGATCTTGGAAGATATAACACATTCCTAGTTGACACAACATTTGTTGGCACTGAAGTCATTAAGACTCTTGCAAGTGGTAAGGCTACTGAATATAACACACCTGCAATCGTTATTTATTACCAATCTCCAAACAAGGCTGCTGTTGAAGCTCTTAATGGACAAAATGTAACAATCAATATCCTACTTTACGGTTGGAGAACTGATAGAAACATTTGGTATGCAATCTATCTAGGCGATGGTACTGATATTACAGTTGATTTCGCTACAGATGCTGATGCAGTTGCTGCTGTGAAGACAGGTTTAACTCAACCAGCTACAATTACTTCTGCTACTACACTTGATTTACTTGCTGCACAACATGGTGCTACAATTACTTGGGCATCTAATAATGAATCAGTAATCAATTCAACTACTGGTGTTGTTACTCCAGTTGCTGGTGTACAAACTACAGTCGAGTTAACTGCAACAATCACTAAGGGTGATGCTACAGATACTAAGGTATTCAGTATTAAAGTTGGAGAACTTCCAATGAGTACAGTACTAGAAGTTATCAATGTTGCTTTAACTACAGAAATCAAGACTAAGGGTGTTGTAACTGCTGCTGAGTACTACAGAACATTCTTTATCCAAGATGCTACTGGTGGTATTGCAATTTACACATCAAACGCAGACATGCTTGCTACTTTAACAGCTAACGTTGGTAAAGAAGTAGAAGTTGTCGGTACTAGAGCATTATTTAGTGGATTAAGACAAATTTCTCCAACATCAATCGTTGCTACAGACGCTGTTGTTACATTACCAGCTGCTGTAAATGCTGATGCTGTTGCTATGAATAATGATATGCTTCCTTTCCAAGGACAAATCGTTACAATGACTCAAATGTATGTGAAGAGCTTCCCAACTGAAAGCTTTGGAAACATCTCAGTGGTATTCGAAAGATTAGCTGATGGTTCTACAATTAACATGAAGTGGGATTCAAGAAAAGCATTATCAACTGAAGCTGCTGCATTATTGGCAAGTCTTGAAGTTGGCGATATCGTTGACATTACTAACGTGTTAGCATGGAACAATAATCCATTCTTCTACTTCACTAACTCAACAATTATCGTAGATGCTACTGCAAATGATATGAGTAAGGCTGCATTAGCTGCTAAGGAATTATCATTACCAGCTACAATTACAGAAGCTGTTACAATTACACTTCCTACTACTGGATTACACGGATCTACAATTGCTTGGGTTTCAAGCAATACAACTACATTCACTAATGATGGCGTTGTAACAATTCCAAGTTCTCAAGAATCAGTAACAGTAACTGCTACAGTTACAGTAGGTACAGCTGAATATGTTGTTGAATTTGTAATCCTAATTGGTCTTCCTTCAGAAGAATTTACACTTGTTCAATTATTTGACTTTGGCCCTGTTGCTAAGACAGGATATGCTGCTGGTAATGTTACATTTACAAACACAACTGGTCCAGAATATGTATTAGCTAAAGACAGAACTCAAATTAACGTTTCAACATTTGCTCCACACACAGATATGGGTGCATTCCTTGTATTAGCTCCAATCTCTACTGTTAAGCTTGCATGGATTGAATTTGATTTCACATCTGTTACAGGATTAAAGAAGATTGAATTGAGTGTATCAACATGGAGTGGAACTTCTTTCAATAATTTGACTGCATTAGCTGACAATACACTTCAACTTGAATACTATAACACTACAACTGAAGCATGGGTACCTGTACAAAATACAAGCGAAGTTACAAACTTTGTTAGTGTACTAAGTTCAACTGCTTATACTGAAGTTGTGTTCAACGTTACAGTTGCTGCGAAGTATCGTATTGCATATCATACTCCAAATGCTACTTCAACATCAAATACACAATACGCAATCACTGTTGACAATTTAAAGATTTATAGTTAATTCATTAATTTTCGAATGAAGGGTGCACATTGTGTACCCTTTTTCTTTTGTTCAAAGCCATTATATTCTATATAATGTTTATCAAATATGATAT
Source organism: Acholeplasmataceae bacterium UBA2284 (assembly GCA_002345705.1). Lineage (GTDB taxonomy): Bacteria > Bacillota_I > Bacilli_A > Acholeplasmatales > Acholeplasmataceae > Peloplasma. The sequence goes on along the minus strand of DDWO01000021.1, from coordinate 53,139 downwards.
AATAATACTTGCCAATAACGAAAGGAGACAAGCTATGAGAAAATTAATCCCCATGGTATTGTTGATACTACTATTAACAGCTTGTTCAAAAGATGTCCTACTTCCAAATCTTTCAGGTATGACTGAAGAAGAAGCTATCACAGAATTAGCAGAATTAAATATTGAGTATGAAGTATTATATGAATTAGATGTTACCGTTCCTCACGGTGAATTTATTCGCTATGAGTCAGGTTACTCTGTCGGTAAAAAGGTAACTTCAAGCGATGTTATTATGATTTATATAGCGAATAATGGAACCCTGCTTCCAACACTTGCTGATAAGACAGAGGAAGAAGTTATTACTATTTTAAGTGGTCTTGAAATTGAATTCGATCTTCTATATGAGTTTAATTTCGCAAAAGAAGATTATGATTTTTCAAGATACCTCAATTTTGAAGCAGGTGATTTACTTCCTTATGGTGAAGAAGTCAAGGTTTATATCACTTGGAACGGATCAATCCTACCAGATTTAACCAACCTCTTAAAAAGAGAAATTGAAGCCGCTTTAGAATATGAGTTTATTCAAAATTATGCATTTGAATATATTGAAAATGATGAATATCAAGAGGATTTATTTGCAGGCTATAAGAACCTAGAGATTGGTCATCCAGCTCCTGAAACAGGTATTATTACAGTCTATCTTTATAAAAACTCATTTACTGATGATTCAGAAACACTATTCATCTCTAAGTATCTATCAGGTGAAGGAGTCAATAGAGCGATAGAAATCTATAATCCTTTAGACACAACCGTTGATTTAGCAGATTATCATATCGCCCTATTTATGAATGGGTCCTATGAAGTCACTCATAGAATTCAACTCACAGGTCTACTAGAATCTCAAGGAACTCACGTTCTTATTTATCGCGGGTCAACTCAATCACTCAAAGATAAAGCGAATCAGGAAAGTAGTCTCCTTCTATTTGATGGAAACGATGTTGTTCAATTAAGATATAAAAATGATACATTTATTGACACAATCTATGATTTAGGTAATATGTTGTTTGTGATGTGGAATGAAATGTATATTAGAAATGAAAATGTTACTCACGGTGTAAGAACATTTAACCTATCACAATGGGATGCATATATTCCAGGATATATCACACCATTTGGAACGCATCCATTTGCTAAGCCTGAAACATTTGAGATTAATTTAAGCTACCTTAATAACATGTGGGGTGGAACATCAGTTTCTGGTATGGTTCAAGTTACTGTAACAGGCATTAATGATGGTGACACAGCAAGTTTTTCTCCTGGATTTGAAGGAAATGCTCGTATGAGATTCCTAGGTGTTGATACACCGGAAACTTATCCAGATGTAGATCCATGGGGTCTTGAAGCTAAAGCATTTACTACAAGCTATTTGAGCAATTCAAGTAATACATTCTATGTTCAATCTGATCCTTATTTAGGAGCTACAGAAACCTATGGTAGATCATTGGGATATGTGTGGGTTAATGGAGAAATGTTAAATTATCTTCTAATTAAAAATGGATTTTCTTGGAATTACTTAAGTTCAGATACCAAACTCGTCTATAATAACCGTTATCTATATCGTTGGTTCCAGGATGCTCAAAAATATGCACAAGATAACAATTTAGGACTTCATAGCTAATGAGAATTTTTGGACGTGTGGTTTATGCACTTCTAGCAGTATTTACATTTTGGTTTGTTTTAGACTATGCTAGAGGATCAATGACAATTCAATATTTTGAAAATGAAGGAGCCCAGGCTGTAGAATTAGAGGATGATACCTTTTTCTATGGTAGTGCAAGAGATTATAATCAAAGAAATGCATTATACGAATCAAGTGATCAAGGATATACTGTATCCATTTATGAGATTGCTGATGCATCAATTAAAAATAATGAAATCGATGTAGATACTTATATTTACATCATGTTAAAAAGAGATGATTTACTAGGTAGCTTATATTACTTGAGATTTACTGATGGTACAAATCAATTAGATATAGAGTTTATGAGATTTAGAACACTCAATATCATGATGGGATTAAATCAAGAAAAAATAGAGTTTGGGATTTCAAAGGAAGTCATTCTAGAAAATAACTATACTCAAGTCCTTCTTCTTGACCAATATAAAAACACTATTTATACAGACACCTTTGAATTGGTAGCAGAAGATTTTACAATTGAAGAACGTTTAGTCGCCTTTTATAATGATAACGAGTTTCTACCCCTAACAGAATTAACTGATTTTAATATCTATCCAGCATTCACACATGAGATGGATGCATATATGAGTACACTATGGATTTCTCTCATTGTTTATCTCGTTATATTAATTCTTTCGACCTATATCGTATTCTTTGCTAAAAAGAAATACCTAGGAAAAAAGAAGCCTTCAGATATCCTAATCAAAGAGCAATCTAAGTATAAAAAGAGCGATGTCTAATCGCTTTTTTCATCAACTTATGTTATACTATTCTAATACATAAAGAAAGGAAATTTTGTCTATATGAATATAAAAAAACAAATTTTTGAAATGATAAATTCTTACGATCAAATCATTATTCACAGACATTTAAGACCCGATATGGACGCGATAGGTTCCCAATATGGTTTATATTTAACCATTAAGGAGAATTATCCTGAAAAGAAGGTTTATGTGGTGGGGGATATGAATGAAATGGTTTATCAAGCGAAAATGCATGATATACCAGATGCATATTATATCAATGCACTCGCTATTATTACTGATGTTTCAGTATCGAGATTAATCTCTGATGATAGATATTTAAAAGCTAGTGATGTTGTTATTATCGATCACCACCAAAATGATACAGATGTTACCAATGTTACTGCATTTTATAAGGATCCAACATTCGCATCTGCTTCAGAAATGATTATTGATTTTATTAAAGAGTTTGGTCTTCGTGTATCTCCTGAAGCAGCAACCTATCTTTATGGTGGAATGGTTACCGATACAGGAAGATTCCTATATTTAAATAATGCAAGTAAAACATTTGAGCTTGCATCCTATATTACAAGATTTAATCCATCATTTCAGGAATTTTATGATTATATTTATACAGAAACATTATTAAAGAGACAAACTAAGAATTTATTCTCTAACTTTGAGATGACAAAACATAATGTTGCATATCGAAAGAATGATGCTGACATTATCCAAAAGAGTGGTTTAGAGTTTCAAGCAATCTCTAGAGGTATGGTCAATCAAATGGCGGGAATAAAGGAAGTTCCTATATGGGCAAACTTTACAGAAGATGTCGAAAATAATTTAATAGTTGGTGAATTTAGAGCTAGAGGAATTACCATCGTAGATATCGCTAAAAAATATGGTGGTGGTGGACATAATTTAGCCTGTGGAGCAAGCTTAAAAAATTGGGAAGAAGTTGACTTAGTCTTAAAAGACTTAGATGAGAGGGCAAAAGAATATGGAAAGAATATTAAATAAAATTAAAGAGTATGATGTAATCATTATTCATGGACATAAAAGACCTGATGGTGATTGCTATGGAGCACAGTTTGGATTAAAAAACATTATTGAAAGTTCATTTCCAAGTAAAAAGGTATATGTTGTTGGAGAAACCTCTGATTTCGTAGATTTTATTGGAAAAATGAATAATATAACAGATGATGCATATGATAATGCACTATCTATTGTTGTAGATACAGCTGTTGAAGATAGAATAAGTGATTCAAGATATAAATTAGGAAAAGAAGTAATCAAAATAGATCATCATATTCCAGTCGATGACTATGGTGATCTACGTTGGGTAGACACAACATTTCCTTCATGTGCACAAATGATCGCATATTTTTACTATAAATTTCAAGATGAGCTTAAGTTAACTTTAGATGGAGCGATTGCTCTATATACAGGTATCGTAACTGATACAGGAAGATTTAGATTTCGTGGAGTCTCTAAACTTACACATCAACTCGCTGGTATGCTGATTGAAAAGGGTGTTGATGTTGAGTATATTGATGGCAAGCTATCCCAAGAATCCTTAGAAATGATTGCCTTAAAGGGCTATGTGTATTCTAATTTTGTTACAACCAATGGGTTTATCTATATTAGAATGACTAGAGACATTATCGAAAAATATAATGTCACCGATGAGCAAGCAGCATCTATGGTAGGTCTAATCGGTGGAATTCAAGGATATCCAGTTTGGGCATTAATGATTGAATATCCAAATGAAATAAGAATAAGATTAAGATCCAATGGACCAACAATTGATAAGCTAGCAAACGTTTATGGTGGCGGCGGACATGCGAAGGCATCAGGAGCTAAGCTTGAAAGCTGGGAACAGCTTCCACAATTTATTAATGATGTCGAAGAAGTAGTCAGAAAGTATAACGAAGAGGCATAAATAATGTCATCTTGTGAAATCATTACCGTTACAACACCCAAATTACCACTAGATGAGATTGAAAAAAGCTTAATCAAAACCTATAAAAAAGATATCTTTAGACCTTTTGTTCAAGCAATCAATGAATATGAATTAATCCAGCCTGGAGATAAAATTGCAGTCGGTATATCAGGAGGTAAGGATTCATTAATTCTTGCTAAGCTATTTCAAGAGTTAAAAAGACATAATAAAATACCGTTTGAGCTTGTTTTTCTATCAATGGACCCTGGATTTAGAGATGTCAATCGAAAGCTTCTAGAATCGAATGCCAATTACTTAAATATCCCATTAACGATAAGAAACTCAGAGGTTTTTAGTGTCGTAGGTAAAATAGCTAAAGAAAATCCTTGTTACATGTGTGCAAGAATGAGAAGAGGATTTTTATATAACGCAGCAAAAGAGCTTGGCTGTAATAAGCTTGCATTAGGACATCATTTCGATGATGTCATTGAAACAACCATGATGTCTATTTTCTACAATGGGTCATTTCAAACCATGGTTCCTAAAATTCAGGCAGAGAACTTTGAAGGAATCGAATTAATTAGACCTATGATGTTTGTCAAAGAAAAGGATATCATTCGTTGGCTAAAGCATAGTGGCATACAATCCATGAACTGTGGATGTACTGTAGTTGCAGAAAAAACATCATCCAAAAGAAGAGAAATTAAACAGATGATTGAAATGATGAAAAAGGATAATCCGAATGTTGATGATCACATTTTTAATGCAGCAACCAATGTGAATTTAGAAATGATATTAGGATATACAAAGGATTCAGAAAAAACACATTTTAATCAAATGTATAAGGAAAGAAATAAAAAAATTTAGGGTTTTGTCTCTGGCAAAACAGAAGGGAGAATTATATGATACTAGATTTTAACTTATCTTTACAAGAAATACTGTTAAAAGTTTTATTACCACTTGTGATTACTTTCTTAGTTGCAGCATTTGTAGGACTAGAAAGACAAAATGTAGGAAAAGCCGCTGGACTATCATCACATATTTTAGTAGCTATGGGTAGTGCAGGTATAGCAATTATGCAGCGCTTAATGTTCGAGCATCAAATATTTTTACAGTCAACAGGAGTTCTTATTGATCCAGAGGGACAACGTGTAATCGCTCAAGTTATTACTGGTATCGGTTTTGTTGGTGCTGGTGTAATCATTAAGGACCAATCTCATGTTGTTAAAGGAATTACTACAGCAGCAACCATTTGGTTTACTGCAATGATCGGTTTAATTTTAGGTAGTGGATATATTATGGTAGGTAGTTTATTGGGAGCGTTTGTTGTTATCTTTATTTTAGTTAGAGATATTTCAAGAGGCTTCAATCCACTCAAGCCTAAGCTGAAGAGTAAGAAACCAAACTCAGTAGAGGAGTAACATATGAACTTTGATACGATTGCTGCAATATCAACAGCCTTTGGAACTGCAGGAATTTCGGTCATCAGAATTACGGGTGAAAACTCCATTTCTGAATTCAATAAAATATTTAAAGGCAAGAATTTGAATAAGGTAAAAAGCCATACATTGAACTACGGTCACATCTTAAATGCTGATGGCAGCATTCTAGATGAAGTAATGGTAGCCATCCTTAAAGCCCCTAAAACATTCACTAAAGAAGACGTGGTAGAAGTGTCTTTACATGGTGGTATTTTAATCACGCAAAAGGTATTAGAACGCATTTTATCACTAGATATTAGACTTGCTGAACCAGGTGAATTCTCACAAAGAGCTTATCTAAATGGACGTATTGATCTAGTAGAGGCTGAGTCCATTATGGATCTTATTCATGCTAAAAGTGAACAGGCTTTAAAGATAGCTAACCTTGGTGTACAAAAGGAAACCTCTAGATTGATTAGAAATTTAAGATCAAAGCTACTCACCATTATTGCACAGATAGAAGTCAATATCGACTATCCCGAGTACGATGATGCAATCGTTATGAATAAAGAAATCATCGAGCCTAGAACCAAGGATTTGATTCATGATATGGATGAACTACTCATTGAATCACATAAGAATCAATTGATAAGAGAAGGCGTAAAAACTGTTATTATTGGAAAGCCAAATGTTGGTAAGTCTAGCCTACTCAACGCTCTCTTAAACGAAGAAAAAGCTATTGTTACAGAGATTGAAGGAACCACAAGAGATACGATTGAAGCCTATATAAATATAAGCGGAGTAACTCTAAAATTAATTGACACCGCAGGAATCAGAGAGACAATTGATATCGTTGAGAAGATTGGTGTAGATCGCTCCATGAAGGCACTTCATGAAGCAGAACTTGTTCTACTTGTTTTAGACCAAAGTAAAGCATTAACCAAAGAAGATAAAGAGTTATTAGAACTCACAAAAGATAAAAAAAGAATTATTATTGCGAATAAATCTGATCTTCCAAAGGCTTTATCCATGGAAGAAGTTATTATGATTTCTACGATTACAAAATATGGCTTAAAGGATTTGGAAAAAGCGATATTGAAATTATTGTCTCTCGAAGATATTGGTCAAAGAGATTTTAATTATCTATCTAACATCAGACATATCATGAAGGTCAAGGAAGCGAAGGCTTCTCTAGAAAACGTCTTAAGTTCCATTGCACTCGATATGCCAGTTGATGTATACGCAATTGATTTAACAGCAGCATGGAGATCTCTAGGAGAAATACTAGGAGAAAACTATGCAGATGATTTACTAACTGAACTTTTCTCAAAATTTTGTTTAGGAAAATAATTGGTCAATTTCACTTTTTATATCATATTATCTACTATAATATGTGTTATAATTAGAAAAGAAAGAAAGCGAGGGTTAATCGATGGCATATGTAGCATTATATCGTGCTTATCGTCCAAGAGCATTTGCTGAAGTCTCTGGACAAAAAGTAATTATCAAAACACTTCAAAATGCATTGTTGCATGATAAGATTGCCCATGCTTATTTATTCAGCGGACCAAGAGGTACAGGGAAGACTTCTATCGCTAAAATATTTGCAAAGGCAGTAAACTGTACACATCAACCCTCAATTGAACCATGTAATGAATGTGACATTTGTAAAGGTATCGATAACGGAAATATTCCAGATGTTATTGAAATCGATGCTGCATCCAATAACGGTGTTGATGAAATTAGAGATCTAAGAGATAAGGTGAAGTACATGCCTTCAGTCGGTAGATATAAGGTTTATATCATCGATGAAGTCCATATGCTAACACCTGGTGCATTCAACGCTTTATTAAAGACTCTAGAAGAACCACCCAAACATGTAATCTTTATTCTAGCTACAACAGAAGTGCATAAAATTCCACCAACCATTTTATCTAGATGTCAACGCTTCGATTTTAAAAATATTGAAACCAACGACATTATTGAAAAACTCCAACAAATCGCAGATAAAGAAAAAATTAAAATTTCTGAAGAAGCAATTTATGCAGTTGCAGAAAATGCTGAAGGTGGATTAAGAGATGCGATTAGCTTACTAGACCAAGCGATCTCATATTCAGGTGATACCATCACTGAAGATGATGTTCACCAGGTCTCAGGTAGTGTTTCTAAGAAATCAATCACACAGCTTTTAACTGCAATTTCAAATAAAGAAATTAGTAACGCAATGATTCTTTTAAAGGACCTACTTGCTGAAGGTAAAGAAATAAGCAGAATAGCAAATGATCTTATCCTAGCACTTAGAGATATATTGATTGAGAAAACGATTAAGGTAGAACACCATAAGTATCAAGAGATTTTAAGTATTTTCTCACTTGATAAAATATATTTCTATTTAGAGATTTTAAACCAACTTCAAATCGATATGAAAACTACACACCAAAAACGTGCTTATATGGAGCTTGCGCTTATCAAAATGATGGAGCACCAAACAGCGAAGTTTATTGATTTTGAAGCAACCATTCAGGACTTAAAAAACTCAGTTTCTGAATTGAAGCAACAATTAAAGGTACAACCGAAGCAAGTGATTCAATCGGCTGATAGAAAACCGTTGGTAACTATTAAACAGGTTGAAGCAGTTTTAAATAATAGCGATAAAGATAAGAAGGCACTTTTACTATCAGGTTGGGATCATCTAAAATCTTATCCTAAGCCACATTTAAAGATGGTTGCATATCTTTTATCTCAGGGTGAACTAGAAGCTGTTTCAGATACAATGTTGATTGTCTATGACGACATTAATCTTTGCAAAAGGATCCTAGATCCTGAAACAAAGAAAATGGCATTAGAGGTATTCAATGGAAAAACTCATTTAGTTGACGATATCATTGCTATATTGAAAACAGACTGGCTAGTCATTAAAGAGGTTTATGTAGATCTGTGGAAAAAAGGTAGTAAAAAGCCCAAACTTCCACCGTATGATTTAAAGCTTTACATTGAATTACTAAATGAAGAAAAAAAAGAACCTGAAATCATTTCCTTAGCTAAGGAATACTTTGGGGATAAAGCAATTATAAAGGAGTAATACTATGAATCCAAATATGATGAATAAATTAAAAAAGATTCAAAAACAAATGATGGAAGCTCAAGAGGCACTGGAAAGAAAAGAATTTTTCGGAAAGTCTTCAGGAGTTACTGTTATCATGCAGGGATCAAGACAAGTGATTGACGTACAAATCAATCCTGAAATCACAGAAGAACTTGAACTACTTCAAGATTCTATCCTATTAGCTGTTAATGATGCATTAAAGCAAATCGAAAAGGAACAAGAAGAAACGATGGGTCAATTTTCAGGTGGTTTAGGTGGGTTTGGATTTTAATGTATCCATCCATTCTAAAGAAAATCATTGAAGATTTTCAAAAGCTTCCAGGTATTGGTGAAAAAACCGCGGAAAGATTAGCACTTCATCTTATAACACAAACAAACCAAGAAGATATCATCGAATTTTCTGATCACTTGAAAAGATTAAAGGATGAAATTAAGTTTTGCCCAAGATGTCATATGATCACAGACCAAGACCTATGCTCTATCTGTAGTAATCCTGCAAGAGATCACGAAACATTAATGGTAGTTGCAGATGCTAAGGATGTATTTGTCATGGAAAAGATGAAAACTTATGATGGTACTTATCATGTCCTAGGTGGCGTCATAGATTTCTCCAGAGGAATTACGGATAAGGATTTAACGATTGACACATTATCTGAAAGAATTAAATCAATAAAAGAAATGATTATTGCAACCAGCGGTACAGTTGAAGGAGAAATGACAGCTAAATATTTAAAATCATTATTTAGTGATCAAAACATCTCAATCACAAGACTGGCATACGGTCTTCCTGTCGGCACAGATTTAAAGTATGCGGATGAATTAACCTTGAGTAAGGCTGTTGAAAACAGACTGAAGTATTAGGAGGAACAAACCATGTGGGAAGTAATTAAAGGATTTTTCGAATCAATGTATGGACGTTTTAATGGATTTTTACAAAACACATTAGATATTGATGGAAAGCTGATTGGACTCTATGAGCAGTTCATCGTTCCATTACCAGAATTGATCAAAATCGTAGGTATTGTGTTTGTTGGGTTTATTTTAGTTTTTGGAACTATTGCATTTGTTAAGAAGATGTTAAAATTATTTATTGTAATTGCCGTCATTCTAGCAATTGTTCTACTAATTACACAATTAAATAATTAATGGCTTGCAAAAACAAATTGATTAGTATACAATATATACGCATTTAGGAGGACGAAATGAGCGATAAAATGAAATCATTGGCAATGCTAGACGTTGCAGAGATACTTTTGAAGGAAAGTACAAAGCCACTCACCATTCAAGAAATAATTAAGAGCGTTGCTGAAATCAAAGAAATCTCACCTGACGACATCGATAGAATGACTCAGCTCTATATGGATATTACACAAAGTGCAAAGTTTGTATACTGTGGTGATGACCAATGGGATTTAAAGGAAAGAAATTTAGAGTTATGGGATAAAGACGGATTCGCCTTTGTTCATGCTGAAGAAATTGAAGAAGACGTTGAAGAAGATTTAGACTTTACTGAATTCGTTCTTGAAGATGAAGAAGAAGAAGTTGTTAAAGACGATGAAGAAGACGAAGAAGAAGTCGACGAAGAAATCAAAGAAGAAAAAGCTTATATCGAAATTGATCTACCAATTAAGTCTACGGACGATGACGTTGATGATGAACCTGAAATCGAATTTGATGACGATTACGATGAAGATGATTATAACGAAATTATGGATGATTATGAGGATATGTACGACGAGTAATTCCCGTTATTAAAATGAAGATATTGGGTATACCAATAATTGTATACCCTTTTTTCATCGATTTTTATAAAGAATAGGTATAATATATTTACAAGGAAAGGGTGTTAATGATGCCAGGTTTATTAGAGTGGTTGGGATATGTTGCTTCCCTCATTGTATTAATTTCGTTATTAATGAGTTCTGTGAAAAGATTGAGATGGATTAATCTTGCTGGTTCTCTTCTATTTGCAGTTTATGGATTTTTAATTGGAGCACTTCCGGTTGGATTTATGAATGCAGGGATTGTTATGATTAATGTATTTTATTTAGTTCAGATGTATGCTAAGAAGGATTACTTCAATCTTTTACCGATTAAAGAAGCATCTTACTATGACCATTTCATGAATTCTCATATTACGGACATGCGTTCTTTTATGGATGTTGAAAATCATTTAGAAGATGATAAATATGTAAAAATATTTATTTTAAGAAACACAGTACCCGCAGGTGTAGTTGTCGGTATTGCTAAGGATAAGAAGACCTTTGAAATCTTAGTTGATTATGTAACACCAGCATATCGTGATTTTAAAATTGGTAAATTTTTATATGAGGATCAAAAAGATTATTTCATCAATCAAGGATATCAAACATTAATTACAAAGCCAGGTAATTTAAAGCATCAAAGTTATTTAAAGAAAATGGGCTTTGTAAGTAAAGATAATGAATACTTTTTCAAGGAAATTGGAAAAGTTAATTCTTAAAAAAATAAAATTATAGGTTGTGTTTTAAAGTTCTTTTGATATAATAGATAAGGGCACACCAAAGAGTCTCCTAGAGGATAGGGGATTCTTTTTATTTAAAAAATCAGGAGGGTAAAAATGGCGAAATATATCTTTGTTACAGGTGGGGTAGTATCAAGTTTAGGAAAAGGAATCACGGCTTCTGCAATCGGACAGCTACTAAAGAGTAGAGGATTGAAGGTCTTTATGCAAAAGTTTGATCCATACATCAACGTCGATCCAGGAACCATGAGTCCTTATCAGCATGGTGAGGTTTTTGTCACCCAAGATGGTGCAGAAACAGATTTAGATTTAGGACACTATGAACGATTTATCGATGAAAACTTAAATAGACATTCATCCATCACTACAGGAAAGATTTATCAAACCGTTTTAAAAAGAGAAAGACGTGGTGACTACCTAGGAGCCACTGTTCAGGTCATCCCTCACATTACAGATCAGATTAAAAAGAAATTAGTCGATGTAGCAAAGCATACAGACCCAGATGTTGTAATTACTGAAATTGGAGGAACAGTTGGTGATATTGAGTCACTACCTTTCCTAGAAGCCATCCGTCAAGCCAGACGTGATTTTGGTTTCCATAACACCCTCTATATTCATAATACTTTAGTGCCTTATTTAAAAGCAGCAAATGAAATTAAAACAAAACCAACTCAACATAGCGTTAAGGAATTAATGAGTCTAGGAATTCATCCTGATATTATTATGCTCAGAAGTGAGGTTCCAATCTCGCAGGAGCATAAGGATAAGATTGCGTTATTTTGCGACGTAGAGCGAAATGCAGTCTTTGAATCAGTAGATGTTGATGTCTTATATGAAGTGATTGTTAACCTGCATAAACAAAATGTTGATGATTGGATTTTAAAGCATTTTGGATATGATAATAAGCCTAAAGCAGATGTTACTGCTTGGGAGGATTTAATCTATAGAATTAAACATTTAGAGGGAACGATAACCATCGGTTTAGTTGGTAAGTATGTTCAACTCCACGATGCTTATTTATCAGTCTCTGAATCGTTAAAGCATGCAGGGTATTATCATTCTCAAAAGGTTCAAATCAAGTGGATTAACGCTGAGGAAGTTGACGCTTCTAATATTGAAGATTACTTAAAGGATTGTGATGGAGTCTTAGTTCCAGGTGGTTTTGGCAAGCGTGCAACAGATGGCAAGCTTGCAGCAATCACCTATGCAAGAACGCATAACGTCCCATACTTTGGATTATGCTATGGTATGCAGCTCGCAGTAATCGAATATGCACAAAATGTATTAAAAATAGAAAAAGCAAGTTCTACTGAAATAGATCCAGAAACACCAAATCCGGTCATATCTCTTCAAAGAGGAAGACTATCAGATGAGGATCTAGGAGGAACATTAAGACTAGGTCTTTACGATTGTGAAATCAAAAAGGGAACGAGAGCCTACGAGGCGTATCAAACCCATTTGGTGAAGGAAAGACATCGTCACCGCTATGAGTTTAACAATCAATACATGGAGCAATTCGAAGAAAGCAATATGGTTTTATCAGGATTTAATAGTGAATATCAGCTTGTTGAAATGGTAGAATTATCAGATCACCCTTGGTTTGTAGCAGTACAATTCCATCCAGAATTTTTATCTAGACCACTTAGACCGCATCCACTATTTAGAGACTTTATTAAAGCAGCAGTAAAACATAGAGATAATTGATTGTATTGTGAACGGTTACAGTGATAGTTTCATTGCTAAAAGTAATTGTTTGTAATATAATAGATGTGGTAAAAATTTCAAGGAGGAAATTAAATTATGGCAGTCGTATCAGCTAAAGAGATGTTATTAAAGGCACGCAGAGAAGGTTATGGCGTTGCACAAATCAATATTAACAATCTAGAATGGATTAAAGCAGTTTTAACAACTGTAGAAGAACTTAAATCACCAGTTATCTTAGGCGTATCTGAGGGTGCAGCTAAATATATGGGCGGATATAAGACAGTTATGGCAATGGTTAGATCATTAGATGAATTTTATAATGTTACTGTTCCAATTGCAGTTCACCTAGACCATGGTACATATGAGGGTGCATACAAAGCGTTAAACGCTGGCTTCACTTCAATTATGTTTGATGGTTCTCATTACCCATTTGAAGAAAATCTTGCTAAGACAAAAGAAATCGTTGCAGCTTGTCATGCAAAGGGTGTATCAGTAGAAGCTGAAGTAGGTTCTATTGGTGGTGAAGAAGATGGTGTTGTTGGTATGGGCGAAGTTGCAGATCCAAAGGAATGTAAATTAATCGCTGAAACAGGTGTAGACATGTTTGCAGCTGGTATTGGTAACATTCATGGGAAATATCCAGCAAATTGGCCAGGACTTAGATTTGACGTGCTTCAAACAGTATCTGATGTAACAGGTGGAGTTCCACTAGTGTTACACGGTGGTACAGGTATTCCAGCAGAAATGGTTAAAAAAGCAATTTCTATGGGTGTATCAAAGATTAATGTCAATACTGAACTTCAATTAGAATTCGCAGCAGCTACTAGAAAGTATATTGAAGCTGGTAAGGATTTAGAAGGTAAAGGATTTGACCCAAGAAAGCTTCTTGCTCCAGGATATGAAGCAATGAAGAAAGTAATTAGAGAAAAAATTGAGATGTTCGGTTCTGCAAATAAAGCATAAGTAGGTGATTGATATGCGTGATGAAAGAGTTTATCACGAGTATGCCAATTGGAAAATTGAAAATCATGATTTATTAAAATATTTGGTTGAGAGTAATTCCGATTTGATTATTCGTTTTAAGCATGTCATCGACGTTATTGATCATTTATATGATAGATTAATTGATGATGTAACTTATACAGATGAAGAAGATCAAATCTTTGAAACAGGCTTTTACTACATGGTTGATCAAATCGAAGAAATCGTGAAGTTACTCAAAAAATCATATGCTAATAACGTTAAGGATCTTGAAACTAGAGCGAAGGATGTCAATTTATTGCTATCTGCGATAGATTTTCAAAATGAACTTTTAGGTGTTGAGAATTTCGAACAGAAGGATATGGACAAGCTCGTAGAGTTTGAACAAGACGTTCTTAAGAAATTAGAAAACAAAGAAGAGATTCCCTTAGATATGTTTTCTAAGCTAGATGAAATGACATATGAGATGTTTCAAAAGCTAGAAGTCGAATATTTTCCAATCAATGATATCTTCTTAGAGATTGCAGATGAATTAGGTATACTATAAATGAAAAGAGCGACCCTGGGGTTGCTCTTTATTCTTTATAGTGCGCTTGTAGCCATGCAGTTGTTTCTTTAATTGTTTTTGTAAATGGTGTTAATTCAGATAAAAGATATTTTTTCATTTTCAAATTACTATAGTGATAATTATCTTCAATAGCAGAAATCATCATTTGTGAATATTTAGATGTAAATAAAACAGCAAGTCTAGCTATGAATGATGGAATAGGTATAATAAATTTCTTAGTATTTGTAGCATCCTCGATTGCTTCATAAAGTTGATGGATGGTTTGATCTGTATTTGATAGAATGATGTGATCAATAAGATTTGAATTTGAAGCGATGACGATTGCCTTAGCGACATCAGTAACATCAATAAAGTTATAGCCACCCTTTAAGGAAAAGATAACACGATGCTTCATCACATTTAATATTTCTCTACCAGCTGCAGATGGTTTATAGTCATTGATTCCAATAACAGCAGAAGGATATAAAATCATCGCGTTTAAACCTAATCGAATTTGATTCAAAATATAATCAGTAGCTAATGCCTTTGATTTAGCATAATAGGTTTTTAATTTCTTAGGGTTTATTTCAAGAGGCTCTGAAACAAGACCTCTTTTCTTTTTGGGTATAGCGTCAACTGATGAAATATAGATGAGTCGATTATTTTTTCTTAAGCATAAATCAGCGATTCTTTTGGTTCCTTGATAATTGGTTCTAAAGCTTTGATACTTTTCTTTATTTAATAAATCAATAAATCCAGCACAGTGAATGACGATATCTTTTTCATCTATAGATTCATCTAAAAAGGTAAGACTAAAAACGTCTCCTATTTTGATATCAATAGGAAGGTTTTTTAGCGAGTCATCATATCTTCTAACCAATACTCTGACTTCCTTATTTAAGCTAACTAGATACCTAACTACGTTGTTTCCGATATGGCCGGTTGCACCTGTAACGATATACATATATCACCTTATGCGTAACATAATATGATTATAACAAAAAAAGTGCTATTATTAATACTGATGGAGGTAAGATGAATGAATTATCAACTTGTATTAGACAAACACCACTTATTTTTTAAAGCGCATCATACAAAAAGCTATGAATTTAGATTAAACGCTCTAAAGCTATTAAAGGAAGCTATCCTAACCTATGAGGAAGAAATTAAAGACGCACTAAAAAAGGACTTAAATAAAAGTGAGTTTGAATCTTTTCTAACTGAGATAGGGATTACAATTTTAGAGATTAATGAAGTCATGAAAAATTTAAAGAGATGGATGAAGCCTAAAAAGGTTAAAACTCCAATAACATTATTCCATGCTAAAAGCTATATTTATCAAGAGCCCTATGGAACTGTTTTTATCATGTCACCATGGAACTATCCATTTCAATTAGCTATCTCACCCTTGATTGGGGTGATTGCTGCTGGAAATACAGCGTTCATTAAGACTAGTCATGATTCACCAGAAACATCGAAAATCATTCAAAAGATGCTAAGCGAAATTTTTCCAGATGACTATGTATCTGTATTTACTGGTGGTCTAGAAGAAAGTAAGGCATTACTAAAACTAAAATATGATTATATCTTTTTTACTGGAAGTACAGCCGTTGGGAAGATTGTCATGAGTGAGGCGAGTAAGAATCTAATTCCAGTAACACTTGAACTAGGTGGAAAGAGTCCCGCAATTATCGATGAGACAGTAGACCTTGACCTTACAGCGAAAAGAATTGCTTATGGAAAATTTATTAATGCAGGTCAAACCTGTATTGCGCCAGATTATATTTTAATCAAGGAAGAACTCAAAAATGAATTTTTAATACAAATAAAAAAACATATAGAATCTTGGTTTGGAGAAGACCCATTAAGTCATCCTGATTACCCAAAAATTATTAATGAGTTAAATCACCAAAGACTCCTTTCATTAATAGAAAATGAAACAGTCCTTCTTGGGGGAGGATTCAATAATGATAGAATTGAGCCAACCATACTCAACCATATAACAAGGGATTCTAAGGTCATGCATGAAGAAATATTTGGTCCAATTCTACCATTAATAACCTATAAAAATGACGATGATTTGATCACCGAGATAGAATGGTTTGAAAAGCCACTTGCACTATATTTATTTACAAAAAATAAAAATTTAGAGAAAAAGATTATTGAAGAACTCTCCTTTGGAGGAGCTACTATTAATGATACGTTAATGCATTTTGGAAATAAAAACATTCCGTTTGGAGGTGTAGGATCCAGCGGAATGGGAAGCTATCATGGATATAAAAGCTTTGAGACATTCAGTCATGCAAAAGGCGTTGTGAAGCGTTCTACCATGATTGACTTAGACTTTAGATATCCACCGTATACCAAAAAGAAATTAGGATTACTTAAGAAATTTATCAAGTAAAAAATAGAGACTCGACAAGAGTCTCTATTCGTTTCTTAAGCATAGAATTGGATCCTTATTTGATGCTATTCTTGCAGGTATAATACCACTTAAGCTAGTTAATATCACATTGATTAATACGAGGATAAGTGCATAGGGGAAGAATAAATATGCAAGATGATCAATCATCGTTATGGATTTCAAAAATATATTGAGTAATGGAATGATGAGATAGGATAGTATGATCCCTAGTGCTCCTGAAAATATTCCAATCATTAAAGTTTCTGAATAGAAAATATTTTTGATATCGTTTTTTCTTGCACCAATGCTTCTTAAAATTCCTATTTCCTTAGTTCTTTCAATAACAGAAGTATAGGTCATTATTCCAATCATTAGATTAGATATAAGTAGCGCGATACCAGAGAACACAATTAGAATTATTGTTACTGAATCGATAGCACTTCTCATCGTTGCTAATCCAATACCAGCAAGATCTAGAGGTTCAATTGCTTGGTTGATTGATACTGTATTGTTATAAGCTTTTAAATAGTCCATAATTAAATCTTTATCTGAAAATGTTTTTGAGTAGAATACATAGGCTAAAGGATATGTCGCGTAACCAAGATTTCTAAGCGCTGTATCCTTTGTTGTTTGAGTGAGTACGGTATTATCAATAACGTTGGTGTTAGATGCTATTTGGGCTGTAACGATTTCAGAATTTGAAGAGTCATCTATAATATGACTGGCTAAATGATTACTATAAAATACACCAGTACGAAGATAATCGATGTTGAATTTTTCTTGAATACGCATGATACCTACAATTTCAACTTCAATAGCATCCTGTAAATTATAAACATCTTGAATTGAATTCTTTATATAATTCGTTCCTGATAAGGTATACATCTGATTGTTTGGAATCCATTTAAGCTTAAGACCCAAAAGTTCATCAAAGCTAATTGGATCATCGCCGTTAAATCCAAGCGATTCTGCAATATCCTTTGATAGTCTATTGTATCTATCTAGGGTGATGATTGCTTCAAACGAATTAGATTCTATCATTCTACCTTTAATGATTTCAAAGTTTTCTGTGATATAGGATTCACTCACATCTAGCTCTTTAATAATGGTTCCAGGATTGACTAATGATCCATCGTTTTCAATAATAAAATTACTTTGAATCTTATAGTTGAAATGAATATGTTCATAAATTTCAGGATTCATATTTTTAACATATTCAAAGTATGCGGGAGTTAGTGTGTTAATTGTTTGAAACTCATATTGTATATTTCTAGGATACGCGATTTCATCATCAGAAAAAGCATCCAAATTGGGACGATACGACTCATCAAATAGAGGTACTACAAATGATACTCTATCAACTTGAATCGGGAAAGCATTTAAGGTTTCTATTTTTCTTTCCTCAACAAACCTATTATATCCAAACGCAACAGCAAGCACTAATGTAATTCCGATGACACCAATACTAGCAGCAAGAGAAGTGAGTATTGTTCGAAATCTTCTCTTCATTAAATTTAGAAAGCTCAACTTAAAGGAAGTTATGAATGACATCTTAGATGTTTTTTCTTCTTTTGTTTCAGTGATATTCTTCTTAGGAGATGGTATATTCAGTTTTTTATCAATAAGTATTCCATTATCTAGAGTAATAATTTGGTTACTATAATCGGTAGCTAATTTAATGTTATGAGTAACCATAACAACCAATCTATCCTTAGCAATATCCTTTAATAATTCCATGATTTCTAAGCTCGATTCATGATCGAGTGATCCTGTTGGTTCATCTGCAAGTATAACTTTTGGGTCATTGATTAATGCTCTAGCAATAGATGCTCTTTGTTGCTGTCCACCAGATAATTGATTTGGTTTTTTATTGAGCTTATCCTTTAAGCCAACAGCAATCAATATCTCCTTCGCTTTATCTAATGCATTTTTTTGTTCATATCCAGCAATGGATAAAGTAAGAGCTATGTTTTGAATTATACTTAAATGCGGAATTAAATAATAATGTTGAAAAACAAAACCAATTTTTTGATTTCTATAGGTATCCCACTCATGATCAGTATAGGATTTCGTATTTTGATTATTGAAAAATAAATCTCCGCTTGTCGCGTGATCTAATCCCCCAATCATATTTAAAAGCGTAGTTTTCCCACATCCTGAGGGACCTACAATAGACACAAACCCAGAAGATTCAAAATCTAAATGAATACCACTTAAGGCAACAACTTTTTCATCTTCAGTTATGTATTCCTTCGAGATATTTAACAGTTTAATCATATATGCCACCTTTTGTATTAATCTTATTATATATTGAATTGAAGAAAGAGTCTATCATTTGCCTATTTGTTTACTTTTGTACATTACAGTATTATAATGAATATAAGAAAGAGGTGAACCCTTTGAAAAAAATAGTTTTATTTTTGGTTGGTTTATTTGTTACATTCGGACTCGCAGCTTGTAATAGTTCAGATATTGGTGAATTCCCAACATTTAGTGAAAAAGATGCTGTAGAATTAAGCGCATCAGAAATGGTAGCTCTATTTGAAAATATTGACTACACTAGCGTTGATAGTGAGTCGATTAGAATTAGTATAAAGGGAAACTTTCATACAATTGATGAATATGCAGAAGGAACATATTCAACTTATAATGAAGTTAAACTTGATATTGATGCAGTCTTATATGCACTAGTAAGTGAACAGGTCAATGAATCAAAACTCTTTGCAGAAGCGACAATTGATTTCTATTCTAAGGATGAAGAAACAGGATCATATTGGGGAAATTATTCTAGTGAAATGAGTCTTGTCGGTGATGCTGGTGTCTATTTCTACAATCAGTACATGTACATGAATGTCGATATGACAGCTGTTGAGGATGGCGACGAAGAATCAGCAGTATTTAAACAAAGAATGAGACAGCAAGTAACTCAAGCAATGTGGGATGAAGCATTTAGCATGGCTGATCCAGACGCAATCGGTGAAATCATGCCTATTCCTCAAGAATATCTTGATATGCTTCAAAATGGTGACTTTGATGAAATTATGGATGCTCTTCCAAACTTAAAGGTATATAAGAATGGAAATACTTATAGTATCGTATTCTCAATTAATAAACAAGGTATTTTAGATTCAATGTTAGATGTTGCAGTTGCAGTAATGGCAGAAGTTGATCCAGAAATGTCTTTAGCAGATATTACCGAAATGGTCAATGAAGCGAAAACAGAAATCAATAGAGTTGTTGATGAACTTTCATTTGATTTTGTGATCTCAATTACTGAAAATAAGGTTACTAAGCTAGCAATCTCATTAGTATTCCTTTCTGAGGAAGAAGATATTGATATTGATATGACATTAATTATTGATATTAATGCAGAACTTCCTAAATTCCCTACTGATTTTGACTCATATGAAATCGTAGATCAACCAGGAGAAGGTGTATTTGATAATTAATCAAAAGTAATAAAGTGTCCAACTGGACACTTTTTCTTTAGATAAATCAATAACAAAAAAGGAACCTTATTGAATAGGTTCCTTTGTCTTTTTAACGATGCTTTAAATGTGGGAATAAGATAACATCTCTAATATTTGGAGTATTTGTTAATAGCATAACAAATCTATCAATACCAATACCAAGTCCACCAGTAGGTGGCATACCATATTCTAGAGATTCAACGAAGTCAACATCCATTTCAGATGCTTCATCGTTTCCTAATGCTTTTTCTTTAACCTGATTTTCAAATCTTTCTCTTTGATCGATTGGATCGTTTAATTCAGAGAATGCATTTGCATATTCACTCTTGTTAATAAATAATTCGAAGCGATCTGTAAATCTTGGATCCTTTTCATTTTTCTTAGCAAGTGGAGATATTTCAATTGGATGTCCATAAACCATTGTTGGTTGGATAATTACATCTTCACAATATTTTTCAAAGAACGCTTCAACGATATGACCATAGCTGAAATGCTTTTCAACATGGATATTATGAGCCTTAGCATGCGCCTTCGCTTCATCGAGTGTTAAAGGTTGCCAGAAGTCTACTCCCGATAATTCCTTAACTGCATCAACCATATGCCATCTCTTCCAAGGACGTCCCATTTCAATGGTTGTTCCATTGAAATCTACAGTAAATGTACCAAGTGTTTCATAGGTTACAGTAGATAAACATTCTTCAACTAAATCCATCATACCTTCCATATCTGAATATGCAAGATAAGCCTCGATCGTTGTAAATTCTGGATTATGCTTAGCATCCATTCCTTCGTTTCTAAATAGTCTTCCAATTTCATAAACAGCTTCAAGGCCACCAACGATTAATCTCTTTAATGGTAATTCAGTAGCTATTCTTAAATAAAAGTCCATATCAAGTGTATTGTGATGCGTAACGAATGGTCTAGCTGCAGCTCCACCTAAAATTGAATGTAATACTGGAGTTTCAACTTCAATAAATCCTTTATCATCAAAGAATTTTTGGATTGCACGAATAATTCTTGGTCTAAGTAGAGCAACTCTCTTTGATTCTTCATTAACGATTAAATCAACATAACGACGACGTCTAGCCTCTTCCTTATCCTGTAAGCCATGGAATTTGTCTGGTAGTGGACGAAGTGCCTTTGTTAAATGAGTGAACTCAGTAGCTTTTATAGTGAGTTCATTGGTTTTCGTTCTAAAAACGATACCCTTGATACCAACGATATCTCCTAAATCTGCAGATTTAAATACTTCATACATGTTATCACCAATCATGTCAGATCTTACATAGACTTGAATTTGTCCATCACGATCTTGTAGATTCATGAAGCCTGCTTTACCTTGACCACGCTTTAGCATGATACGACCTGCAATAGATACTTCCTTATGCATGGTTTCTAGTGTATCATGATCGAATCCATCAAATTGATCAAAAACATCCTTAGATGAATGTGTTCTGTCATATTTATGACCGAAAGGGTCTACACCTTTATTTTTTAATTCTTGTGCCTTCTCACGACGCACGATTTGTTGTTCTTTTAAGTCTTCTGGATACATAAAATAACCCTCCTAATCCAAGATATTATATCATAAGAAAAGCCATAATAATATATTATGGCCGTTTTTCTTCCGTTAAAAGTTCATACATAAGCTCATCTTTTTTCAAAACAAGGCTTGTGACTTTGACCTTAATGATTTTTAATCCCAAGTAAAGTGTTAAGACATCATTTTCTTTAACAGTAGCAGATGGCTTAGCAATTTTACCGTTGATTTCAACCTTTTCTTTTTCAGCAGCCTCTTTAGCGATGGTGCGTCTTTTAATAATACGAGCAACCTTTAAATACTTATCAAGCCGCATTGTTCTCTAACTCTTTTTTGTCGTTCCACCAGGAAAGCTTTCCTGTTGATACGATTTCATCAATATCAGCCTTCGTTAATGTTTCAACTTCAACTAAGTAATGAGCTATTAAATCTAGTAATTCTCTATTGGTTGTAATAATGTCTCTTGCTTTTTCGAAGCATGTTGTAATAATATGTCGTACTTCTTTATCGATTTCATGAGCAACCTGGTCAGAGAAGTTCTTTTCCTTGAAGTAATCTCTTCCTAAAAAGACATTACCACTAGCAGATTCGTATTGAACTGGTCCTAAATCTGACATACCATATTCGGTAACCATTGATCTTGCGATTGCAGTTGCCATTTGGAAGTCATTGTAAGCACCGGTTGTTACGGTATCAAACACGATTTCTTCAGCGACTCTACCACCAAGATAACTAATAATTCTTGCAAGAAGTGAACTCTTTGTTTCTAGGAATTTTTCTTCAAGTGGAGTCATTAGGTTATAACCACCTGCTCTACCACGAGGAATAATTGTTACTTTTTGAACGATGTTAGCATCTTCAAGCTTAATTCCGATAACTGCATGTCCTGCTTCATGATAGGCGACTGTCTTCTTTTCAGATACAGAATATTTTCTACTCTTCTTAGCTGGTCCCATCATGACACGGTCAATTGCTTCATCCATATCAATTTCAGAAATCATTGTACGATTATCTCTAGCTGCGAGAAGAGCTGCTTCATTTAAAAGATTTTCGATATCTGCTCCACTGAATCCTGGGATTCTAGCAGCAAACTCGTTAAATTTAACCTTTGGATCAATTTTCTTATTTCTAGCATGAACCCTAAGGATTGCTTCTCTACCGCGGATGTCAGGTAGGCTGATTGTTATCTGTCTATCAAAACGACCTGGTCTAAGAAGCGCTGGGTCTAATACGTCAGGACGGTTAGTCGCTGCCATAATGATAATACCCATGTTGGTAGTGAATCCATCCATTTCAACTAGTAATTGGTTTAATGTTTGCTCTCTTTCATCATGTCCACCACCGAGACCTGCACCACGTTGGCGACCTACAGCATCGATTTCATCGATAAAGATGATACATGGAGAGTTTTCTTTAGCAACCTTAAATAAGTCACGTACACGAGAAGCACCAACACCGACAAACATTTCTACGAAGTCAGAACCTGAGATCGAGAAGAATGGAACGTTTGCTTCACCGGATACTGCTCTAGCTAGTAATGTTTTACCAGTACCGGGAGAACCGACTAGAAGAACACCCTTAGGAATTCTAGCTCCCATATCTACATACTTTTTAGGAGTCTTTAGGAAGTCAATTAATTCTTCCATTTCTTGTTTTTCTTCATCCATACCAGCAACATCTTTAAATGTTATTGTTTTTTCACGATTCAATTTTGCTCTATTTTTAGCGAAATCAAATGCTTTGGAATTTTGATTGTTTGCGTTTCTAAAGATAATAAATAGGATAACAAGAACTAGTATCATTGGAACTAAGTTAATTAAAACTGTCCAAATGGTTACACCTGATCTTGCTTTAATAGAAGTGGTACCACCCTCAGCTTCAACAGTTAAGAAGATATCCTGTGCATATTCTAAAGGCATGATACCTTCAAAATTCACAGTTTCATAGAAATTTGCAGATCCGCTGTTCGCGTAAAATGTACCGGTAATTTGGACTAAGGTGATATTGTCACCACCAACTGGTGTGTACTCAATCTTTTGAATGTGACCAGCTTCAGCAGCCTGTGTCATTTCGGTAATGTTTAAGTTAGCAACTTCACCTTCAAGCGCATCTCTTAAAAATAGAAAAACACCAATGACGATAATCAGCGTAAATAGCATGATTAGATAATCTGGCTTCTTTCTATACTCGATTTTCTTTTTTTGATTTGGGTTTTGATTCATTCTTTACACCCCTCTAGGATTTTTTTGCGTAAACTTCAGGCTTTAGGATGCCTACATATGGTAGATTTCTATAGTATTCGTCGTAATCTAAGCCGTAGCCGACAACGAATTCCTTTGGTATGACTCTACCCACATACTCTGGTTGATATTCTCTAAGTCTTCCTGCTGGTTTATCTAAAAGTGTTGCCATCTTGACAGATTTAGCACCACGGTGCTTCAGTAATTCAATAATCGTTACGATTGTATTCGCAGTATCGACGATATCCTCAACAATTAATACATCTCTGTCCTTAACAGAAATATCTAAATCCATTTTAATCTTAACATCACCAGAAGAAGCAATTCCACCGTGATAACTTGATACTGACATATAAGCCATATCAAATTTTAGATCAACCTGTCTAGCTAAATCGGACATAAAAGGAACACAACCCTTGAGAAGTCCAACAAATATTGGTTGTTTATCCTTATAATCAGCTGTGATTTGTTTACCAAGTCTGACACATATTTCTTGAATTTCCTTTTCCGATACTAGAATATCGGCAATATCGTTATGCATTCTTTTTTACCTCTTCATATTTAAAATACAGATTGTTATCATATCCAAGGGTTTGATTGAGATAATATTTCTCTACCCATAATATGTTGCCATCGTTATCGGTTAATACCCAAAGATTATTGCGTTCTTCCATTGGAACCTTGTGATCTATAAAAAGTTTTTTCAATTTTTTGTGACCGTAATCATATGTCAATAAATCGCCATCTTCTCGATGTCTAAGCCATAGTGGAAATGCTAATTTATTATAACATAATTTATTAAAATCCGCAGTATTGCTACTGGATTTATTTAAAAATGTGAAAATAGCCATATTTAATATTTTATTCTTGCCTTCTTTAATCTCAATTTTTACCTGTTCAATGGCTTTCACACTCTTAATATAAGCTTCCTTATATGTCTTTATAAAGGCATAATCCTTGTTCAATTTAAATGATGGATTTGGTCTCTTTGATAAAATCATTTTCTTAATCTTCTGAATGATTTCTGTAGTAAGTGTTAACTCATAATGTTCAATTAAATAAGCGATTGAGTCATCTTTTATTGCTTCATCCCATGTTTTAAATTCCTCAACTGGAATGATCATATTTTCTTTGATCTTAGATTTTGTAGTATTTCTAATGAACTCAAATGCTGCTGTGACTTGATGATGATATTGTTTGACCTGATCCAGTAAGTGATCATTTTCTTGTTTCATGACAGGAACAACTGCATGACGATATCTATTTCTCAAATAGTAGTTAGCTTCATTGGACGAATCATCTAGATAAGGGATACTATTGGATAAAACATAATGTTGAATATCCTTTTTTTCAGTATACAGTAATGGTTTGATATAGGTGAATTCTTCATCTGAATGCATGATTTGCATACCTGCGTACCCAAGTAGATTACTGCCTCTAGTGATCTTTATCAGTATATTTTCAAATAAGTCATCTAAGTGATGTGCAGTTAATATATAAGGTGTCTTATACATTCTAGCAACCTCACATAAATAATGAGTTCTAAGTAAATGTGCTTGATGATGGAAATTTCCTTCAGTGACTTTTATGGTATAGTAGTGGAATGGAATCTCATTTTTTTTGCAATAGGATTCTACTAAATCCTTTTCAATAATGGACTCATCTCTTTTTAAATGATTAAAATGCACAACGATGATTTCATAGCTTGACTGTATAAGCATGGAAAGAAGAGCCATGGAGTCCATTCCACCGCTCACTGATACAATCAGTGGGAATTTGGTACTTATCTTTAGTTCGTTTTTTAGTAAGGTGATGATGTGTTTCATATAAGCTACCTCATTTCTATAGTTTAATTATACCATTACAAACGTAAATAAAGAGTTGAATAACCAAAAACATGTGTTATAATAACAAGCGATAAAGGGGGCTAGATGATGTTAATTCTGGCAAGTGGTTCTCCAAGAAGAGCAAAACTCATGAAAGATGCAGGACTAGATTTTATTGTAGAACCTAGTTTTTTAGATGAGATTGCTGATGAAAAACTAAAACCTAATGATTTAGTTACTGAACTTGCTAAGATGAAAGCAATTCATGTAGCGAAAAAGTATCCTAATGATATCGTCATTGGAGCGGACACTATTGTTGTCTATGAAGATCATATATTAGGAAAACCAAAGGATGAAGAGGATGCTTATCGCATGCTCAAGCTTTTATCTGACGATAGACATGTTGTTTATACTGCAGTAGCACTTGTTAAAGGTGATAAAATCAAAACCTTTGTTTCTGAATCTGAGGTATGGATGAAGAGCCTAAGTGATTTAGAAATTAGAAATTATATTAAAACTGGTGAACCCATGGATAAGGCAGGAGCATATGCAATCCAAGGAGATGGTGGATCACTTGTTGACCACTATAATGGTGACTTCTTCACTATTGTTGGACTCCCTCTAAAGGATTTACTAGAACAACTTAAAGGATTTTAAAATTAACAAGTAAGGATATTTCATTTTGGGATGTCCTTTTTCATATAATTTAGGTATTTTAGAGATTATTATATTATAATAAAGGGTAATAAAAGCGATTTCACAGGAGCTTATGATGAATAGAGAACTTTGGAAGCATAGCATTGTTTATCAAATATATCCAAGAAGCTTTATGGATAGTAACCATGATGGTATCGGAGATATTCCTGGAATTATATCCAAATTGGATTATGTAAGAGACTTAGGGGTTAATGTCATTTGGCTTTCTCCTGTTTATGCATCTCCAAATGACGATAATGGCTATGACATCAGTGATTACTTATCCATTAATCCAGAGTATGGAACGATGGATGATATGGACCAATTGATAGAAGAGGCTAAATCAAGAGGCATTCGAATTATTATGGATCTAGTCATTAACCATACCTCCGATGAACACAAGTGGTTTATTGAAAGCCAGAAAAAGGATAGTCCATATAGAGACTATTATATTTGGAGAGATAAACCAAATAACTGGACAAGCTTCTTTAGTGGAACAGCTTGGGATAAGATAGGGGACTCCTATTACCTACATTTATTTTCTAAGAAACAACCAGACCTAAACTGGAATAACCCAGAAGTTATGAAAGAAATCAAGCATGTCATGAAGTTTTGGCTAGATAAGGGTATATACGGATTTAGATGTGATGTCATTAATGTTATCTTTAAATCATCATTAGAAAACGGTAAAAAAAGGTTAGTCTTGACAGGTAGAGAATTTTATCATTCACAGGAAGGTTGTCATGAGATTCTTAGAACACTTAGAAAAGAAGTGCTTGATCACTATGACTGTTTTACAGTAGGTGAAACTGTGATGGTGAACACAAAGGAAGCGAATGATTTAATACTTCCTGAAAGAAAAGAATTGGATATGGTATTTGGATTTGAACATATGGAAGTTGACCAAATCAATAACAAATGGTTCAAAACTAAATTCAAACCAAACAAGCTGATTAAGGTTTTAACCAAATGGCAGAAAGAAGTATATTGGAATGCGAACTACTTAAGCAATCATGATCAACCTCGTTCAGTTTCTAGATTTGGTGATGATAAGAAGTATCGAATAGAGAGTGCTAAAATGCTAGGAACCTTAAATTTAAGTCTCAAAGGAACCCCTTATATTTATCAAGGCGAAGAAATAGGTATGACCAATGGAGACTTTAAAAATCTTAATGAATATCAGGATATTGAAACACATCGAATTTATGCACTTGCTAAGAAACTAATGTTTCCAAAGTGGTATCGAATGAAGATGATTAGAAAGACTTCAAGGGACAATGCGAGAACTCCGTTGCAGTGGAATAAAGATGGTGGGTTTTCTACAAAAAAACCATGGCTAAAGATGAATGAAAATATGAAGTTTATTAACGTATTTGATAGTATCCAAAACTCTGACTCTATTTTAAACCACTATAAAGAAATGATTTCGATTCGAAAGGAAAATGATGTCCTTATTAATGGCTCATTTGAGCCTTTATACACGAAGAATGGTTTATTTATGTTTAAACGATATCATTCAAAATCATCCATAATATGCGTTTCAAATCTTACAAAAAAGGCTAAAAAAATGCCTATAAAAATTAGCGGAAAAATTTTAACTTCTAATTATAATAGAGAAAATTTAAATGACCAAATATTAAAGCCATATGAGTCTATTTTATTGATGGAGGGGCATGCAAATGATTAAAGATCAGTATCCATACTTTCATTTAGAGTCCAATCACTTAAGCTATATCTTTTTCGTCATGCCAACAGGGCAATTAGAGCATTTATACTATGGTAGAAGGCTCGTTGATGAAAACTATGAAGTTTTACATGCTAAGCCTACTGCGGGAGCTGGTTCAACAGTAGAATATGTCTCAACAAAGGGAAATGTATTACTTGAGCTACACCCTTTAGAATACTCAGGAATTGGAAAAGGTGACTTTAGACTATCACCAATTGAAATCAAGATGCCTGACCAAACATTTGTATCTGACTTTGTTTATGACTCTCATGAAATCGTTAAAGGTGTTATAAAGAGTAAGGAGCTTCCAACAGCTACTGCAAATGATGAAGATGCACAAAGCATAGTCATTAAAATGATTGATCATCATGCAAAGCTTGAAATGAAATTGATCTATTCTGTGTTTGAAAAAACTAACGTGATTACTAGAAGAGTCATTCTATCTAATTTAAATGAGCAAGAAATTCAGATTAGAAAAATCATGAGCATGATGATGGATCTTCCTGAAACAGATTATGACTTAATCACCTTTGATGGTGGTTGGATTAAGGAAGCACACAAGCATAAAAGAGCATTATCCTATGGCACCTATATTAATGATTCAACAACTGGTTCAAGCTCAAATAGACATAACCCAGGAATCATTTTAGCAAAGAAAAATACAGTTGAGGATTATGGAACATGTATTGGTATTAATCTGATTTATAGTGGTAATCATTATGAAGCAGTTCAAATATCTAACCATGGAAATCTAAGAGTAATGAATGGAATCAATCCGCATTGTTTCGAATGGATTCTTAAGCATAATGAATCGTTTGAAACTCCAGAGGCTGTGCTTACCTTCTCTGATCAAGGTTATAATTTACTCTCCCATCACTTTCACGAATTTATTAATAGCCACATCATTCCCAAAGAGTTCCAGCATCAAGCAAGACCTGTCGTTTTAAATTCATGGGAAGCATTCTATTTTGACTTCAATCAAAGCAAGCTTATATCTTTAGCTAGAAAAGCGAAAAAGCTAGGGGTTGAACTTTTTGTCTTAGATGATGGTTGGTTTGGCACTAGAAATGATGATCATCAATCCTTAGGGGATTATGATGTGAATAGAAAGAAATTACCAAGTGGAATTAAAGGCCTATCCAATTCTATCAAACGAATTGGTCTAAAATTTGGTTTATGGTTTGAGCCTGAAATGGTAAACCCAAAAAGTAATTTATTTATTCACCATCCTGAATATGTAGTAACCATACCAGGTAGAACACCAGCATTAGGTAGAAATCAGCTTGTCCTAGACTTATGCAATTCTCTTGTTAAAGAATATATTAAAAGAGAACTATCTGATGTCATTGATCAAGCCAATGTGGATTATATCAAATGGGATATGAATAGACATATAACTGATATGTATTCAATACACGTTCCTAATCAAGGTATGTTTTTTCATCAATACATTTTAGGATTATACGAAATTCTTTCCTTCATTAGAGATAAGTATCCCAATCTTTTAATTGAAACCTGTTCAAGTGGTGGAAATAGATTTGATTTAGGCATGCTTTCCTATGGTGCACAGGTTTGGTCGTCAGATAACACTGATCCTATTGAAAGATTAAAAATTCAAGAGGGCTTGAGCTATTTATATCCACCATCTACAATCAGCTGCCATGTTTCACTATCTCCTCATGCACAAACATTAAGAAAAACACCACTATCTACAAGATTCAATGTAGCAAGCTTTGGTGTTTTAGGATATGAGCTCAATCTAAAATATGTAACACCCTTTGAGAAAAAAGAAATAAAAAATCAAATTGAATTTTATAAGGAAAATCGCGATGTTTTTCAATATGGAAGATTCTACCGATTTGATTCAAAAGAACATCATAAGCAATGGCAAGTATCTAAGGATAATAAGCATATCCTAGGAAACTTTCAAACATTAGCATCAGCAAGTCCTGAATTTGAAGCCATTCAGTTTAAAAGCTTAGAAAATGATTCAATCTATCAAATTAATTCTCTTCAACAAAACATGCCAATTAGTCAGTTCGGTCATTTAATCGCACACGCGCTACCAATCAAGCTTCATCCAGACGGTTTAATCATGAGAACGATTGGAAAATATAAGGGACTTCCTAATGCTACCGAAGATTACCTTGCAAGTGGTACAATAATGATGAACGGAGTCCCCATTAAACAACAATTCATGGGAACATATTATAACGATCAAACCAGAATCTTAGGTGATTTTGGGTCACAGCTTTACATTGCTAAAAAGCTAGAAAGTTAAAGGAGTGATCAAATGAGAAAAGTCATAGGAATCAATTTTGATTGGATGTTTAAGACTTATGAAGACTCCGATATGAAAAAATTTCTCATATCGAAATCAAAGCCTGTAAATATTCCGCATAATGCAATTGATATACCATTTAATAACTTTGAAGAGTTTGATACCTCTGGTGTTTTTAGTTATTATAAAAAGCTAGACATTGATGAATCATTAAAAAATAAGGTCGTTAGCATTCGATTTGAGGGTGTAGGACACTTCGCTAAGGTTTATATGAATAAGGAGTTTGTAGGTGCACATATTGGTGGCTACACTCCATTTGAGCTAACGATATCAGATAAACTAGCATTCGATAAAGAAAATGAACTACTTGTTGTTGTAGACACAACAGAAAATCAAATGATACCACCCTTTGGTGGAGTTGTTGATTATTTAGGGTATGGCGGTATTTATAGAGAAGTATCTTTAATCGCAACCGATATTTCCTATATCAAGGATGTATTTATTGAAAATAGAGGAACAAGCGATTTAATTGTCAATCTCGAAACGAGCAGAATGCATGGAGTTCTTGAAATAGAGATTAAGGATCCAAAAGATGTCAGTGTTTTAAAGCATAAGCATGAGGTTAAGGATCATTTATCAAGAATTAAGCTATCCATTGATAATCCTATTTTATGGGACATAGATAACCCAAATCTATACACAATGCATTTAAACTATAAAAATCAAAAGGATACTGATC
Organism: Acholeplasmataceae bacterium UBA2284; assembly: GCA_002345705.1. Lineage (GTDB taxonomy): Bacteria > Bacillota_I > Bacilli_A > Acholeplasmatales > Acholeplasmataceae > Peloplasma. The sequence goes on along the minus strand of DDWO01000021.1, from coordinate 21,553 downwards.
ATTTAGAAACACGCTTTGGCATTCGATCAGCTATTTTCAAAACCGATGGATTTTATTTAAATGGAAATAAAATTAAGCTTGTTGGATTAAATCGTCATCAAAGCTATCCCTATGTAGGATATGCGATGCCAAAAAGTGCACAGATCGAAGATGCAGATATTTTAAAATATCAATTAGGCTTAAACATTGTAAGAACCTCTCACTACCCACAATCTAAGGATTTTATTGAGAGATGTGACGAAATTGGTCTATTAGTCTTTGAAGAAATACCAGGATGGCAATATATTGGAACTGATTCATGGAAAGAGATTAGCTATCAAAATGTAAAGGAAATGATTTTAAGAGATCGTAATCATCCATCCATTATTTTATGGGGAGTTAGAATCAATGAATCGGCCGATAATCATGATTTTTATAAGAGAACCAATGATATTGCTAGAGCCTATGATCCGACTAGACAAACTGGTGGAGTCAGAAATATGCCAAACAGTGAATTTTTAGAGGATGTTTATACCTATAATGATTTTTCACATATTGGACACAATTCAGGATTAGAAAAAAGAAAAAAGATTACTAAGGAAGTTCCATATTTAGTTACTGAGTATTTAGGACATATGTTTCCTACAAAAATATACGATGACGAAGCACATCGTATTGAACATATGAAAAGACATTTGAATGTATTAAACTCTATACTTGAAGATAATAATGGAATATCTGGTGGTATTGGATGGTGTATGAATGACTACAATACCCATTCTGATTTTGGTAGTGGCGATAAGGTTTGTTACCACGGTGTACTAGATATGTATCGAATTCCAAAGCTTGCAAGCTATGCATACGCTGCTGAAGGCTCTAAGGATATTGTTTTAGAGGTTACATCCACGATGAATATTGGAGAATATCCAGGTGGTAATCTCCCAGAGATTTTAGTGATGACCAATTTAGACTATGTTAAGGTCTATAAAAATAATGAATATATTAAAACATTTCAGCCAAGCTTTAAGAAATATCCACATTTAAAGCATCCACCCATTGTGATTGATGATTTAATTGGGGAAACCTTAATGAGAAATGAGAAGATGAAGTATAGAGATGCTGAACGAACTAAGAAAGTGCTGAAGGCAGTTACTCAATACGGAAATAATCTTCCACTCAAATATAAGCTCTCCATGCTTTACATATTAAAAAAATATAGAATGACCTATGATATGGCTGTTCAACTATTTTATAAGTATATGAGTGGTTGGGGGTCTAAGGGAACTATTTATAAGTTTGAAGGATATTCAAATGATAAGCTGATGAAAACAGTTTTTAAGGAAAACAACCATTCATTTGATTTAGTTCTTGAATCCAATGTTAAAGAATTAAAGCATGAGTATACCTATGATGTGAAACGATATGTAGTTAAAAAGGTAAACCAGCATCAAGAACTTATACCATACGCCATGGATTGTCTCGATTTAAAGGTCAGTGGTTCAATTGAACTAATCGGACCATCTAGACTACATTTACAGGGTGGATCCATCGCTTTCTGGGTGAAATCAATATCTACTGGAGTTGGTTATATTGAAATACAGTCTGATGACGAACTTATTATAGAAGAGGTGAATGTATTATGAAGCTAACAACTGAAGAAAAAGTAGAACTACTAGATGGCTTAGATGTATGGCATACAAAGCCTGTCAATGGTCTTCCTTCAATTATGATGGCAGATGGACCTCACGGATTAAGAAAACAATATGAATCTAAGGATAATCTTGGAGTGATGGGAAGTATTCCAGCAACCTGTTATCCAACAGCTAGCTTAACTGCTTGTAGCTTTGATAAAAAATTAATGCATGATTTAGGAAAGCTACTAGCGACTGAAGCGAAGGCAAATCAAGTCAATATTCTTTTAGGACCAGCTATTAATATGAAAAGATCTCCACTATGTGGAAGAAACTTTGAGTATTTTTCAGAGGATCCTTATTTAACAGGAGAGCTAGCTGCAGAGCTTGTAAAATCCATTGAATCCTCAGGAGTTGGAACATCTGTTAAGCATTTCTTCGCTAACAACCAAGAAAAAAACCGCTTCTTTATTGATAGTATCGTTGATGAAAGAGCACTTAGAGAAATCTATTTAAAGGCATTTGAAAGAGTTGTTAAGGAAAATCCCGCAACACTTATGGCTAGCTATAATAAAATCAATGGCAGATATGCAACAGAGCATCATTACCTATCTAAAATACTTAGAAAGGAATGGGGATATTACGGAGTGGTCGTCAGTGATTGGGGAGCAGTCCATAACCGCATTGAAAGCGTTAAAGCCGGAACTGATTTAGAAATGCCATCTTCGATGGGCTACCGCACAAAAGAGGTTTTAGAAGCGATTAATCGCGATGAAGCATTAAAGATTGCAGTCAATAAATCATCTGACCGTATCGTTGAAATGGTTAGAATGTATAAAAAGATGGAAGTAGAACCATTTGATGAAGAAAAACATCACCAGGAAGCTATTCGAATTGCATCTGAATCGATGGTTTTATTGAAAAATGAAAAAATATTACCATTATCCAAGAAGGATAAAGTTCTTTTTGTTGGTGGATTTGTAGATGATATGCGTTATCAAGGTGGAGGATCCTCACATATTAATCCAACTCGAGTCGATCAGATTTCTCAAATTCATTCAACATATTCAGATCAAATTACAATTGCAAAGGGATATTCAATTGAACATACTAAGCATGATGAGCATTTAGCTAAGGAAGCTGTAGAGCTTGCAAGAAAAGCAGATAAAGTTGTTATTTTACTAGGTCTACCAGAATCTCATGAGGCTGAGGGCTTTGATAGAACAACACTAGATATTCCTGCACATCAGGTAAAACTTCTTCATGAAATATTAGAGGTGAATGAAAACATTGTTGGTGTAATTGTAGGTGGTTCAGTCATGAATTTAAGTTTTGAAAATCACTTAAAGGGATTATTACTTGCTTATTTAGGCGGACAGGGCTCTAGCTCTGCCATTATGAATATCCTTTATGGCAAAACCAATCCATCAGGCAGACTAGCTGAAACATTTATTGATGATATCAAGGATTGTAATGTAAAGCTCACAAATGATAACAATGCAGTTTATTATGATGAATCCATTTATATTGGCTATAGATATTATCAATCATTTAATCAACAGGTTAGATATCCATTTGGATATGGATTAAGCTATACCACATTTGATTACAGAGATATTAGCATACAAGAGGATAAAGAAAAATTCATTATCAACATGACAATTCAAAACACTGGAGAAATGAAGGGTAAGGAAGTTATTCAAATCTATATTGAAAACAATGAGTCAACCGTATTTAAGGCTAGAAGAGAATTAAAGGCATTTGATAAGATTGAGCTTGAACCCAATGAAGAAAAAACAATTTCAATTGAGTTACCTAAGAAGGCATTTGAGTATTATGATATTTATAAGAAGCGTTATGTAATAGAAAAGGGAGAATATGAAATTATTGTCTCAAAGAATGTGGTTGATGAGATAGAATCATTTGATTTTGGTATCAATGGAGAAGAAATCCATCAACCAACCCTATCCTATCAGAAATATGCTTATGATACATCAGACTTCCAAAAGATATATATGGCACCTCTTCCTCCTAAAAATGTAGTAAAGAAGAGACCATATACATTATCATCCACCTTAGAGGATGCTAAAAACACATTTGTTGGAAGACTTGTTGCTAGCATGGTAATCAAAGAAGGCATGAAAACAGCCAAGGAAATGAGTCCTTATTTACAAGAGGTTGCTAAAAAGACAATGCTAGAAACTCCAATTCAAATGCTTGCACTATTCTCTGCTGGTAAGTTTACCTTTGAGATGGCTGAAGGATTGGTTGATATGATGAACTTAAAACTACTTAAAGGGTATAAGAAAATGAAGGCTAAGACTAAGGAGAAGAAGAATGACTGAACAGGTTGGTGTAACTAGAAAAACGGTAAACGCCTATACAATGAGTGGTGCTGGCCGTGATATGATGTATGCCTTATATTCAACGTTTTTAATTGTATTTCTAACTGATGCATTAGGATTATCAAATTGGCAACTAGTAGCAATCGGTTCAATCATTGCTGTTGCTAGAGTATGGGACGCAATCAATGACCCAATCATGGGTGCGATTATCGATAATACAAAATCCAAATATGGAAAGTTTAAACCGTGGATTTTAATTGGTGCGTTGTCATCAGCGGTTATATTCTTTCTTCTATTTCAAGATTTAGGATTATCAGGAACAGCATTTGTTGCAGTCTTTGGTATATTATATGTAATATCAGGTATGACATTTACAATGAATGATATTGCTTATTGGTCAATGTATCCATCCTTTACAACAGATCCAAGCGAAAGAGAAAAGATTGGTTCAAGAGCTAGAATATTTGCAAGTCTTGGGATGTTTATTACGATTGCGAGTGTTCCACTAATTTATCAAAATTTTAGTGGGGGACCTGTTAAGGCATTTTCTATCATTGCGTTAATTATCTGTTTGATTTACGTTATATCTCAAGTTGCCGTATTCTTTCTTGTCAAGCAACCAAAGAATTTGATTATTGATGCAAACCAAAGAAAGACTACATTATTAGATATGGTTAAGATCATCTTTAAAAATGATCAGTTGGTTGTTATAATTGTAGCCATCCTATTATTTAACATCGGTTACTTTATTACAACATCACTAGGAATCTATTTCTTTAACTATGACTTTAATAAATATGGTGGAGCAGAGTTTACTATATTTTCTGGTATTTTAGCTGTCTCTCAATTAACGGCTTTAGGATTATTTCCAGTCTTAATGAAGAAGATGACTAGAAAGCAGCTATACACAATTTCAGTAGCAATGATTTCAGTTGGATATTTGTTATTTATGAGTGTCGGTTATCTTTTACCGATGAACATGTTATTTATCGGTCTTGCAGGCTTAGTATTATTTAGCGGACAAGGATTTATTCAAGTCTTAGTTCTAGTCATGCTAGCAGATACCATTGAATATGGTCAATGGAAGCTTGGCACTAGAAACGAAAGTGTCGTCTTCGCAATCAATCCGTTCGTAACTAAATTAGCTACTGCAGTTCAAACATTTGTAGTTACCATTACACTTGCAGCATCAGGTTTAAATAGTGGAGTTATTCAGCCCTTAACTCAAGCAAAAAGAGATAATCCAAATTTAACAACAGAACAAGCTAGAGCATTAATCGCCTCTAACGTATCTCCTGAAATGCTAATTGGATTAAGATTATCAATGATTATTATTCCTCTACTATTAATATTATTATCCTACGGTATTTATAGATGGAAGTATAAAATTGATGCGAAGTTCTACCAACAAATTACATCAGATTTAACTGATCGAATTATGAGTGGTGATTTATAGAATAAAAAAGAGGAATTCATTTTCCTCTTTTATTTTAATCTGCGATTGATTTGAATTGTTTTTAATTCTTCTTTTGAAAACAAGTATTTTTTCTTGCAGAAATGACATTCGATTTCAGCTTGACCATCGTCATGAATAATCTCATGCAGTGTATCTTCATCCAATGCGGATAAAGACTTGATAAAGCCATCTTTAGAACAATTGCACGTATAGCTTATATCGGATTTCTTTAATATTTGTTCTGTGCCAAGAGCAAGCATATGTAATATCTCTTCAGGTGTTTTACCATCTTGTATCAGTGAACTCATTGGTGGTAGGTTAGGAATTAATTTCTCAAGTGTTGAAATCGTTTCATCTGTACAGTTGGGCATAATCTGCATAATATATCCACCGCTAGCTAATACACTTTGATCGGTATTGACTAAGACACCAACTCCAACTGAGGAAGGAATTTGTTCTGATAAAGCGAAATAATAAGTGAAGTCATCACCAATTTCACCTGTTTGTAATTCAGAGGATGATGTGAAAAAATCCTTCATTAATAAATCCTTAGTTACATGCAAGAAGCCTTCACCTATAGCTGCACCGACATTTAATTTACCTGCCTTAGGTCCATCCTCATATTTTAAATAAACCTTAGGGTTTTGAATTTCTGCTCTAACTTCACCCTTGGAATTCGCTTCAACTAGCATCGTTCCTATAGGTCCATCGCCTTTAATTCTAAGTGTTAATTTTTCTTCATTCTTATACATTAATCCCATCATTGCAGAGACAGTTAAAAAGCGACCTAGAGCTGCAGTTGCAGTTGGCCATGTCTCATGAATTCTTCTAGCCTCTTCAACAAGATTTGTTGATGATGCTACATAGATTCTTACTGTTTGGTTATAAGCGTAGCTAATAATTGCGTAATCCTTCATATTTTTACCTCACCACTACATTGTAGCATAATTGAAAGTTCTTCAAGTCTATGATACAATGAATCGGGTGATTTTGATGTCCTTTAAAATAGGAAATTTAGAAATTGAAAATAAAATAATACTTGCACCAATGGCTGGTGTTTCCAATAGTCCTTTTCGTATTTTGTCTAGAACCTATGGTGCTGGACTAGTTTTTGCTGAGATGGTTTCAGATAAAGGCTTACTTTATAATAATGAGAAAACAATCAAATTATTATATATGACTGATGTTGAAAAACCAATGGCTCAACAAGTTTTTGGTTCTGATTTAAAAACTATGGTTGAAGCAGCAATGTATATTGAAAAGAATTCTAATTGCGATATCATTGATATCAATATGGGATGTCCTGTACCTAAGGTAGCCATAAAGGCACAGGCCGGAGCATCCTTAATGAAGAATCCTAATATGATTTATTCTATTGTTAGTGAGATTGTTAAAAAGGTTAAAAAGCCTGTTACTGTAAAGATTAGAAGTGGCTGGGACAATCAAAGTGTCAATGCTGTCGAGGTTGCAAAAAAAATTGAAGCAGCAGGAGCGAGTGCAATTACAGTTCACGCAAGAACTCGTGCTCAAGGATATGGTGGGTTTGCTGATTTAGATGTAATTAAAGCAGTCAAGGAAGCAGTATCTATTCCTGTAATTGGTAATGGCGATGTGGTTGACGGCCCATCTGCTAAAAGAATGCTTGAGTATACAAAGTGCGATGCAGTCATGATTGGTAGAGCAGCCTTAGGAAATCCATGGATCTTTAGAGAAATCGATGCCTATTTAAAAGATGGGACAATTATGGAAAGACCTACACATCAGGAAATTAAAAATATGATGATTGAGCATTTGAATTCATTAGTAGAATTAAAGGGAGAGCATACTGCAATCCTAGAGATGAGAAGTCATGGTCCTTGGTACTTAAAGGGAATTGAGCATGCATCGACATTAAGAAAACAGCTTTCTCAAACGAGAACCAAGGCTGAGTTTATTAGTCATATCGAGGGATTCTTCGGATAGACTAAAAGGAAGAGTATCGAAGTGGTTATAACGAGCTGCCCTCGAAATGCAGTTACCCTCATAAGGGGTACGTGGGTTCGAATCCCATCTCTTCCGCCAATATATAAAAACAGTAGATGAGATTACTCACCCACTGAATCCATAAAAAAATTAAATTGATTGGAGAGATGTGAGTTCTTCACATCAATAAGGTATATGATATTAGCACTTGGTATATATTACATTGTCATTTCAGTTATCGTGACTATATTTCAGCTAGCATTAGCTTTTGGAGCACCACTTGGTAATTTCGCCAATGGCGGTAAATATCCAGGAAGACTACCTAAAAACATGCGCTTTTTACCTTTTATTCAAATCGCTATTTTAGGGGTCTTTCTTTATATTGTGTTAATTCAAACAAAGATTATCAGCAATCAACCAACAGCGATTGGTTCTATAGGCATTTGGTTTGTTGTTGTATTCTTCTTTTTAGGATCCATTTTAAACCTAAGTACACCTAGCAAGCCAGAAAGAATGGTTTGGGGTCCTATAAATGTTATAACTTTTATTGCAGTATTGCTTATTGCAATCCTATAATTCATAAACAAAGGAGATTTAAATTGAGGCTTATAGAAGATTTTGACAAAAGAAATTATGAGGATTGCACAAAACTCTTTCATAGGAAAGCAGTTCGAGCGATTATAATTAAAGAAAATAAATTAGCGCTTATAAAAAGTGATAGGTTTGGTGAATACAAATTTCCTGGTGGTGGTAAAGAGGATCATGAGAGTGATATCGATACCTTAATCAGAGAAACGAAGGAAGAGTCAGGATTAAAAATTATCTTAGATAGTGTAAAACCATATGGAATGATGAAGGAAAAAAGAAAATCAGTATTTGATTTAGAATCTATTTTTCAAATGGAATCGTATTACTATTTATGTGATGCTGAAGATGATATATCTGAAACCAATCAGGATTTATATGAACTAGAATATGGCTATAAGCTTCATTTCATCCCTATTGATGAAGCGATAGCAAATAATGAAAAAGCACTAATACATCAGGAGCAAGCAACCTGGATTGAACGAGAGTTATGTGTATTAAAGGATATTAAAAATAACTTATTTTAGGAGTTATCATGAATTTATATGAAGGGTATATCGATTATTTGAATCGTCATGAGTGGTTAATATATCACCATGGGAATGAAGTGATTGAGTATCGCTTTTTTGGAAATGGAAAGAAAACAATATTAATGTTATTAGGAAGCAGTATGTTTTCAAGTGATGCATATTATAAGCTCATTGAAGGCCTTGAAGATGATTACCAAATCATAACCATTAAATATCCTAAAACAAAAACAACAATCCATGAAATTATTCAAAGAATATCCTATTTGTTAAATCATTTGTCTATTGATTGCTTATATGTGATTGGTGCGAGCCATGGTGGTGGTCTTGCTCAAGTATTTGCTAGAGATTATCAAAAATATGTAAAGGGATTAATCCTTTATAATACGCTAACAAAAACGAAGCATATGAATGCTCATTCTAGTGAAGTCATTGATCAAGTTTTAGAAGCTATAGAACAATTAAAAGAACTTAGAAAATTAATGCCGCTATCCTCAATTAAGGAAGCCTTACTTGCACAAATAGAAGAAGTGTTAACTGATCAAAATGATATTGAATTATTTGAATCGTTAATTAGTGATTATAAGGAAGATGATGAAAAACTTCAAATGGATTTGATTAAGGATTTATTAACAAACTATGAATTTGAAGATCAGGATTTTCAATATTTAAGTGAATCCGTCATGGTTTTATATGGACATGATGATGATCCATTTGGTGGTACAGAATTGATTGAATCCTTGGTTGAAGTTCTAACCAATCCAATATTAGAATTCATTGAATCAGATCGCTTCAGTCTTGTTCTAGATCCAAATGAAATGATTATAAAAATAAAAGACTTTATCAAATAAAAAAAGCGCTTATTAAGCGCTTTTATCTTCTTTAACAACTAAATATTTCTTATAAAGTAATGTTTGTTCAGGTGTTAAAATTGTTTTAACAAATGTACCGTCATCTTCATATCTAGTTTCTAAGATTGTATTATTTTCTTTAAGCTTAGAATAGATATGACCTTGATCAAATGGAATCTTTAAATACTGAATTCGATTTGTCTTATAAAGGTGACCATAGATTGCGTCGACCAATTGATCAATATTTTCCTTTGTTCTATTCGATACAAAAATATAATCTTCTTGAATAGGTGGAGTTGATAATGCGATTTCCTTTTTGGTTAACACTAATAAGCGTTCAATATGATCTGCACCAATTTCAGATAAAACCTCTTTGGTTGTATTAATTTGAAGCTGATTGAAATAACAACCATCAACTATATGAAGTAGAAGATCTGCATGAATCACATCGGATAATGTGGATTCAAATGAACGTATTAACTCATGTGGAAGCTTGGATACAAACCCTACGGTATCTATTAAGATAAATGGTGGATTGTTATCCTTTTGTAATCTTTTAGCTTTGGTATCAAGGGTTGCGAATAGCATGTCCTTTTCAAATACTGGCTCTGAATCATGATGCAAGTAATTGGATAATGAATTCATAATCGATGACTTACCCGCATTTGTATAACCAACTAATGCGACGACTGGAATTTGTGACTTGTTTCTCTGTTTTCTTGAAACGTTTTTTTCAGCCTTAATCTTTTCGAGTTCTCTTTTGATAAATGTGATTTCATCAACCAAGCGACGTCTATCTAGTTCAAGCTTTGTTTCACCTGGACCCTTAGCATTATAGGAGCCACCACCTTGTCTAGATAATGAATTTCCCATACCTACTAATCTTGGCAATAAATACATTTTTTGAGCAAGCGATACCTCTAAAACGGCCTCTTTAGATTTGGCACGTTCTGCAAAGATTGATAAAATTAGAAAGCTTCTATCAATGACTTGAACTTCTAGTTCTTTTTCTAGATTTTTAAGTTGTGCAGGGGATAACGTATCATCAAATATAACGATATCAATATCTAACACACTAATAATTGTTTTAATTTCTTGAACCTTTCCACTGCCTACATAAAAGCGTGGTGAAACGGTTTTTGCATTCTGGATAATTTTATCCTTGGTTTGAATTTGTAAAGCTAGCGCTAAATGCTCTAACTCATCTAATGACTTACTTGTTTCTTCTGTGGTCTCTTTGTAGCTTAGACCTACTAATAATGCTTGATCCATATATACCTCTTGTTTCTCTATCATCTGGATAGGCTAGACGAAAATGTCTTCTTATACTCACTGTCTAAAAGACCTTGAATTTGCCTAAGGATCAATGCGGTTATGGATTTTATTCTTACAATTTAAAATCTAATACCTTACTAATCATTGAGGGCAAACTATACATTTAAATTTCTACGCAGTTTCATGTACATTTCAATACCTCCTCAAAATATTGGTAAATATAAGATTTCACCAACACTATCATTATAGACGTTTAACTTAAAAAACTCAATAAATGATTAAAAGAAATCTTTTAAAGGGATATGTTTCATTCGACATTTTATTTATTCTCACGGTGTTGTTATGATATAATAGATTTAGTTAAAAGGGGTGCGATGATATGTTATTTGGAGTCGAAATATGGAAAGTTGTTGTTGATGCTTATATCGTTTGGGTCCTTGCAGTTTTCCTCGTAAAATTTTTAGTTTCGAATAAGAGAATGCTTTCTATAGCAATCACTTTTTTGTTTGTTTATCTACTCGCATTTCTTGCTAATCTTTTAGATCTGCTGGTAAGCACTGTATTTTTGAATTATTTACAGGAATGGATGCCTATTTTGATGATTGTTATTATGGCTCCTGATATTAGAAGATCATTAGAAATTGTTTGGAAATCAGATTCAAGAAATGAAATGATTGTTATGGGTAGTGAAAGAACTAAACAATCTATTATTGAAGCAGCAATGTATTTATCATCTCAAAAAATTGGTGCATTAATGACGATTGAAAAACACAATACTTTAGACCAATACGCAGAACGTGCGATTATGATGAATAGTGAAGTTTCTAAGGAACTTTTAATTAATATATTCACACCAAATACTCCATTACATGATGGAGCAGTCATTATTAGAGGAGATTTAATTGTTTGTGCTGGAGCATATTTTGTTCTATCCGATAATCAAAACTTTGAAAAAACAACCGGTTCAAGACATCGCGCTGGATTGGGTATTAGTGAAATTACAGATAGCTTAACAGTAATCGTATCAGAAGAAACTGGTAATGTTTCTATTGCTGTAGAAGGTATTATGCTTAAAATTAATGATAGAGACAAGTTGATGGAATACATCAATATGTTTATGAAATAGGAGGGAAGAATAATGTTAAAGAAAATATGGACCTTATTTTTTGAACCTCTCAAGGCTTTTGCTAATAGAAATTTAGCGGAAAAGGTTTCTAATTATTTCAGTAAAAACAAATGGATGACCTATGTTATCGCATTGATTTTTACATTGATTCTTATATTTATTGGGTATACCATACCAAACTTACTTCAAGAAATAGAGGGGTAGTCATTCATGTTACAGCATCCAATCTATCCTTTGATAATTACTTTATTTTGTCTATTTCTAGTAATCATTCAAAGTATACAATCTGAAAAAGTATTAAAAAATCGATTAATTATCGCCTTTTTTAACATTACCGTCGCAGTGATGGTTTTTGTTATTTATGAATCAATGATTATTGGAAATGAATTATATCAAACCTTATATATAGGGTTTAACTTCTTTGTCTATCTCATATTTCTACTGATTCTTTACTCAACATTTAAAACAGCAATCCTAAAGGCTAACCATTATCAACTCTTTGTTAAGTCAATAAAAAACAGTAGATGGAATGCTTATTATGTTGTCGATGCTAGAGAAAGAATTAAGGATATGTCTTCAAGCTTACTTCATGAATTAAACCTTGAAAAGGAAGATATTATTGGTAAGAAATTTTTCAGTGTCTTAAATAAATCGATTCGTTTTACAAAGATGAATGGACAAGAAATAAACAATAGAGCACTAGAAAATTATTACATCACCTATAAGGAAAATGCAAAACCAGGAGATTCCGAAGTCCAAGAGCTAACATTTTTAAACTTCGATGGTAACCCAGTTATTCTTCATATGGTTATGCAGCCTGTATATGCATTAGGGAAATATAAGGGAAGAATTTGTGTTGGAGAGAAGAAGACAGATTTCGATCTACTCGCTGTTGAAAAGGAACTAAACGAAAGAAGCACTGAGCTTGAAAGCATTCGCCATAAATTTATAGCAACTCTTGAAATTAGTGAAGAAGGCTTATTTTATATTGACCTAGATGAGAGAACAATTTGGGCAAGTGATGCACTTGTTCACATGCTTTCTCTACCAGGAAACACACTAGACCTAACCGATTTTAGAAGAATGATTGAAGCTGAAGATTTAAAGAAGTATTTAGCCTTATTGGGCGATTTAACAATGACAAAGAAACAGTATTCAACCTCATATCGTATCATGGTGAATGGTAGATACATGTGGTTTAAGGAAAAGGGTAAACGTTTATTCGAGGATCAACATAGTGCTGTAATCATGGGTACGTTAAATCCAATGAAGACGAAGCATTATCTAGCAAGTAATATTGATGAGCTTGACAGATTAAAGGATCATAATGATATGCTAGTCTCAATGAATAAGCTATTCAAGGATAATAGATATTTTCAACTCGTTTTAATTCGTTTAAAAAATATGCCAAAGATTAACCAAACTCAAGGTAGAGAAATTGGGAATATGCTGATGGCTGAATATATCAAAAAATTAAGAACAACATTCGTAACTGAAAGTGGAGATATCTTTAGAGTCTCTGGTATTGAGTTTGCGATCACGATAACAGATCCAAGAAAGATGGATGTACTTGCAAATGGAATTAAGTCCAATAGAACATTCTTAAATCTTGTGATGCAATATGGTTCTATATCTGTAGAGCTTGAAGTCTTTGCAGGAATTGCGATTGGTGGTAGTGATGCACATGATGAGCATAAGCTATACCAAGCAGCAAATCAAGCTTTAACCATTTCAGAAAACCCACAGTTTAACACCCACGGATGTTACTATAAGGATATTGCGTCATGACAAAGAGTGAAATAAGAAAGTTGATGTTTGAAAAAAGAAATCAGATGAGTCTGGCTGATTTAAAAAATTCAAGCGAAGAAATTATTAAGCAAATCCAAAAAAACTTACATTATCAACAATCAACTTTAGTAGCCATTTTTTATCCAATGGAAAAAGAAGTGAATTTACTAGGTTTACTTAATGATGAGAAGAGATTTTGTTTTCCAAAGGTAACCAAGGAAGGTCTTCATTTCTATCAATATGATCCTAATCAAACATTTGTAAAAAGTAAGTTTGGTGTGATGGAACCAGAGGGTGGATTAATTGTTGATGATCAAATCGACTTTATGTGTGCACCAGCACTCGCTATCTCAAAGGATTTATATAGAGTAGGCTATGGCAAAGGTTATTACGATCATTTTCTTTCAAACCATAGACCGAAGCATGTCGTAGGTGTTATATTTAAATTTCAAGAACTAACTGAGGTACCATATGATTCATTTGATCAAAAACTAGATGACTATATCAAGGGGTAACTATGAACACAGCCTTAATCGTTGCTGCTGGTACAGGTAGCAGGGCACAGCTTAATCAATCCAAAATTTTATATAAGGTCAACGGTAAACCATTATTTCTATATTCTGTAGAATTGTTTTTGTCATTGGGCCATCAAGTCATTTTGGTGGTTTCCAAGGAAGACATCAATGAAATCAGAAAATATGTTACTGACGAAATAAAACTCGTTTTGGGTGGTAAGACTAGAGGAGAAAGTGTGATGAACGGCTTAAGAGAAGTTCAAACACCCTATGTCTTTATCCATGACGCGGCTAGACCTTTAATAACCAAACAAGCAGTTATGGAAATTGAAAAAGTTCTACAATTTCAGGATGCTGTTCTATTAGCAGAAAAACTAACATCAGCATTGAAGAAGTATAATGAAAAGGAATTAACCTCGATGAATCGAGATGATTTCATCTTAGCTCAAACCCCTCAAGCATTTTTAACTGAAAAGATTCGCTATGCGTATATAAGAAATGACAAGGACTATGTCGATGATATATCCTTGTATCAAGCATTCTATCCAGAAGATAAGGTGAAGGTTGTCATCAATACAGAACCAAACACTAAAGCAACCTACCCACAGGATTTTTCATATATTCAAATGATTTTAAAGGAAAGGGATGAAAATTTGAGAATCGGACATAGTTTTGATATCCATCAGCTTGTTGAAAATAGACCTTTAATACTTGGAGGTATTCAAATACCCTTTGAAAAAGGTTTACTTGGACATAGCGATGCAGATGTTTTACTACATGCAATTGCAGAAGCAATGCTTGGAGCACTCGCTCTAGGCGATCTCGGCTCATTCTATCCAGATACTGATCCTGCATACAAGGATATAGATTCAAAAAGAATATTAAAGGAAACTAATGATTTGATTAGACAAAAGGGCTATGAAATTGGTAATATAGATGCGACTGTTTATGCAGAACTACCAAAACTTAACCCCCACATCAAAAATATAAAAGAAAACATCAGTAAGCTCTTATCAATCAGAGACGATCAAATTTCAGTGAAAGCAACCACCTATGAAAAGATGGATGCAATCGGTGAACAAAAAGCAATCGCCTCCGAAGCAGTGGTCATACTGAAGAAGGTGTAATTATGATTATAGATACAGATTTTGGACAATTCGAATTGATTAAAAACCATCGTGAAGCATTTGATCTTGTAAAATTTAATGAGCGATATGTAGATGTCGCATTTGACAGATATACATACTTAGTAGGAGATATGTCATCTTCTATGCTTCGTATTAAAGGATTTAATTCTGACCCTAAAAGTCCAAATGGATACAAGCGTATTCCTGATTATTTAAATGAATCCTGCAATATGAATTGTGGACATTATGTGTTAAAAAGAGTAAAACCTGCAACAACTGATTAAATCGTTTGATGTAACGCTCTAAATGATATATACTATGTATGATAAAGGAACGGTGAACAAAATGGATGATACAAAACAACAAGTTTTAGACTTGATTCATAAGGTTAGACCTTATTTACAAAGAGACGGTGGAGACATTGAAGTCATCAATGTTGAAGATGGAATCGTCTATGTTAAGATGCTTGGAGCATGTGATGGATGTATGGCTTTAGACGTAACCTTGAAACAAGGTATTGAAACCATGCTTTTAGAAAATGTACCTGGTGTGATTGCTGTAGTAACTGTAGACTAAAATAAACGACCGCTTGGTCGTTTTTTTACATAAAAAGAAATCAAAAATAAAAAAGAGGTGACTGATTATGATTAGAAATATTGGTTTAGTTGTAGATTCTACATTTGGATTAGACAAAAAATATGCAAAAGAAAATCACATTACAGTAGTTCCCCTAAAGGTTATTATTGACGATAAGGAGTATGTGGATGGGGAAATAGCACCTGAAGTCATTAATAAAGCACTCTATGATAAAAGAGACTTGAAAACAAGCCAACCATCTCCAGAACAGTTTATTAGAGCCTATGAAGAACAACTAGAAAAATTTGATCAAGTGATTTGTATGACGATATCTAAATCGTTATCTGGTACATTTAATAGTGCAAACCTAGGAAAAACAATTTTAGAAAACGAGAATATTTATGTCGTTGATTCTGAATCGAATATTAATGGTGCAGCTTATTTAGCTGAAAAACTGATTGAGTATTTAGATGAAGGGCATCATATTTCAGATGCATTAGGATACCTAGAAAAAATCAAGGAAAAAGGCTCACTTGTGTTTACTGTAGATAATCTACAATATCTTGTTAAAAGCGGAAGAATCAATAAAGTACAAGCTGTTATTGGCAATGTGCTAAAGGTTAAACCAATCCTGAGATTTGAACGCGGTGTTTTAGGTCTTGAATCTAAGGTTAGAGGCTTTAATAACGTCATTGCATATCTCGTTAAAGAAGTTCATAAGATTATTGAGAATGGTAAGGCAATTGTGCGTATCGCTTATGTGGATAAGAGTGTTGAAGCGAAAATGCTTGAACACGAAATATATCAGATTGGTGAAAATGTTTCAGTTAAAATTACAGGCATTATTAGTCCAGTGGTATCCGCACATGTCGGACCCGGTGGACTAGGAATCTATCTAACACTAGCATAACGCAAGGAAACTTGCGTTTTTTTCTTATATTCATAGATGAAATCTAAAATATGATATAATGTGTACGAGGTTTTTGGATATGAATATAAATGATCAAATTGTATGTAAAATAACTGGTATACAATCTTATGGAGTCTTCGTTACCTACGAAGGCTATTCTGGTCTTATACACATCTCTGAAATCTCTGATCAGTTTGTCTCATCTATTGAAGAGATATTATGTGTTGGAGATGAAATAGGTGTTGTTATTCTAGAGATCGATGAAGAAAACAAGAGATTAAAGCTCAGTTATAAGCAAGCAAATCCGATTCATCCTAAAATATCAAAGATGGTCAAAATAAAAATAGGATTCCATTCGTTAGCGAAAGCTTTACCGCATTGGATCGAAAAAACAAAGAAATAGAGGAAAGTAAACCATGGCACACATCGAATTAAATTTAAGTGACGTGCGCTCTTTTTTGAGTGC
>DDWO01000021.1:429-4405 GCA_002345705.1 Acholeplasmataceae bacterium UBA2284 | reverse complement strand
TGGTTAGATTTACCTAAAAACTATGACAAAGAGGAATACAAAAGAGTACTTGATGCAGCAAAGAAAATTAGAAAGCAAAGTCAAGTCTTAGTTGTTATCGGTATTGGAGGCTCATATTTAGGAGCGAAGGCAGGTTTAGAATTTCTAAATGTTCCATTTCAAAAAAGTAAATTAGAAATTGTATTCGCTGGTCATCATATGAGCGGCTCATATTTAGCTAAGCTTGTTGAATATTTAAAGAACAAGAGATTTTCAATTAATGTCATCTCAAAATCAGGAACTACTACTGAACCAGCAATCGCATTTCGAGTTCTAAAAAAAGAATTAGAAGAGCGTTATGGTAAGGATGGAGCTAGAGAAAGAATTTATGCAACAACAGATAAGAAAAGAGGAGCACTTTATACCGTTTCAAAGGAAAATGGCTATGAAATGTTTGTTATTCCTGATGATGTTGGTGGAAGATTTTCAGTATTAACTCCAGTAGGATTATTACCACTCGCTGCTCAAGGCATCAATACAAAACAAATCCTTAAAGGTGCACTAGATGCTTATAAGAGATTTTCTAAGCCTAATTTAGCAAATAATGAAGCCTATTTATACGCAGCAACACGTAACCTTTTATACACATCAGGTAAAAAGATTGATATGCTTGTTGGATATGAACCAAACCTATTATTCTTAAACGAATGGTGGAAGCAATTATTTGGTGAATCAGAAGGTAAGGATCATAAAGGCTTATTTGTAGCCTCTGCAGGATTCTCAACAGACCTTCATTCACTCGGTCAATATATTCAAGAGGGTGAACGTCACTTATTTGAAACTGTTATTCAAGTATCAAATACAGGTGATGATGTCATGGTTCCAGAAGAAGATAACGATTTAGATGAGTTAAACTATTTAAAGGGTAAACCACTATCATTTGTTAACGCTCAAGCCCTTAAGGGTACAATGATGGCTCACAATGATGGAGAAGTACCTAATATTCTATTAACTATTCCAACATTTGATGCATATACATTTGGATATTTAGTTTATTTCTTTGAAAAGGCTTGCGCAATGTCAGCTTATTTGATTGATGTCAATCCATTCAATCAACCAGGAGTTGAAGCTTACAAGAAAAACATGTTTGCTTTACTAGGTAAAAAAGGATACGAAAACATACTAAAGTAGGAAATTTGAATGAAAATTAAAAAGACGTATTCAGAACATGAAACCGAAGCTCTAGGCTATGAGCTTGGTTTACTGCTTCGAAACGAACCAAAGGTTGTTATCTTACTCGATGGCGATCTAGGCTCAGGAAAAACTACATTCACTAAAGGACTAGCTAGAGCTATTGGCGTAACAGAAATCGTCAATAGCCCTACTTATACCATTATGAAAAAATATAAGACACCTGATCGTCTTAAAGTACTATATCATTTAGATTTATATAGATTAGATGGTGTTGGAACTGATTTTGATTTAGAGGAATATATCGATGGCTTAGGGATGATAGTTGTTGAATGGCCATATCAGGCAGAGGAACTCCTACCTAAGGATTATTTATTAATCCAAATTAAGAAATTAGGAATATCAGAAAGAGAGTTTACATTGAAATGTGTCGGTCATCCTTGTAAACGTGCGGTGCAATTTATATGAAAACATTATTTTTTGATGTCTCAACCAATGTCATGTATGTCGGATACGCTAAGGATGATATCCTAGTGGATTTTTCGATTCGTATTGCACAAAGAGATCATGCGAAATATTTAGTTGACCGAATTGACTCTATATTAAAGAGAAATAAATTAACTTTAGATATGATTGATGAAGTGATTATTGGCTATGGACCAGGATCATATACAGGAATTAGAATTGCAGTTGTTGTTGGAAAAATGCTTGCATACACTAAAAATATCAAGCTTAAAATTATTAGTAGCCTGTATTTCATGACCTCAGGCTATGAGGGAAAAGTAGCTGCATTAATTGATGCGAGACGTGGCTATGTATTTTGTGCAGTCTATGAAGGAAATAAAGTAATCCTTGAGGATAGCTATAGGAAGCTTTCTGAATTATCATCAGATGAAAGATATAGAAATGCTCAAACCATTTTTATTGACGACAGAAGCTTTGAAATCAATCCCAAAAAGATTAGAGTACATTCTACATTGGTAGAAAATCCTCACGATCTCGTTCCTAACTATTTAAGAAAAACAGAAGCGGAAACCAATCATGATCAGAAAAGCAACCATTAACGATATACCCTATTTAGTAAAAATAGAAAAGCTTGTTTTTGAGCAATCACTGGGTGAAGATTTTTTGTATGATGAATTCATCTTAAACCCATTTGCGCATTATTTTGTTTATGAAAAAAATAAGGATATTATTGGATACATCGGATTTCGTGCAATCGATAAAGAATCTGAAATGATGAATTTTTGTGTGCATCCAGAATATCAATCACAGGGTATCGGATCAGAAATATTAGAATATGCAATTCAATATTTAAAGGATTTAAAGGTTAAAACAATTTTATTAGAGGTTAGAAAAAGCAATAAGAAAGCTCAAGCTGTTTATGAAAAATATGGCTTTAAAGAGTCTCATATCAGAAAGAACTATTATGGGTCTGAAGACGCATATGTCTATATAAAGGAGGTGTAGTTCATGATTATACTTGCAGTTGAATCATCATGTGATGAATCGAGTGTTGCTATTGTAGAGGATGGTAAAAAAGTTTTATCTCATATTATCCTGTCACAAATTGATATTCACGCAGTCTATGGCGGAGTGGTTCCGGAAATCGCTTCAAGAAACCATGTTGTTCATATGACAAGAGTATTTGAACAAGCATTAAATGATGCGAAGCTTACACCAAAAGATATTGATTTAGTTGCGGTTACGAAAGGTCCAGGATTAATTGGATCCTTACTCGTTGGAATCAATGCAGCAACTACATTTGCATTTGCACATTCTATTCCTTTAATAGGAGTCAATCATTTACACGGTCACATCTATGCAGCAAATATAGATAATGAAATTAAGTTTCCAGCACTAGCACTTTTAGTCAGTGGTGGACATACAGAATTAATCTATATGAAGGGTCACATGGATTTTAAGCTACTTGGAACAACCCTTGACGACGCAGTAGGTGAAGCCTATGATAAGGTTGCTAGAACATTGGGTTTATCCTATCCAGGTGGACCAATCGTTGATAAGCTTGCTCAAGAGGGAAAGGACGCATATAACCTCCCTAGACCATTTTTAGATAAAGAAGCATATAACTTCAGCTTCTCTGGTTTAAAGAGTGCTGTCATCAACCTCGTGCACAACGCAGCTCAAAGAGATGAAGAGATAAGAATCAATGACATGTGTGCATCCTTTCAAGCAAGTGTATTAGATGTAATCATCGAAAAGACAAAGCATGCATCAGAATCCTTTGATATCAAACAAATTATCATTAGCGGTGGAGTTGCAGCAAACAAGGGATTAAGAAATAGAATCTTCAAAGAAATCCCAAATAAAGAGATTATTATTCCCAAAATGGAGTATTGCACAGATAACGCAGCAATGATTGGTGCAGCAGCCTATCACCAGTATTTAATAGAAGGAGCACTCCATAATTATTTACTAGGTGGAGAGTCTACATTGAATATCGAAAACAAATAACCTTTAATGGTTATTTTTTTATTATGTTGGTCGAAGACTAACATAAAACCACCTGCTATGCGGGTGGAATCAAAAAAGCGGAAGCGTTGAAAAAAAGAATCCCCTTGATTGGTATAATGGTAATAACCAATTGCCTTACACCAATATAATCAAGGAGGATTCTATCATCAATGCCAAAAAGAAATGATGACACTAGTAGTTTATCACATACGAAATGGAACTGCCAGTATCATATTGTGTTCATGCCGAAGTATCGAAGAAAAGCGATCTATGGAAAATTGAGAGCAGATATCGGAAAATATTTGAGACGTCTTTGTGAATACAAAGGTGT
>DDWO01000021.1:0-356 GCA_002345705.1 Acholeplasmataceae bacterium UBA2284 | reverse complement strand
AGCTTGATCATCTTTGACGAGCATGCGAATCTAAAGTATAATTATGGATCCAGACACTTCTGGTCAGAAGGTTACTACGTTTCGACCGTAGGTCTAAACAAGAAAGTTGTAGAGAACTATATCAGGAATCAAGAACTAGAGGATCAACTGCAAGATAAAAGAAGTTTGAAGGAATACAAAGACCCGTTCACGGGTAAGTAAGGGTGTCCAAGGCAATTGGGCAATCAAAAAGGCCCTCAAATGGGGGCCGCCAGTAACGAGCCTTGTAGGCGTGAGAGAAAAACCACGTCTTGAAGGCGTGGATTTTTATTAAAGTAAAACTAAGCTCAGCGCCATAATCATCATTCCTGAGATTA
>DDWO01000007.1 GCA_002345705.1 Acholeplasmataceae bacterium UBA2284 | reverse complement strand
GGCTTCAATAGAACTGCACAAATCGTTAGAGATATTGAAGCAGCTAAACAAAAAATAGTCACTATTCAAGGCGATATCAATGAACTACCAAGAAGACTCACCTTATTATCAACAGGGTCATCAAGTGCTGTTCAATTGATATCTAATCAATTTGATAACATCATTAAGCAGCCCTTGGTTTTAGACGCAATCTATATCCATACCAATTTAGATGATCTACCGAATCCGAATCCAAATCTATGGACGAGAGTTCGAGTTTCTATCTCTCGCTTTTTCCTATCGTTTGTTGATCAGTCCTATTCTGAAAAGGCAGATCCAGATGAGCTTGAAATATGGGTCAATCGTTCAAGACAGTATGTGGATTTGATGCAAAAGATAGCAGATGATCAATTTACTACAGAAACAGGCATTAAAGTCAAAATATCATTAATCAATGATGATTCGAAGCTACTGCTTGCGAATTCTGCAAACCAACAACCGGATGCTGCTTTAGGTATATCCGCTTGGATTCCTAATGAATATGGTATGCGTGGAATGCTCTATGACATGAGTCAAGCTAAAAACTTTAGCCAAACTATTCAAGTATTTAATCCAGAGCAACTCATTCCAATGACTTTTGATAATAAGCTATATGGTTTACCTGAAACTGAAAACTTCTTTGTTTTATTCTATAGAAAGGATATATTAGATCAGCTCGATTTAAATGTCCCAAATACATGGCAGGATGTACTAGACATGCTTCCGGTATTGAGAAGATATGGCATGAGCTTTTATATACCATTATCCTCGTCATCAGCATTAAAATCGTTTGATTCAACTGCACCTTTAATCTATCAGTTTGAAGGAAAGATTTATGCAGATGATGGATTTGGCTCAGCTATCGATTATGAAAATACAGTTCAAGCCCTATCCTTTATGACTGATTTATATCGAGAATATAGTATGCCATTCCAAGTGCCTAGCTTCTTCAATAGCTTTAGATATGGAGATATTCCTATTGGTATTGGTGATTTTGGAATGTATTTGCAGTTAACCAATGCAGCTAGTGATATTAGTGGTCTATGGGATATTGCACTTGTTCCTGGTATCCCTCATCAAAAACTAAATGAGGATACTCAAATGATGGAAACAGTAATCAACCGTTCGATGGGTGGGGCTCAGCAGGCTTCAATCATCTTTGAGAAATCAGAGAAGAAGGAAGAGGCATGGGAGTTTATCAGCTGGTGGATGTCAACAGAAACTCAAGTGTTATTTTCGAATACTTTATTAAACACATTAGGCACTAGATATATTTGGAATACAGCGAATCTTGAAGCATTTGAACAATTAAGCATTAATAAAGCACATTTAGAGGTCATCTTAGAACAATGGACACATTTAAAGGAAGTACCTAAAATTCCTGGAAGCTATATTGTAGAAAGAGAAATAAGTAATACTTGGAATAGTGTCGTCTATAATGATGCCAATTTAAGAAGTACTGTCTCGGATGCGATGATTAAAATTGATCGTGAGCTTGCTAGAAAGATGGTTGAATTTGGCTATCTTGATAGCAGAGGAAACGTCTTAAAACCATTCAATCTACCAACGGTTGAAGATATCTTGAGGTGGTATGATGAATAGAATGGGATCAGTTAAGCTTAAGGTTAAAAAGTTTATAGAACTTGAAAAAAAGCAGTTTAAGAATGATGATAAAGCCGCTTATCTTTTCACATTGCCTTATATCATCTTATTTCTTGCGTTTATTGTTATCCCAATCGCATTAGCGATTATTCTATCCTTCACCACATTTGATATGGTATCATTTCCTACATTTACAGGATTTAATAATTATATCTATTTATTAACCAGTGATGAAGAATTCATGAAATACATATTACCAAACACAATTAAATTCGCAGTCATCGTTGGTCCTGGTGGCTATATATTATCCTTTGTCATGGCTTGGGCATTAGCACAGCTACCTCATAAGCTAAGAACCGTACTAGCCATTATATTATATTCACCATCACTAACAGCAGGTGTTACAATGACTGTTGTATGGCGTGTATTCTTTGCTGGTGATGAATCTGGTTATCTAAACTATATGCTCCTAGAGCTTGGCATGATTGTTGAGCCAATTGCCTTTTTACAATCTCCTCAATATCTATTTACCATCATGCTTGTTGTTGCATTATGGGGATCCATGGGTATCGGCTTTTTAGCAATGCTTGCGGGTATATTAAATGTGGATCAAGAGCTTTATGAAGCTGCTTATATTGATGGACTCAATTCAAGATTCCAGGAGGTTATGTATATCACTATACCAGCCATGAAGCCCCAAATGCTATTTGGAGCCGTCATGGCAATCGTTGGTACATTTAGTGCAGGTGCATTAGGTGTATCCTTATCCGGATCCAATCCTACACCAAATTATGCAGGATCCTTAATTGTAAACCATATTGAAGATTACGGATTTATCCGCTATGACATGGGTTATGCTGCCGCATTATCTCTAGTTCTTTTACTGATTATTTATTTCTTCAGTAGATTATCTTGGAGATTCTTCGGGGACAGAGATTAGGAGGAATATGATGAGAAAAATAAGAAATTTTAGAGCCATCAAAATTAATCCTACTCGCTTTGGTTGGGGTCAAGTCCCATTCCTACTTATGGTACTACCGATTGCAGCATTTATGATGATGCCGTTAGTCTATATTTTTAATCATGCATTTAAGCCATTTGATGAGTTAATCGAATATCCACCAAGATTCTTTGTTAGAAGACCTACATTAGATAATTTATTTGAGTTATTTGAAACTGCTACGACAACAGGTATTCCTGTAACAAGATATTTATTCAATAGTATTTTAATTACAGCTGTCGTTGTCTTTCTATCTATCTTTTTAGCAACCATCACTGGATATGCACTATCTAAATTAAAATTCCATATAAAAGGAGTTATTTCACAAATCAATACACTAGCGATGATGTTTGTTGGTACAGCAGTTATTATTCCAAGATACATCATTATCGAACAATTGGGATTGATCGATAATTTCATGGTGCATATTATTCCTGTCATCGCAATCCCAGTCGGTTTATTCTTAGTCAAACAATTTATCGACCAAATTCCAAATGAATTATTAGATGCAGCGAAAATTGATGGTGCATCGAGCATCATGATCTACTGGAAGATTATTCTTCCATTGATTAAGCCTGCAATTGCGACCATCGCGATTCTATCCTTCCAAATGGTTTGGAATGATGCAGGCATTTCTGCAACCTATGTCAATACCGATAGCCTAAAGACCTTTGCCTATTATATGCAAACACTTGCTTCCTCATCGAATGTGGTCGCTGGTGCAGGGATGAGCGCTGTGGCATCACTAATAATGTTTTTACCGAACTTGATTATCTTCATATTCCTTCAAAGTAAGGTAATGTCAACGATGGTCAACTCGGGGATTAAGTAGGTGAAGCATATGAGAAAACTAAGCCTATGGATTATTATTTTAATGACTGCTATACTCTCATTCAGCTTGAATCGAGTAGAAGCATCCAATCTTTCTAATTATGGAATACCCTATCAAACCTATACATTAAATTCTTCAAAAAGATTGATACCAACGCAGGCAGCTTATATTCCAGTTGGTAATTTTGGTCGTAATTTAGGATTATCATTTCCTGAGGATATCTTCTACGAAGATGATTTGTTTTATATTGCGGATACCGGAAATAAACGAATCGTTATATCCAATACATCAGGTGAATTAAATTCTATTATTGAATTACCAGAGTTTGAGCAGCCCACAGGTGTATTTGTTAAGGATCAATATTTATATGTTGCTGATAAGCTTTCTAAAGAAGTATATAAAATTGATTTATTAACTGAAGAAATCGTTCAAACAATCGTTAAGCCCACTTCACCAATTTATGGACAAAAAAATGATTTTGTTCCAATTAAGGTTGCAGTGGATTCCAGTGACTCCATCTATATTATTGGCGAAGGCTCTACATCTGGTGTTATTCAGATGAATTATGCAGGAGAGTTTGTTGGTTATTTAGGTATCAATACTGTAACGCTTTCTTTAAGAAGAATTTTATATAACTTCTTTGTACAGGATCCCAATTTAGCTTCAAGCCTACCAGCCTCCCCTACCAATATTGCCTTAGGTCAAAAGGGAGCGATATTATCAACGAATGTCAATGTCAATGAAACCTTTAAGAGATTAAATATCTCTGGAGTAAACACATTATTACCTACGACTGTATATCCAACACAGGCATTATCAGATATTTGGATGAGTAATGAGTCCTATATTTACTTAACATCTGATAATGGCGATGTTTATGAATATGATTCCAATGGGAATATGCTGTTCTACTTTAATACGAAGGATAATGCACTCACTCAAACACTAGGATTAACATCTAATCCGAAAGGGATTGTTACTGACAACTCAGGTAATTTATATATTTTAGATCGAGGCTACAATTCAATTCATGTTTATCAAAGAACTGTATTCGTGGATTTAGTTCATGAGGCAGTAACTTTATATAATGATGGAAAATATGTTGAATCAAAGCCAATATGGGAAGAAATCATTCGTCAAAATTCATCATTTGCGTTAGCGCATTCCGCATTAGGTGCAGCCTTAATGAAAGAAGGAGCCTATGATGAGGCTTTATCAGAATTTTATGATGCAAGAGACTATTTAGGATATTCTAATGCGTTTTGGGAAATCAGAAATGTATCCATTCAACAAAATCTACCAACCTTCGCACTTGTAATATTTGGATTATATATAGTCCTAAAGATTGGCACAGCAATCTTTAGAAAGTCATTGATTTATCCTCAATATATAGAAAAGAAGGAAGCCTTCTTAAATAAAAAACTGGTTAAAGAGGTAACCTATAGCCTAAACGTGATTAAGAGACCTAACGATATGTTTTATGGCATTAAACGGATGAATGAAGCTAGCTATCTATCAGGCTTTATTGTATTAGGACTATTTGTTATTGTCTATTTAATTAATGTTTACGCAACCGGATTTTTGTTTCGATCAACAAATCTGAATAGTGTCGTCGTTCAGCTAGTCACTGTTTTATCCATCTTTTCATTATATGTTTTAGTCAATTATTTAATTTCGACATTAAATGATGGCGAAGGTAGATTTAAGGATGTTTTCATTTCAACATCCTACATTCTCGCACCATTTATTCTATTCACATTACCAATGACATTCTTATCCAATTATCTAACCTATAATGAAACATTTATTTTTGATTTCTACCACCAAATCATTTTATGGTGGACATTGATTCTAATTTTCTTGTCCATCAAATGGGTTCATAACTATACATTCATGGAAACCATTAAAAATATTTTAATTATTCTTTTTGGAATGTTTATCTTAATTTTAATTGGCTTACTGATTTACTCATTTATTGGTCAATTGATTGAGTTTATCCTATCAATAATCAAGGAGGTGATCTATCGTGTTTAAAAATATTATTTTCAAGCGATTGATCATTTTAATACTCATCTCATTTTCAATAACCTTTGGAGTTTATGCCTTCCTTGAAGAGGAGACTGGTCAACTCGATTCCATTCCTAATTTTGATGAGATCATTCCTTTAGTGGATTCCAATAAGTATTCTCATCTAAAATCAGATGCCTTAGCTACCAATCAACAAGGATTCTTTGATGAACCTATCGAAATTTTAACCGTTTATGGAACTGTCTATTTAGATCCAGAATCACTAGCCTTTCAGGTAGTAAATAATAATGGATATATTTGGTCTTCAACGATCAATGAAAATATTCCAGGACTTCCAAATACGTTTAAGAGACGTGCGAAAAGTGCAATAATCCTAGAATCGTTTAACACCGGTGTAACAAGCTTCGCATTGACTGAAGAAAATCTTTATGAAAGTAATACTGAAATTGAGTTAACCTTAATTACCAATGGATTCCACGCATTAATAACCTTTGGAAGATCTGGTATACAAATGGGATTATATGTAACCTTTGGACTTGATTCTATCCATGTCGAAATTCCCTATGAAGAAATTAATGAAAGTGGAGTATTTAAAATATCATCTATCAAGGTTTACCCATATTTTGGTGCTGTTTTAGAAAACCAAATACCAGGATACGTATTTTTACCAGATGGAATTGGTGCCTTAGTTGATTATAAGCTAACAGATCCTCTGATTTCTACCAATTATCAAAAGGAAGTATACGATAGAAATATCGGATACAATCTTGTAAGTAATATGAATACCTTTTTAAGTGGTGGTACGAGAATTTACGCACCTGTCTTTGGCTTTGTTCATGGAATCAATCAAAATGCTGTATTCGCCAATATCACAAGTGGCTCAGAGTACGCGATGATTAACCAATATTTCCCAGCAAGAACCAGAGGATTTACTACTGTTTTCTCTGAATTTGTTTATCGAAAAACATATCGTCAGCCAATTGATAAGGTTGGGAATACAATATCCTTATTACAATCATTTTCCAATCAAATGGATATAAAAATAGAGTACACCTTATTAGAAAATGAAGATGCAAACTATGTCGGTATGGCTAAGACCTATCGAGATTATCTCGAGCTTGAATCCTATGAAAGTCAATATGATTCCATTCCTTTAAGATTAGATGCGATTGGAATTGAAAAGAATAAGGGATTACTCTTTAACCAAACAACAGTCATGACCACATTTAGTGAGTTTAGAGATATAACTCTAGATTTAAACAGTCATGGCATCGATTATATTATTGGTAATTTTAGTGGATTTACAAAGCGTGGTGTGACATGGTCAGCACCACAGTATGAAAATATATCGAGAAGATTAGGAAGTAAAAATGATCTTAAATCACTTCAAGAGTCACTCAGTAGTCTTTATTTCGTGACTGAATACTTAAAGGCAAGCAATCAATCATCAGGCTATAATCAATACTTTGATTTAGCAAAAAAGATTAATGATCAGCTCTATACCTATCTATCAGGCACTGATACAAAATATTTACTTGAGTATCACGCAGTTCAAAGTATCATGAATAAGAGTATAGCAAAGCTATCAGATGAACCGATTGATGGATTAGCTATCGAATCAATGGGAAGCTTGTTATATGATGATTTCGGTAGTAAGAAATATCTTCCTGAAGCTATTTTAATGTATCAGGAGCTATTATCTAATATCGAAAAGGATATCGCATTATATGATGTCAATTCATATTTATGGAAATCAATGGATTTATATTATGATTTTCCGATGTATTCCTCACAATATATAACATTTGATGATACAGTACCATTTTTATCGATTGTTTTAAGTGGTTCTGTTCAGCTATTTGGACCACACGCTAACTTTTATCCATATGCAAGAGATGAATTGCTCCGCTTAATTGATTTTGGAGTTTATCCATCCTTCGTCGTCACACAAAAGTCATCTAAGGAGCTTCAAGAAACTGGATTAGAGGCTATTTATTCATCAAAATATGATGATATTAAAAAATCTATATTAGCATATTATGATTTTGTTGATGGCGCACTATCATCAGTCATCGGTCAAAGAATTGTTGATCGTCAAGTCATTACCAATGGTGTTATTCAAATCACCTATGAAAATGATATCGTCATATACATAAACTATCGAGAAACTCCATTTACTCAAGGAAGCTTAAGTATAGGTGCTAAGAATTATGTTATTAAAGATTTAAATGCTTAGGAGGATGAAGATGACCAAGAGAAAGATGTCAAGAGCGCTTCGTGAAAACTTAATCGGCTATTCATTCATCGGCATTTGGATTGTCGGCTTCTTTATCTTTATGTTTTACCCCTTTATATCTTCTTTAATATATTCAATGAGTGAGGTCAGAATATTAGGTAGTGGTATTGATGTTCAATTCCATTGGTTCGAAAACTTCAGAAAAATCTTCCAGATTGAAGAAGGATTCCAGTTTATTGAAGCACTCATTTCATTCCTTAAGGAAATTATCTTCCAGGTTCCAATTATTATTGTATTTTCGGTCTTGATTGCTGTTTTACTCAATCAGCCACTGAAGGGTAGAGGAATGTTTAGATCCATATTTTTCCTACCAGTTATTATTTCAAGTGGACCAGTCATTAATGAGCTAATCACTCAAGGTGCTGGTGGCGCTGCAATCTTTGAAAGCTATGGCTTTATTAGTATTATCGAAAATACACTTAACCCAGGACTTGCAGCACCAATTATTAGTGTATTCTCAGAAATCATTATTATATTTTGGTTTTCTGGAGTTCAAATTCTTATCTTTTTAGCAGGTCTTCAAAAGGTGGATCGTCAAATTTATGAAGCTGCTAGAGTCGATGGAGCAGGACCTTGGGAATCATTTTGGAAGATTACATTACCATCACTATCAACCCTAGTATTTATTAATGTCATCTATACCATTGTTTTATTATCCACATTTAGTGAGAATGCAGTCATTATGAGCATTAAGTCAAATATGTTTAACATCAATACCGGCTACGGTATGGCATCAGCAATGGCTTGGGTATATTTCATTATCGTGATGCTAATGATTGGACTAGTCGCTTTAATCTTTATCCCCAAAAACATTAAGGAAGGGGGAAAGAGAAGATGAATAACAAAAAAACGATGAAATCAAGAATTAAAAGATTTATATTAGGCACCAATGGAACCAATTCAACACTGGCTAAAATTGTGATTTATATCCTATTGATTGCTATTGGGTTTTTATACATTTATCCAATGCTATATATGCTTTCCAATTCCCTAAAGAGTCAATCTGATATTATCAATCCAATGGTCAATTGGGTGCCAACTGCGATTTACTTTGGTAATTATGAAAGAGCATTTAGAGTCTTAAGATTTTTCCCAACCTTAAGTAAGAGCTTAGTCGTGACTCTTCTTCCAGCATTAATCCAAACTGCAGTTACAGCCTTAATAGGCTATGGATTTGCAAAGTTTAATTTTAAATTTAAGAAAATGTGGCTTGTCTTAGTCTTAATGACCTTTATTATTCCAGTTCAAGTTTATATGATTCCAAGATATGTGATGTTCTTCGAATTTGGATTACTTGAAAAGCCACTCGCTATTATCCTTCCCGCTATTTTTGGTCAAGGTGTCAATTCTGCAATCTTCGTTTTAATTTTCTATCAATTCTTTAGAATGATACCTCAAAGCATCAATGAAGCAGCAGAAATAGACGGTGCTGGCCCCTATTACATTTTCTTTAGAATTGCAGTTCCTTTAGCAGTACCTGCATTCATTACTTCATTCTTATTTGGTTTGGTTTGGTATTGGAACGAAACCTATATCGCTTCCCTATTTTTAGGCTCAGCGTATCCAAATCTACAATTAAGACTCGCAAATTTCGTTTCAGAATACACACAGATTTATTCATCTGATGAATTACTCAGAATTAATGAGGGTGTTAGATTAGCAGCTACCCTTTTAATCATCCTGCCAATGGTCATTGTTTACTTCGCTATACAAAGATGGTTCGTTGAGGGTGTTGAAAAAACTGGTGTTACAGGAGAATAAAAAAATGAAAAACTTTAAGAAATATCTATTATTTTTACTCATCATCTTATCTGGATTTGGGCTCATTGCCTGTCAAACAGATCCTACAATCCCGACAGAACCAATTGAAACAATTATCCCAACAACTCCAGCTGAAAATACAAAATTATATAGAACAAGTGTTAGAGAAAATGTTTCTCAGGTTGTTTTAGATGAACTTGAATTAGGCTTTAAATTCTTTTGGGAGCTTGCTAATGATGATTTAGAATCCAATGGTTATGGATTAATTCCTGATCGATTCAACACATTCACAGGAAACCCAGGAGGGATTTCTTCAATCGCTTCAGTAGGCTATGGATTATCAGCGATTCCAAGTGGAATTGAAAATGAATTTATAACGAGAGCTGAAGGTGAAGAAAGAGCATACTATACCTTAGTCACCTTTAAGAATATGCAAAGAACACATGGATTTTGGTATCATTTTGTTAATATGCAAACAGGTCTTAGAGAATGGAATTCTGAGGTTTCCATTATCGATTCTGCTATCTTTATCAATGGTGCACTTACTGTAGGTAGATATTTTGGTGGAAGAGTAGAAAAGTTAGCATATCAGCTTTATGAAGAAATTGAGTGGGACTGGTATTTTGATAACGTAAACAATATGTTTTATATGGGCTATCGTCCTGAGTCAGGATTTGAAGGCTATTGGGATCACTACGGTGAACAGCTGATGGTCTACGTGCTCGCTGCAGGCTCTCCAACCCACAAGGTTGGCAAGGGTGCATATTCATTCATGAAGTTTATGAGCCAAAAATCTGGAACAACAGCAGATTATGATTCATTTTATTTAACATGGACAGGCTCATTATTCACCTATCAATACTCTCATGCCTGGGTTGACTATTCAAAGGTCAATGATCAACAGGGCTATTCATGGTTTAAAAATAGTCAAAGTGCTGTCGATGCAGCTATCGCCTATGCGAAGACTCAAACTGCTACCTATATTGGAATACATGAAAACTCATGGGGTATGTCAGCGAGCGATGGACCAAATGGTTACGTAGGACCCTATGGATCAGGCCCTTCCATGGGAAATGCACACGTTGTCGATGGAACTGTTCCAGCATATGGTGCGATCGGATCTATAGTATTTAGACCAGAAGAAGCGATTCGTGCGATTGAAAATTATCGTACTTATGACCGCTTTTGGAGTATTTACGGATTTAAGGGTGCGTATAATTTATCACATTCAACCAATGGTTGGTTTGCTAACGACATTATTGGAATTGATAAAGGAATTTCCATCTTAATGATAGAAAATTATTTATCGGAAATGATTTGGAAAATCTATATGGAGGTTCCATATATCATTGAGGGATTAAATCAACTAGATTTTCAATATATTGAGTAAAAATTAATTGAGATTTCAGGTCATTTCATATACAATAAAGGTATATATCGAAACGTTTCAATGAGGTGAAATGATGGACAACAGCGTATTACTTGAGATTCAAAAAACAGCATATGATTTCTTTAAGGATTTTACTAACTTTGAAACGAATTCAAAGGCTTTTGGATTAACTCTAGATCATTCTATGAATCTAGAAAAGGCATCGATTGCATCGACTGGATTTATGCTATCCTCACTAGTTATTGGTGTTAAGCACGAGTATTTAAGCTATGAAGAGGCATATGATAAGGCCTATCATACCCTTATTACCTTAAGAGGTCATGTTATGCATGAATTTGGCTTTTTCGCTCATTTTCTTGATTTTAAGACTGCTGAAAGAATGGGAAAAACTGAATTTTCTACGATTGATACTGCCCTATGCTTATGTGGTGTACTCACTGTAGATTCATTTTTCAAGGATGAAAAAATTTCTTTATTAACGAAAACCATTATGGATAGAGTCAATTGGGATATGTTTACCTTTGATTATAATGAAAAGCCTACATTACATATGGCATATAACCCAGATCGTGGTGGAGACTATGTTCAAAAAAAACCAGGCTTTATTCACCATTGGGACATGTTTGCAGAGCAGCTGATGATGTATGTCATGATTGGTGGCTCACAATATAAGCATTTAGCTAAGGATTTATACAATGGCTTTTCAAGAACAAAGGGTAGCTACAAGGAGTTTGAATATATCTATTCACCAGGCAATTCCTTATTTGTTTACCAATTTCCACTTGCATGGTTGAATCTAAAAAACGTTTATGATGAAGATCACATCTCATGGTTTGATAATGCAAGAACAGCAACGCTTGCTCATCAGGCATGCGCAATCGATTATCAAAACGAATATAAGACTTTTTCTAAATATTTCTTTGGATTTACAGCTGCGGATACGAGATTTGGTTATCGTGTCCATGGCGGACTCCCAAATACAATGAATAAGCTGGATACAGATGGGACGATTGCTCCATTTGGACCGATAGGCTCGATTATTTTCACACCTGAAATTTCAATACCAGCAATTGAAGAAATGAGAAAAATTGAAGGTCTTTGGGGTAAATATGGGTTTTATGATAGCTTTAATTTTGAGGAACATACACCTTGGATTTCTAAAAGATATTTTTCTATTAACAAGGGACTTGAATTATTAATGGTGAATGCCTATTTATATCAGGATGTGCATCAAGCATTTATGAGTCATCCAATCATTATTGAAGGTATGGAGGTGCTTGGATGGAAAAAGAAATAAAATGGTGGAAAAATGCCGTTGTTTATCAAATCTATCCGCTATCCTTCATGGATTCAAATGGTGATGGTATTGGTGACTTAATAGGTATTGCAAGTAAATTGGATTACTTAAAAAATTTAGGTGTCGATGTCATTTGGCTATCACCAGTTTATGAATCACCAATGGATGACAACGGATATGACATCAAAAACTACTTAGCAATTGATCCTATTTTTGGAAATATGGAGGATATGAAAAATTTAATCCAAATGACACATGATTTAGGCATGAAGCTTATTATGGATTTAGTTATTAATCATACCTCGGACGAGCATCATTGGTTTTTAGAATCTAAAAAGTCTAGGGATAATATATACCGCAATTTTTATGTGTGGAGAGAAAAACCTACAGATATTGGTTCAGTTTTTGGTGGATCAGCATGGGAATATGATCAATTAACAGATTCATATTATTTTCATTTATTTTCCAAGAAACAGCCAGATCTTAATTGGGATAATCCAGTATTGCGTCAAAAAATATATGAAATTGTTAACTTTTGGCTAGACCTTGGAATTGATGGGTTTAGATTAGATGTCATCGATTTAATAGGAAAAGATATTGATCATAAAGTATTATCTGACGGACCACACCTAATCGAAAGACTTCAAGAGCTTTATGATAAATGCTTTAAGGGAAGAGATATCATGACAGTGGGAGAAATGCCTGGTCTATCCTTAGAAAGAGCAGCTGATATAACATCTGGTAAAAATCCTTTATTGGATATGATATTTCAATTCTCACATATTGGCTTAGATGAGATTCCTGGAAAGGGTAAATGGGCATTAAAAAAACTTGATTTAATTGAATTTAAAAATGTTTTTGAAAAGCTTCAAAGCCTTATGTATAACCATGGCTGGAATTCATTATTTCTAGCAAACCATGATCAGCCAAGAGCAGTGACTAGATATGGAAGTGAAAAATATCGAAGTGAAAGTGCAAAAATGCTAGCAACCATTTTATATGGCATGCAAGGAACACCCTATGTTTACCAAGGTGAAGAAATTGGGATGACTGGTGTGAAATTTGAAAATATCGATATGTATAAGGATATTGAGACTAAAAATATTTATCATATCCTGACGAATCAAGGAATTGCTCATGAAAAGGTAATGGAATCCATTTATCAAAAGGGTAGAGATAATTCAAGAACACCATTTCAATGGGATGATTCAAAAAATGCTGGATTTTCAAGTGGGACACCATGGCTAGATGTCAATCCAAGCTACACAAAAATCAATGCTAAAAATGATTTATCTAGTGAAGATGGTTGTTATCATTATTTTAAAAAGCTTTTTCAAATTAGAAAGAGTCATAGAGTATTTTATGATGGAAGATTTATTCCATGGATGAAGGATCATCCAAAAATGTTTTCTTATTTTAGAAAAAACGATAAAGAAGAAATTTTAATTATTGGATCCTTCAGTGATGAAAAAATGGTTATAGAATTACCAAGTAAGACATTTGAGTTATTAATTTCTAATGATGATCAAGTAAAAATAGAACATCATATGGAAATTCCACCATATTATGCCTGTATTTTAAAAATAGGAGGATAATCATGCCAACCATCAAAGATGTTGCTAAATTAGCTGGAGTATCTATTTCAACCGCATCCTATGCGCTAAATAATTTACCGAATGTACATCCGGATACGAAAAAAAGAATATTAGAAGCAGCAGAGCAATTGAAATACTATCCAAATGGAATCGCAAGAAACCTTAAAACCAAGCGTACTGGAAGTATCGGCGTCTTTATTTACGGATTTGCTGGTCCTATTTTTAGTGATGTCTTAGAGGGTATTCGTCAAAAGCTTCAAGAAAATAATTTCAATATCGTCGTTAGCTCAGGAAAATCCTCAGCTAACCTCCTAAAGGAACGTCAAATTGATGGTGCGATTATCTTTGATAATGAGCTTTCAGATGACGTCCTAATCAATTACGCGAATTACGGGCTACCTCTTTATGTATTGGATCGAAAATTAGATGGTAAAAATATCTATTCCTCCTTAATTGATAACGAAGGCTTAGTCTATCACTTTATTAAAGAGATGATTAAAAAGGGGTATAAGGACTTTGGATATTTATCTGGTCCAAAGGTAGCATTCAACAATAATCACCGCTATGACGGGTTTGTTGCTGCATTAAAGGATGAAAATATTAGTACCCACCAGCATTTTGATTGTGATTTCACGATTCAAGGCGGATATCAGGTTGGAAAAGAACTTATAAAAAGTAAGAATAGACCAAGATTTATTTACTGTGCAAATGATGAATCAGCAATTGGATTGATGCAGGCACTACGTGAAGAAAACATTAAGGTACCTGAAGATATCGCAATTGCAGGATTTGATAATATTTATTTAGGTGAATATATAACACCTAAGCTAACAACAATCGGAATTGACCACGTTTTGTGGGGCAAAGAGGTTGCAGGAGCAATTCTTGATATCCTACAAAGTAATAAAGTTAGAAATATAGGTCATCCAAAGGGATCAGTTATCTATAGAGAATCTTGCTAAAAAATTAAGCAACTAGAAAAGAGGAATATGCATGGATATCAAACAACTACTTAAAAAGCTAACCATAGAAGAAAAAATCGGACAGCTACTTCAGCTCTCTCCCTTTAATTTCATTAGAGATATTGAAGTTGAAGTATTTGGACATCTCAAGGAATTGGGATTGAATGAAAAAAAGGTTTTTTCTGCAGGATCAGTTTTAGGTATTCATAACGCATCTGAAATGATTGCCGTCCAAGAAAAGTATTTAAGAAAAAGTACACATCAAATCCCACTTGTTTTTATGGCTGATATTATCCATGGATATGAAACCATATTTCCAGTGCCACTAGCATTATCTACATCATGGAATCCTAAGCTCGCATTTGAAATGGCTAGAGTTTCTGCAGTAGAAGCATCCACAGCAGGTATACATGTCACATTTTCTCCAATGGCTGACATCTCTAGAGATCCAAGATGGGGCAGAGTTGTTGAAGGATTTGGTGAGGATCCATATTTAAATAGTCTTTTTGTTAAGGAAATGGTGAAGGGCTATCAGCAGGATGACATCAGTATTGATGGAAATATAGCGGCGTGTGTAAAGCATTTCGCTGCATATGGTGCTGCTGAGGGTGGTAGAGATTACAATACTGTAGATTTATCTAGAATAAGCCTACATAATTATTATTTAAAGGGATATAAGGCAGCTGTAGATGCCGATGCAAAGCTAATTATGACATCATTTAATGTTGTTGACGGTATTCCAGCAACCATTAATAAGCATCTCTTAAGAGATGTTTTAAGAGATTTATGGAAGTTTGAAGGATTAACAATTTCTGATTATGACTCACTCCATCAGGTTGTTCCTCATGGAAATGCAGAAAATGATGAAGAAGCAGCTCTCAAAGGGATTGTTGCAGGATTAGATATAGAAATGGCATCAACCTGCTATATCAATTATTTAAAGAAATTGATTGAAAATAAAGAAGTTGACATCAAGCTTTTAGATGAAGCAGTTTTAAGAGTCTTAAAGCTAAAGGAAGAAATCGGATTGTTCGATAATCCCTACAAGGGAGCGAGTGTTGAGCTTGAAGAAAAGCTGGTTCGATCAGATAACCATTTAGAAATATCGAAAAAAGTAGCTCATGAATCCATGGTTCTATTAAAAAATGAAGAAATGCTACCACTTTCTAAGAATAAAAAATATGCAATCATCGGTCCATACGCAGATACTAAAAATACAAATGGACCATGGTCATGGCATGGTAAAAACGACTTAAATCAAACACTAAAAGAGACTTTAGAAGAAAAAAATATATCCTTAAGCTTTGTTAAGCAAGTCAGAAGCTTAGATGAGCTAACCAATCAGGATTTAGTTGAAATTAGAAAATCAGATGCAGTCATACTTGCTCTTGGTGAAAACGAAAGAGAAAGTGGCGAGGCACATTCCAAGGTAGATATTAGACTACCAAGAAATCAAGAAAAATTTGTTGAATTTTTTAGAGATATTCATCTGGATACAATCGTTTTACTTTATCATGGTAGACCATTTGATTTAACGAATATCATGGATGCTAAGGCAATTCTTGATGTTTACTATTTAGGAAGCATGGCAAACCAAGCAATTGCAGATCTTTTAGTTGGTGATGTTAACCCAAGCGGTAAGCTCACCATGACCTATCCAAGACATGTAGGTCAAATCCCCCTATATTACAATTATTTAAATACAGGAAGACCAAAAATAGAGGGTGATCGTAACGAATATGTGAGCTATTATTTGGATGAAAAAAATAGTCCATTATTTCCATTTGGATATGGCTTATCCTATTCAAAATTCGATTATCAAAATTTAAAAGCATCGAAAAATGAAATGCTAGTCAATGAAGAAATAGTTATTTCAATCGATGTTACTAATGAAAGTGAAATTGGTGGATTCGAGACGATTCAACTATACATTAGAGACTATGTAGCTAATATTTCAAGACCCGTCAAGGAGCTTAAGGGATTCCAAAAAGTATGGTTTGCGCCTCATCAAAAAAAGACAATTGAATTTAAAATCAATAAGGATAGCTTAAGTTATCTAGACGATCAAGGAAAAGAAGTAATCGAACCAGGAAGATTCCAAATCATGGTTGGTCCATCCTCAGATCAAATCAAATCTTTAGATATTATATTAAAGAAGGAGGTAAGTCAATGATTTTAAAAAACAGAGTGATAACCAAAGAAATTAAGGGTAATGGTTTAGCATTTTCCTTTCTTGAATCTGGCGATATTCATGAAATATCCTATCAAGAAAACCAAATCAATTTAGTTAAGGGTAACATCGTTGATGGAACCTTAATGAATATTTATCTACGCGTCATGACTCCTCAAGGCATGAAATATACAAAGCTTATTGGAACGAACAGTCCAAGTCAATTTGAGCTTTTTAGCGATCATGCGGTGTACCATGGAACCTTCTTAACTATCGATTATCAAGTCATCTTAACGGTTAAGGATTTTCAGTGGAACTTTGATGTTTTACTTCAATCCAAAGAAAATGTTGAAGTTGATTTATACTATGGCCAAGATGTTGGAATCGCAGCGAAAACAAGCATTTTATCCTCTGAGCCATATACAGTCCAATATATCGACTACAAGTCAAACATGAGTGAAAATGGGTACATATTATCTGCTAGACAAAACCAAGGAAGAGCACAATATCTTCAGCTTGGGTCATTTAATAAAAACGTAGCATACTCAACTGATGGCTTTCAATTCTTTACTACATCATTTAAGGAAACAGGAGTTCCAGAAGCACTTAATCAATTGAAGCTTCCTTCAGAAATCTATCAATATGAATTTAGTTATATGGCTTTGCAAAGCGAAAAAATAAAACTAGGAAAAGATATCCAAAGATTTACTTATTATGGTTTATATGTAGCAGAGCATGTGGATATCCATGCACTCTTATTTGATGTAAAGCCTATTTTAAATCAAGCATCATGGTTGAATAAAGAGTATGTTCTTAAAAAGAAAAGCCTACTGGATGCAAGCCAGGTTCTTTCTGGTCAATCATTATCCAGTAAACAAGTTGAAGGCCTATTTAATAAAATGCATCACATCGAAAAAGATAAAAATGGTTATCTATCATTTTTCAGTGACAATCATCACCATATCGTTTTAAAGGAAAAGGAACTACTTGTTGAACGTCCTCATGGACATTTAATGATTCATGGTGATATCAAGCATGTGAGTGAAAATGTCATGGCAACCACTAATTTTATGTATGGATTATTTAATTCACATCTTGTTTTAGGTAACACCTCATTTAATAAATTTTTAGGCGATTTAAGAAATCCCTTAAATCTACATAAAATTTCTGGTACGAGAATTTATGTAAAGATTGATGATACGTTTAAGCTTCTTGGCTTACCGAGCTATTATGAAATGGGTGGAGCAGTTACAAGATGGTATTATCAACTTCATGATGATGTCATAACCATAGATATGATGGTGGATATGGATAACAATCAACAAGCCCTACACTTTAATTCAAAGAAAAATAAAGAGTATGAAATTATCGTTTCTAATCAAATACTGATGGGTGTGAATGAGTATTCCTACGATATTGAATACGAAAGAAATGATAAAGAGCTTACATTTAGAGCACCACATGATTCCATGTTTTATATTAAATATCCTAATTTAAAATATAAGATGTCCTCCAATCATTTGTTTGATATCATGTCTGAGCAAGAAGCATTTTCAATAGCTGATCAGCACGGATTATTACTAATGCATTATCA
The DNA here is from genome assembly GCA_002345705.1 of Acholeplasmataceae bacterium UBA2284. GTDB lineage: Bacteria > Bacillota_I > Bacilli_A > Acholeplasmatales > Acholeplasmataceae > Peloplasma. The sequence goes on along the minus strand of DDWO01000007.1, from coordinate 8,187 downwards.
CAATATTTCAGATCTTCAAATCGATATACTAGCAACCTTCGAAAATGAGTTTAGATACTTTGAGCCTCTTCAATATGAGATGTGTGACATGAAGGGAACACTCTATTTTGAGTCGTTTGCTTTAAACTTTAATTTATCTCATCAAACATATCAAAATGAATTGGATAAGCTCACGGATATTACCTTCTGGTATACACATAATGCACTCACCCATTATTCATCACCTCACGGTCTAGAACAATACAATGGTGCAGCTTGGGGAACTAGAGACGTGTGTCAGGGTCCTATTGAATTTTTTTCAGCAACTCAAAACTATGATATCGTTAGAGAAATTTTAATCAAGGTTTATAAGCATCAATTTATGGATAATGGTGATTTTCCACAATGGTATATGTTTGACAATTACTATCAGATTCAAGCCCATGAATCACATGGTGATATCATTATTTGGCCAATGCGCTCACTCGCCTACTATTTGAAGGCAACAAACGATTTCTCTATTCTATCTGAACAAATACCATTTATGTCAATCGAAAAAAATGAATTTACGGATAAGTATTCAATGATGACTCATTTGAATTATCAATTGAAGGCAATCAAGAACTCATTTATTCCAAACACGCATCTTCCTAGATATGGTGGAGGAGATTGGGATGATACACTTCAGCCAGCAAATCATGAGCTTACGAACAAGATGGTTAGCGGTTGGACAGTAGCCCTTTTATACGAAGCCCTTTTCGAATTATCAAAAGAGCTTTTAGATTATGACCTTGATTTTGCTAAGGAGTTGAAATCACTTGCTGAAAATGTCAAGCATGATTATGAGAAGTACATTATTGTTGATGATATTCCAGCAGGATTTGTCGTTTTTGATAACGATGATTTAACCTATCTTTTACATCCAAGAGATGAAAAAACAGGCTTAAAATATAGACTACTCCCCTTTACAAGATCGATGATTTCAGAAATTGTTCAGCCTAAAAAGATTACTTCCTATGTCAATATCATCAATCAATTTTTCAAGCATCCAGATGGTATTCGTTTAATGGACACAACAGTGGATTATAAAGGTGGAGAAAAAACCTATTTCACAAGAGCAGAAACTGCAGCGAATTTCGGTAGAGAAATTGGACTACAATATGTGCATGCACACATTAGATATATCGAAGCGATGGCTAAAATTGGGCATGCAAATGATGCTTATCAAGGCTTATTAACCATCAATCCTATCCTAATTCAAGATACCGTTAAAAATGCTTATTATAGACAAAGTAATGTCTATTTCTCAAGCTCTGATGCTTGGTTTAAGGATCGATATGAAGCGAAAAGAGATTTTGAGAAAATCAGAAAGGGTGAAATCCTCGTCAAGGGTGGATGGAGACTATATTCATCTGGACCTGGTATCTATATTAACCAACTAATTACTAATGTTTTAGGTATTAGAATCGATAAGGAAGATTTAGTCATCGACCCTGTTTTACCTAAAAAATTAGATGGTTTAATCTTCGATTATCACTATATGAATAAAAAAATTAAAGTGACATATCACTATGGTGAAGAAAGTGTCCTATTAAACGGTTTCCAGGTTGCATATCGAAAGCTGAATCAAAAATATCGAGATTCAGGGATTGTGATTGAAAAGAAAGAATTGATTCATCAGGAAGGTTTAATTCAAATTGATGTTTGGTTTCAGTAGAAGCGATTTCTTAATCGCTTTTTCTTTACCCTTCAAGCAACTCATTATATGATATAATAATGACGAGGTAAACAACCATGGAAAATTTATATTTAGAGTTTTATAACCAACAAACAAGAAAATTAAATAAAGAGGTTACTAAAGATATTGACTTAGAAAAATATCCGTTTTTAACATTTGAAGAACCCTTTTACTCCTTAAAGCCAGATATTTTAATCGGTAGATTAGATCATAAAAAGACTTTTGGATTTTTAAGACAGGAATTAGAGGATATTTATATTGATCAAAGATATCTTGGTGACGCAATGCATGATGATATCGTGCTTGTTAAAGAAGGCGTTGAGCCAAAGATTGTTCATATTGTCAAAAGAGCTTTAACAGTTATTATCGCGACATTAAAAAAGACTCCAAGAGGACTTTTCTTTGAATCTGATACCTATTTAGATAAAAGATTAGAAGTCGAAAAGATGGATGGACTTGTCGCAGGACATGTTGTCACTCTTGAAGTTGAATCGATTGAACAATATCAAATATTTGCGAAGGTTAAAAAAATCATAGGTCATGTCAATGATCCAGATATTAATACGCTAAAGATTGTCTATGCCTATGAATGGCCAACAAAATTTAGTGATGAATTAATTGAATCCTTAAATGATATTGATGTCGATATCGAAAAAGAGAAAAAAGAACGTCTTGATTTAACAAATGATTTAATTATAACCATCGATGGTAAGGATGCTAAGGATTTAGATGATGCGATCAGTCTAGAGGTCAAGGATGATATGTATCATTTAGGTGTTCATATCGCAGATGTTAGTCATTATGTCAAGGAAGGCACAATGCTAGACGAAGAAGCATATAAGAGAAGTACATCCTCCTATTTAGCAGACCGAGTGATTCCAATGCTACCGCATAAATTATCCAATGATTTATGCTCATTGAACCCACATGAAATAAAATTGACACTATCATGCCAAATGGTCATTGATATGGATGCTAAGGTCGTTTCCTATGACATCCAAAAATCATTCATTGAAAGTAAACGCAGAATGAATTATGATGAAGTGAATCAATTTTTAATTCACAATAAATCACTTCATGATGAAAAGATTGAAAAAATGCTCATCACAATGAATGAGCTATCCTTAAAGCTTAAAAAGATTAGACATCAAAGAGGAGAAATCGAATTTGAGTCTAGCGAGCTAGGATTTATCGTTGATGATAAGGGTAGAGTTAAAGATGTTTATCAAAGAAAGACAGATGAAGCAGAGGAATTAATTGAATCCTTCATGTTGATTGCTAACGAAACGGTAGCATTCCACATGTTTCATGCAGATCTTCCATCCATTTACCGTATTCACGAAAAACCAGATGTCAATAAATTAAAGCTAGCACTTCAAACAGTAGCTAAGCTTGGTTTTCCAGTCAATATGAAGCAAATTGGAAATCCAAAGCCACTACAAATATTAACTAAAAATACAAGTGATACACCCTATAGCTATATCGTGCATATGACACTTTTGCGTGCGATGCAAAAAGCGAAATATAGTGAAATCAACTCACCACATTACGGCTTAGGTGCGAGATTCTATTCTCACTTCACATCACCAATCAGAAGATATCCAGATTTTATTTTACACCGCATTATTCACCGCTTGGTGATCGGTGAATCTAAAAATATGAAAAAGGATATGCATCACTTTGAAACCATTATGCCAGAAGTCGCACAGCACACCTCAGATCAGGAAAGAAAAGCTGTTCAAATGGAGCGTGACGTCGCTAAATTAAAGAGCTGTGAGTATATGTCAGATAAGATTGGAAACCAGTTTAAAGGCGTAATTACACAAATGATGCCATCAGGTATGTTTGTGAAATTAGATAATGGAATTGAAGGATTTGTCCCATTAAGAGTATTAGATGATTACTATATGTATGATGAAGCGAATCTAACATTTGTTGGAAATAGAGGAAAGAAATACCGTTTAGGAGATCCAGTCAAGGTAGAATTACTTGACGTAGATCTAGCTGCTAAAAAAATGGATTTCTCAATTATAGATAAGAAAGCGACCAAGAAGAAGGTACACAAACATGAAAATTATCGCCCAAAACAAAAAGGCTAGACACGACTACTTTATTGAAGAAACCTATGAAGCAGGAATCAAGCTTTTAGGAAGTGAAATTAAATCCATTAGACTAGGCAAAGTAACCGTCAATGACTCTTTTGTTACATTTAAAGATGGTGAGGTCTATGTCAATAACCTTCATATTGCAAAATATGATTTTTCAAATATCTTTAATCATGAAGAAACGAGACCACGAAAGCTACTCTTGCATAAATCAGAGATTGTCAAGCTGTTCTCAAAAACAAGAGAACAAGGATTGACAATCATCCCCCTTAAGATTTATTTAAAGGATGGATTATGTAAAATAGAAATAGGCTTAGCTAAGGGTAAAAAGGATTATGATAAGCGTGAATCCCTAAAGGAAAAGGATCAAAATATGCGCTTAAAGAAGATTATGAAGAACAGGTGAGTTTATGGAACATAAAATTGGACTCGCTCTAGGTGGCGGGGGAGCTCGAGGGAGCTATCAGATCGGAGTTTTGAAGGCACTTCATGATGAAGGCATTCTAAAAAATATTTTAAATGTTTCAGGAACATCCATTGGAGCAATCAATACATTAATGGTGATGTCAAACCTAACCTTTGAAAAAATGATTGAGCTTTGGGAGCGCATTGATAATGCAGAGATTTACGGACAAGGTTTAGATCGTTACAAACTAGATAAGCAAGGACTTTTTAGTCTACAAGAACTTTATGAAAAGCTGTCCAAAGAAATTTCTCTTTCAGAGATTAGAGCAAGTAAAATCCAAGGCTATGCAACAGCATCTAAAATCCATAAGGGATCAAGAATAGAACAGTTATTGATTTATAGAATGGAAAAGGAAGTTTTTCATTTAAATGATTATAAGGATCCGCATCGTGCTGTTTTAGCAAGTGCTTCAATTCCTGTATTATTTGGATCAGTTGATATTGATGATGACAAGTATGTCGATGGTGGAGCAAAGGATAATTGTCCGATTGAACCACTACTCAATCAAGGCTGTGATGTCATTATTGCTGTACCTATTGATGGATATTTTCGTCCTAATAATTATGAAAAAGAAAATATTTTATTAGTCAACATTGAATCAAAAAGATTATTTAGCTTTATCCCATATGACATTTTAGACTTTAAGCCAGACGCAGTAAGAAATAAGGTGGAGTATGGCTATCAAATGGGTAAGTTTATGGTTTCAAAGCTGAGAGAATTAAAACTTCTAAACGAAAAAAATGAATTTTCACGTCCTGACGGATTTCAATTGATTGCTATCTCTAGGGAAGAAGAAAAAGAAATAAAGGCTGAGGTGAACTCATGGATTTAGATATTGTAAAATGGATTCAAACGTTAAGAAATCCTGTATTTGATTGGTTTTTCTATATCATTACCCAATTTGGTGATCAATACGTATTTATCTTGCTTGCAGTGATTATTTACTGGACAATTGATAAGAAATTTGCTCACAAGTTCGTATTTACATTTATGGTAAGTGCTATTGTAAATAGCGGTATCAAAGAAATATTTAAGCGTCCTAGACCCTATTTATATCCAGGTGTTGAAAGTGAACCTCACTGGAATACAACAGGCTATGCATTTCCTAGTGGACATGCACAAGCCGCTGGTGTGATTGGATATACAGCGCTTTATTCAGCTAAAAAAACAGGCTATAAATGGATGAAGTATGTAGGTATTGCATTTCTTATTTTAGTCCCTTTATCTAGAGTTTATTTAGGTCAACACTTTTTAAGTGATGTGATTGTAGGAACAATATTAGCATTCATCCTTGCACATTATACATTTAAGCTAGTTGATAAAATGGGTGATGATGAGCATATCTATACATTGATGCTCGCTCCACTTTTCATTATCTTAATGTTTTTTGTTAAAAACCATGATTTATATATCGCAGCAGGCGGCTTTGTTGGGTTTGCAGCTGGATATTATCTTGAAAAGAGATTTGTATCCTATCAGGTCAAAGAAAAGCTATGGATTCAAATCGTGAAAGTCATATTTGGATTAATCATTGCTTTAGTGATAAAAGAAGGATTAAAATTCGTTTTCCCAGATACATTATTATTTGATTTCTTTAGATATTTAATGATAGGAGCTTGGGCTGCACTTGGTGCTCCCTACGTGTTTAAGCATGGAACTCGTTATCTTAAAAAAGACGTTCAATGAATTAACCAATGAAGAGCTTTACCAAATCCTTGATTTAAGACTCAAGGTTTTTGTCATGGAGCAAGAAATTCTATATACAGATACGGATTTTAAGGATCAAAGAAGTATTCATTATATGATTAAAGACAAAGGGATTGTCGTGTCATATTTAAGATTATGCTTACCTGGTGTGAAATATCCTGAATATGCACTTTCAAGAATAGTAACAGATCCTAATTATCGAAAGCTAGGGCTTGCTACAAAGCTTATTAAAGAATCTATGAATGACATTAAAGGTCATCCTGTTCGCATTTCAGGTCAAGCTTATCTTAAAGAATATTATGAAAATTTAGGATTTGAAATCGTTAAAGGACCATATATGGAAGAAGACATATTACATTATGAAATGCTTTCGAAAAACATTTAGTTGTGTTTATTGTATTTTTATTGTAAAAATGGTATAATAATGTTGAATTTAATAATGTAAAAGGCAAACTTAGGGAAACCTAAGGACGCAAAGCTAAAGGACCTTAAAGGGTAGCCAGTTGTCGAAAAAATTAATTACTAATTTTTTTGACTTTTTTGTTTGCAAGGGATGTGTGTGAAAATGAATAAAATTCGCAATCAAAAGTTAATCCTATTTATACTGACACTATTCCTTGTAGCTTCTTTCAGCGTTACTTATGCATTTTGGGCATCAAGTGTCCAAGGAGCATCATCTATTGGGAGCGGTGTTCTTGAGGTAGGTCTATGGGTTCCAACAGGCTATGTTGGAGTTACAGAAGACGGTGCTGGCGATATGATTACACTAAATGAAATTGGAAGTGGCTCTTATCCGCTCAGTGGAAAATATATTCAAATGTCTGATATTAATTGGAATAATCAAGCATTTACACCTATAGGATTAAATAGCGCAGGAGTATTTTCAGGAGAATATCATGGAAATGGCTTCAGTATTTCTAACATCAATATCAATTTAACGCATACAAATACAGGAACTTCAAGCTATGCGGGTTTATTTTATCGAAACAGTGGTTTAATTAGCAGGGTTAGTTTAATCAATGCAGCAATAACACTTTCTAAGAGTTCTACTGGAATTAGTGGCGATGATCTTTATTTAGGTGGAATCGCTGGTCAAAATACAGGAAGTATCGTATATAGCTATACAACAGGTACAGTATCAGGAACAATGACTAGACCATATACAGCTTCAAATGGTAATTCCATTTTCACTTATGTCTTTGCTGGTGGAATCGCTGGAAGCAATTCAGGCAATATCCATAATTCTTATTCACAAGCTACAATAAACTCGGTAGCAGATGCTTCAAGTGATAAAAATAATAGTAGTGTTTATGCCTACGGTTATGCAGGTGGACTAGTTGGTCGAAACGAAAGTGCAGGTAGTGTATTAAATACATATGCAACTGGCACAGTTACAGCTGAAGCAGTTGCTGATAATACTGGAAATAGAAAACAACAAGCCTATGCCTATAGTTATGCAGGTGGGTTGGTTGGACATAATAATTCAGGAACTGTTTCCTACAGCTTTGCAACAGGAACTGTTCAAGCAAGAACTCAAACAACTACAAGTGGAACAGCAGTTAGATATTTTGGTTACATTAACGGCTTAGGGACTTCAATTAGTAGCTACCGCTTAAGCACACAAAGCATTTCTGGATTTATTATTACACCAGGTGCAAATGGAACCTCTGTGCAAAATACAGCAGATAGTACAGTTGTATCAACAACACAAGCAAATTTAAGATTAGAGTCATATATTACATCAAACCTTTTATGGGATGCTAATGACTGGATTTTCGACACAACATATTATCCAAGATTAAAGAGAAACAAATATTAAGCATCTTTACATCAATGCTTATTTATGATAAAATTATATCGCTATGAACAAAAGGAGTAGTAAGTGTTTCATTTTTAGAGACTTCGTGGTTGGTGAAAACGAAGAGTGAAGCTTATGAAAGCTGTTTGGGAGCAAAGGGTATGTCGGCCTTAACGACTAAAGAGGGCTAGAGTTTATAATTCTAGAACTAAGGTGGTACCGCGTATAACATACGTCCTTAGAGTTAATTTCTATGGGCGTTTTATTTTTATTTCAAGGAGGATTTGCATATGAAGTTCATGACAGCAAAAGAAATTAGAGAAATGTGGCTCGATTTTTTTGAGAGTAAAAAACATAAGGTTGAAGCATCCGCTTCCCTAGTTCCTCAAAATGA
>DDWO01000010.1:65590-125008 GCA_002345705.1 Acholeplasmataceae bacterium UBA2284 | reverse complement strand
GGATCCCTTCAAGTGGATGAAGAAGGAAATATCGCAAACTGGATTATTCCAGGAAAAATGGTTCCAGGTATGGGTGGAGCAATGGACCTACTTGTAGGTGCTAAAAAAGTCATTGTTGCAATGCAACATTCATCCAATGGTAAACCAAAGATTTTAAAGAAGTGCACATTACCCTTCACAGCAGTCAAGGAAGTCGACATGATTGTTACTGAATTCGGGGTTATGGAAATTACACCAAAGGGTATCGTACTTACTGAAATCGCAGAGGGTGTAACAATTGAAGAAATACAAGCAGTTACAGAAGCAACACTAATTATTAGTGAGAATTTAAAATTAATAGAAATCTAGGGAGAAGAAAGATGAAAAAACTGTTTGACAAAGTAACAGCGGGTTCAGTTAAGTTAGTTGAAAAGTACTTACCAGACCCATTTATTTTCGCGATTATTTTGACATTCTTTGTCATTATCGTATCGCTTTTCGTGACCAAGACAACACCACTCGGTATTGTTGAAGCTTGGTATGGTGGATTCTGGAGTTTACTCACATTTGCAATGCAAATGGCTCTAATCTTAGTTACTGGTACAATTTTAGCTACTGCACCAGCATTTAAGAAATTATTAGGAAAATTAGCATCTATTCCTAAGACTAAGATTCAAGCAATTCTTTGGGTTTCAGTAATCTCTTTAGTAGCATCCTTTATTAACTGGGGATTTGGTTTAGTCATCGGTGCGATTTTCGCTAAAGAAGTTGCGAAACGCGTTAAGGATGTTGACTACCCATTATTAATTGCTACAGCTTATAGCGGATTCTTAATTTGGCATGCTGGTCTATCAGGATCAATTCCTCTAGCACTTGCAACTGGTGGTGCTGCATTAGCAACAGCTACTGGTGGAGCAGTGGTTGACCCTATTTCAACAAGTTTAACTATTTTCTCTACAATGAATTTAGTTATTGTTGCTGTTTTAATTCTTACATTACCAATCCTTCTATCTTTAATGCATCCAAAGGGTGATAAAGTTAAGGTTGTTGACCCAGCTTTATTAGTCGATGACGTTGTTCCACCTATGAAGGATCGTAAAGAAATGACTCCAGCTGAAAAAATGGAAAATAGTAAAGTTATTAACTACATTTTATCTGCTATTGGATTTACTTACATTATTATCTATTTCGTTAAAGCAGGATTCAATCTAAACTTAAATATCGTTATCTTTATATTCTTATTTACAGCTATTCTTCTACATGGTACACCAATTAATGTTGTACGTGCAGTCAATAACGCTTCTAAGAATGTTGGTGGTATCTTATTACAATTCCCATTCTATGCAGGTATCATGGGTATTATGACTGCTAAGGGTCCTACGGACATTTCATTAGCAGGTGCTATTTCTGATATGTTTGTTAGCATTTCAAATGGTACAACATTCCCATTATTCTCATTCTTAAGTGCAGGTATCGTTAACGTGTTCGTTCCATCCGGTGGTGGACAATGGGCTGTTCAAGGTCCTATCATGATGCCAGCTGGTTTAACTTTAGGCGTTGATGCTGCTAAAACTGCAATGGCAATCGCTTGGGGTGATGCTTGGACAAACATGATTCAACCATTCTGGGCACTTCCAGTATTAGGTATTGCTAAGCTTGGTGCTAAAAACATTATGGGTTACTGTTTAATCGTATTACTATACTCAGGTATTATCATTGGTTTAGGTTTATTATTATTCTAGTATCAAATGGAGGTTAGTATGTCAAAGGTATATATCGTCTCTGCAAAGAGAACTGCAATTGGTAGTTTCCTAGGATCACTATCAAGTTTATCACCAGCAGAATTTGGGGCAAAGGTTGTAAAAAACATCGTAGAAGAAACCAAAATAAATCCAAATCTTATTGATGAAGTTATATCAGGTAACATTTTACCAGCAGGCCAAGGTCAAGGAATTGGAAGACAGGTTGCACTTCGTGCAGGTCTACCCTATGAAATTCCTGGATACGCAGTCAATATGGTTTGTGGATCTGGTATGAAAGCAATCATGGATGGTTATTTAAAGATTAAAGCTGGTTGGGCAAATGTCATTATCGCAGGTGGAACAGAATCAATGAGTCAAGCTCCACATTTAATTCCTTCTAAGGGTAGAAGCGGATATAAGATGGGTAACCTTGAAGTTATTGACCATATGATCTATGATGCTTTAATTGACGCTTATGATGGAATTCACATGGGTGTTACTGCAGAAAATATTGCATCAAAGCATTCAATTTCAAGAGAAGAACAAGATGCTTTTGCATATAACTCTCAAATAAAGGCTATCCAATCTGTAGATAATGGTAGATTTGATGATGAAATTGTTGGGCTCGAAGTGAAAATAGGTAAAGAAGTTGTTCTATTCAATAAGGATGAATATCCAAATCGTAAAACAACATTAGAAAAACTTTCAACCTTAAAGCCAGCATTTCAAAAGGATGGTAGTGTAACAGCAGGTAACGCATCAGGTATTAATGATGGTGCAGCCTATGTGATGCTAGCAAGTGAAGAATCCATTAAAAAATATAATTTAACACCACTTGTTGAAATTATTTCAGTTGATCAAGCTGGAGTTGATCCTAAGGTCATGGGTTTAGGTCCTGTAGGAGCTATTAAGAATGTTTTAACTCGTGCCGATTTAAAACTGAGTGATATTGATTTACTTGAATTAAATGAAGCATTTTCTGCACAAAGCATTGGTGTTGTCAAAGAAATCAGTCAAGATTTAAATGAATCCTATGATTTGATTATGGAGAGAACTAACGTCAATGGTGGAGCAATCGCCTTAGGACATCCTGTAGGAGCTAGTGGTGCACGTATTGTTGTAACATTAATTCATGAGCTTAAAAAGAGAAATCAAGAACTTGGTCTCGCTTCCCTATGTATAGGTGGCGGTATGGGTACTGCGATTATCGTTAGAAAAGTTTAATTCATAACCAAAAAGGACTTAGAATAATGAGAATGAAATCTCAAGTTCTAAAGTCCTTTTTTTCTATGAAAATCTTTATATCGCTCAATATTCTCGCATTATACGAATAAATAAATTGCTAATATATTATCAATAATTGACAAAAATAGATATAAATGATAAAATATTAGCGATATGAAAAATAAATATGATATTAGTGATTTTGTAAATGTAGCGACTGAACAATCGATAACAAATGGTCTTGTTGAAAGATTTATCAAAAGAAGAAAAGAATACGGACTAACACAAAAAGAATTAAGCATAAAGTCGGATGTTAGTTATGGCTCAATACGGAGGTTTGAGTCTCAAGGAGATATTTCTTTGAAATCATTGTTAAAGATTAGTTCAGCAATAGGGTGTTTAGAAGACTTCAATGAGTTATTTAAGCATATGATTGTCAAAAATATAAAGGATTTAAAATAATGGATATCAATGTAAAAAAATTAACTGTTAAATATAACCAAAGAGTAGTTGGATATCTTTTTGAACTAGAGCAAAAAAGGATTGCATTTCAATATGATGATTTGTGGATTCGAAACGGATTTTCAATTTCTCCATTTTCATTGCCACTATCAAATGAAGTCTTCATTTCAAAATCTAAATATTTTGACGGGTTATATGGCGTTTTCAATGACTCACTCCCTGATGGATGGGGAGAGTTATTGGTAAGAAGAATGCTAGCAAAAAAAGGAATTAACTTTGATAAGATTTCTCCTTTATCAAGACTTACTTTAATCAGTCATAATGGACTTGGTGGTCTTAGCTATGAGCCCACCCAAAACGATGACAGCCCGTCTTTAAGCTTCGAGCTAGACCTCTTAGCGAAAGAGGTTAAAAAAATACTTGAAGAACACAATGGTGATGTTGATTTGGATTTATTATACAAATTTGGTGGATCAAGTGGAGGAGCTAGACCAAAAGCTCATCTTATAATCAGTGATACTGAATGGATTGTTAAATTTCCATCCATGATAGATCCTATAAACATAGGAGAACAAGAATACTTAACAAATATACTTGCTAAAAATTCAGGTATAAATACAAACGATTTTAAATTATTCACATCCAAAATTTATAAAGGTTTTTTTGGTGCGAAGAGATTTGATAGATCGAATGGAAAGAGAATTCATATGATTTCACTTTCTGCATCATTAGAAACAACGCATAGAATCCCAAATCTAGATTATATGCATTTATTTCAAGTTATACGCCGTATTTGTGTCAATCAAGAGGATTTATATGAAGCATATCGAAGAATGTGCTTCAATGTGCTTCACCAGAATAGAGATGACCATGGTAAGAATCATGCATTTATCTACGATGAACAATCGAAGGGTTACAGGCTATCTCCAGCATATGACATCACACATACTCCTAATAAAATTGAACACGAAATGACTGTCATGGGTAATGGTAAACCTAAAGAGGAAGATTTAGTTAAGATTGTTGACGAAATGAAGCTGTCAAAGAAGAGATGCGACTTCATTTTGAATGAAGTCAAAGTAGCTTTAAGTTTAAAGTAAAGAACATAAAAGATAACTAAAAACGCATTTTACGAGTAATGACTTGTAAAATGCGTTTGTATAATTTAAGATTTGATTGCCCATCTAAGCTTTGCAGATCTTGCTCTACTATTTGAGCTTTGCTCATCCATGGATGGTCTAATAGGACCATCACTTACTGCACTATAAATACCTTCTCTAAAATAATGCTGAAAAGACTTTTTAACCAGTCTATCCTCACCTGAATGAAAGGTAAGAATTGCTACCTTTCCATTTGGCTTTAAAACGGTTGGTAATTTTTCAAGAAACTCATATAAAACCTCATACTCATGATTGATATCGATTCTTATTGCCTGAAAGGTTCTTTGACTCGATTTTTTTATTTCTTCATCTCGATCTCTATATGGAATGAATTTTAAGGCATCACATATCACTTGGTAAAGGTCAGAAGTTAAAGCGATATCTTTTCCTTTATGTAGGTGACTAACGATTTCTGTGGCTATTTCCTTCGCATAGGGCTCATCTGCATTTTCAATTAGCATACCTTCAATTTCATCCTTTGTCATTTCCTTTAAGCGCATCGATGCACTAATGCCAACCTTTGGATTCATTCTTAAGTCTAGAGGACCTCCTGATTTGAAGGAGAAGCCTCTTTCAGGATTATCGATTTGCATCGATGATACACCTAAGTCAGCAATAACAAAATCAAACTGACCAGAAACTGAAGCTATTAAATCAATTTCAGAGAAATTTAGGTGGTTTATTGTTAGAATTTGATTGTTATATCCTAGCTTTTCTAATCGTTCCTTTGTTTTTGGAAGTTCTATTGGATCTTGATCGACTGCATATAAATGACCCTTACCATTTAGCTTTTTTAATAATTCTTCTGAATGTCCACCATATCCTAATGTCGCATCCATTCCGATTTGACCTGGCTTTATATCTAAAAAATCAAGGATTTCAGTCACACAAATTGGTCGATGCATTCCTGCAGGAGTCATTCCCTTTTCGATGACCTTAGCGATGGTTTCCTTATATTTTTCTGGTTCAAGCTCTTTATATTTCGCTTCAAAAGACTTAGGATGTGTGCCTTTGTAACGAATTCGTCTTTGATGTTTTTTTTCTGTATTGTCCATTTGATTTTTCCTATCATTTTCCCACTCGATTGTAGGTTACGACCTATTTTATCATAGAATAGATGAACATATTCATATTCAGGGAAACATTTAAGAATACACGCATAAACAGTAGTACTTCCTATGAATTAACAAAAACGCAATAAAAATAAAATATGAATGGAGTGTTGACAATCATAAAAAACTAGTATACAATGAATAGTAGTGAACAACGTATTGTACTTTTTGGAAAGGAGCAAATGATGAGTATTTTGTGGATTGGATTATCTTGGATACTTTTTATGCATGTACTTTGTGCGTTACTATTTAGACTAGATAAAAGAAGAGCCTTCTTTTGGATAAGAATTATATCTATTATTTTGTTAACTCAAAAGATAATTGATTATGGCTTAAGTTGGATTCAAAGTGACTTCACAAAAATGCCTGTAGAGTATTCTGCAATTACATATATATTATTTTCGGTAACATTTCTTTTTAACATTAAGTTTTTAAAGACGTTTGTAACATTTGCTGCATTTCTTTCAGGTATTGGTTATTTAATTACCTTCCCTTTCTTAGGGTCAATATTTATTCATGGGAATGGGTTACTCACAACTGTACTTGCACTTATTAATCATAGCTTACTTTACATAGGATCTATATTAGTAATGAGACATCATTTATTTAAAACTCAAAGTAAGAAATCAATATTGATTATGACTGTCTTGGTTGTAGCATTTTCGATTACCATGCAATTCTTTATTAACTTTGAGAACCGGTATCTATTTATTTACATGCTTTTAGATGGTAGAATATTATATAATATATTTCATAACATTGATATCAATGGTTTCATCTATTTGCCCTATAATCTTTTGATTGTATCTATTTATTTAGGTGTGATATCCATTTTTTACAAAATCAACAAAAAGATATACAATGTAAAACAGCGAAGTGAGTTCTTACTCATTGAAAAAGGAGCTATCCATCATGAACATACAGTATAAAAAAGGTGTCTTAGACTTACTAGTTTTAAGCATGCTTGAGAAAAAAGATCAATATGGGTATGATATCTCAGATACTCTAAGTATGAAAATAAGCCTTTCACCAGGGACTGTTTATCCAATACTAAGAAAACTAAAGGATGAAGGGCTTGTTACTACCTATCTATCAGAAGTTAGTGGTGGTCCGGCTAGAAAGTATTATAAATTGACACAAAGTGGAAAGAAGAAACTTTCCGAATCTAAAGCAGAATGGATTGAGTTTGTTAAAACCACTTTAGAAATATTGGAGGAAGATCATAATGAATAAAATAACATTTATCCATGAATTGGAAAAAGGGTTAAGAAAAATAGGTGTTAAAGATTATATTGACATCATCAAGGATTATGAAGTGCATTTTGATAATGAACTGAACAAAGGGAAGTCAGAAGAAGAAATAGCTAAAGAATTAGGAAATATTTCTGATATATTAAGTGATTTTCAAGTCGACGAACAACCAGTTGTTGTTCAACAAAGAGCGAATCTCGGCACTATTATTCTTAATGATACATTTGGAATTTTAGGTTTGTTTACCCTATATATGGTAAATCTTGTTTTTATCAGTGCTTCAATTTCAAGTTTGGTTTTAGGATTATATTTGATGACTTCAATGGATATATTCAGTTTTGTTCCTTTATTGGTATTTCCTTTTTCATTGTTTGCTGGTTTGACAACACTCACTTTATCTGTTTTCTTGTTTTTCATCTCAATACAGACCTTTGAATCGCTAAATGAAGCAACAAGAAAATTAATAAATTGGAATCTTTTGGTTTTTAAGGGTGAAACAAAGGAATTAGTTAAAGCGAAGCAGTCAAGGCTTATTACAAATCTAACGAAGTTTAGCGGAATCATATTAATCATTCTTATTGTTATTTCCTATATTGTAGGTGTTATCATCACGAAAGACGCTGAATTCTGGCATTATTGGAATTGGTTTGCTTAAAAAATAACAAATCAATGCATCAAATTCAGTGATTCTAATAACTAGTGTTAAACTGATGGTGAAAACCATACAAGGAGTTAGAACATGGATAAATTCAATGAAGCTTTTCAAAAAACTATGGATTATTTGAATTCTGAAGACGCAAAAATCAGTTTAAAAAGAGATGTTTATTGGCCAAAATGGGATTCTACCTGGTGGCATCTCCTCTTACTTCATGAGCTGGGTTTAATTAAAGAAGCACCAAAGGATTTAATGGAGTTATTTTCTGAAGTGGTAAATTCAAACGTTCTTCATTTCTTTCCAGTCACTGAAGATGAATTACCCAAGGATACAGATCCTTATCGTCAAATCCTATGCTTTTGTGCTGCAGGTTCTCTTTACCAAATGCTTTACGATTATGGTATTGATGTTGATCAAAAAATACCTTGGCTAAGAGCATGGTTTACCAAGTATCAGCTACCAGATGGTGGCTATAATTGTAACGAAGATGCCTATACTAAAGAAGTTAAGAAAAGCTCAATTACATCCACCCTACCTATCGCTGAATCTCTTATGCTTTTTGATAAGGATCAAATAACTGAATCTGAATCTGATGCATTATATAAAGCAGCTGATTATATAGTTACTCACAAGTTATTTCGAAAGCTAACAGATGGTTCTATAATGGATCCTAACTTTATTGAAATAAGATTTCCTAGATTTTATGAGTATGATTTGTTAAGAGGTTTTACATTTTTACATAATTATAGAGAAAAATATGGGTACACATTCCCTGATTCAATAACTGACGAAGTTGAAGAATTAGTCAATCAAAGACTTATTGATCAAATCATCACTCTAAAGGGTATTTCCTTTACTGATCATAGTTATAACCCAACACTAGATGGAAAGTGGGAAAGAGGAACTGCGTCATATTTCGACTTAATGAAGCTAATGATGGAACCCAATCATCAATCACTAGTTTTAACTAAGGATTGGGAAAGAATGAAGCCAAAGTATCTGAAGGTTATTAAATCCTATGAAAGAAGCACAAGTCATCCGATTCAACTTTCCAGAGGTGAACAGGTAACTGTTCTTAAAAAGGATTTACCAAAGGGATGGTTTCTTGCAAGAAAGAGTGATGGAGAAGAAGGCTGGGCACCACTTAAGATTCTATATGGTTCTACAATCACTCAAAATTATGATGCAACTGAATTATCCGTAGATAAAAATGATATTTTAAAGGTTTACTATGAGGAAACAGGATGGTATTGGTGTAAAAATCAAGAGGGAAATAGTGGATTCGTTCCTAAGGAAAATTTAGAATAAAAAAAAGATGCTTTTCGCATCTTATTCTTGATAAACTTTAATTGAATCAATTTGGAAATGATATGGTAAATCCTTATCATCAATTTCACCTGCATACCAACCACCAACAGCAAGATTAAGAATCATGAAATAGGGTTGATCAAATGGCCATTCAGCGAATGTGTCATTTTTCTTTCTATTAATTTTTAAATACTCTTTTCCATCAATACCAAAGGATAAGAAATCCTTAGTCCACTCTAGGCTATAGTCATGAAACTCAGTAGAAGCGGTTTCCAAAACCTTACGTCTTCCTATTTGAGTATCAATCTTATGATTATATGCTTCAGTATGAATCGCACAGGACACGATTCCAGGACGATTACCAGCAAACTCTAGTAAATCTATTTCTCCACATTTAGGCCATCTAATGTCTGTCTTCGTAGAACCTAAAAACCAAATTGCTGGCCAAGATCCCTTACCAACAGGCATTTTAGCTCTGACAATAAACTTTCCATATTGAAAATGCTTTTTCTTAAAGGTATTCATTCTTGTACTTCTATATTTACAGGTTGGAGTGTCATGAATGGTTGCTACTAAATTGAGCTTTCCATCCTTGATATAGCAATTTTCTAGGCTATCTACATAGCATTGCGATTCATTATTCGACCATTTTTCTCCGACCTCAAAAGTCCAAACTTCAGGATCTGGTTTACCATCAATATCAAAATTTTCTTCATAAACAAGCTTGTAATTTCTCATGCTTTTCATCATCCTTCTTTATATTACTAGATATATCAACTGTTTCTATTATACCAAAAAAAGTCGGTTTTAATGAACCTAAAATTTCGAGATTAATAAACAAAGATTTCTTCTTGTTGAAATCGTTAAGAAATGATAGAATAGTACTATATGATTACATCATACATGAGGTTAAAATGAAATACATCGCACACAGAGGACTTTCTTCTAAAGCACCAGAAAACACGATTCCTGCATTTGAGTTAGCTGCAAAAGAACAGCGCTATTTTGGTATAGAATGTGATGTTCAAACCACTAAGGATAATCAGTTTGTCATCTTTCATGATGACGATCTTCAAAGAATGGCGAAGGTTAAAAAAAGAGTGCGAGATTTGACCTATGAAGAGATCTTAAAATATTCTATTTATAAGGGAAATGAGATTAAGAAATATCCTGATTTAAAGATTCCATTACTAAGTGATTATTTAGAAATATGTTCATTTCACAATAAAACCGCAGTCATTGAAGTCAAGTATGTTCATGATATTACCATGCTTACTGAACTAATCAATTTACTGGATAACTATCCCTCACTCAGTGTGATGATTATTTCCTTTAATTTAAGCTACCTAAAATATTTAAGAGCGATTACAACCATTGATCTTCAATATTTATCTGACGATATATCAGATGTAGAAATTTATGATGCGAGAGTCAACCAATTGAATCTTTCTCTGCATAAGGATTCAATAAGCAAGACTTTAGTGAACAAGCTTAAAAAAGAAGGCTTTTCAATTGCAGTATATACAGTAAACGACGCGAAGGATGCATTAAAATTTGAAAATTTAGGTATTGATTATTTAACAACAGACAAATTATAAGGAGAATTAAAAGTTATGAAAATATCTGTAGGTGGGATGATCGCATCCGGAAAATCAACATTAGTTCAAAGATTAGGTAAAGAACTTGATTTACCAGTGATGGAGGAATTTGAAAAGGATGATGATGTATTCAACACCCTTTTGAAATGGCTTTATGAACAAAGAAGTAATGTAGAAATGCTATTGCAGATTTACTTTATTCACAATCACTGGTTAAACCAACAAAAATATGATAATAGCTTCATAGTCGATAGAGATTTAGTTGAGCACTGGTTATTTGCTCAACATAATTTAAAATCGATGCCAACAATTATGAATATGTATAATGGTGTATTTCACGCTTATATGAATCAAATCAAGAAACCAGACCTTTATTTAATATTAGATGTGGATTGGGAAAACTTTAAGGACCGTGTGATGACACGTGGTCGTGGTCAAGAAATTGAAAACTTTGACAAGAATAAAGATTATTTCTATAATTTAATGAAGGATTATACAACAAAAATTGCTGCACAATGTGCTGTCTATGAAATACCTTATGTGATTATTAATACCAATGGTTTAACAGAGGACGAGGTCTTCAAGAAATCAATTGAAGCCATCAAGAAGGTTATGTAGTAAAAATTGATTATAAAGCCCTCACGTAGGGCTTTTATTGTCTAAAAAGAAGAGGACATATGGATACAATTCATTTAACCAAGGAACAGCTAAAATCATTTTTAATAACCTATCAGGGTCTTTCATATCCAAATGAATTTGAGGGTGAAGAGGGTATTATCAAGCTATTGAAAAGAGTTGGTAGTATTCAATACGATCCCTTGAATGTTATTGGTAAAAATGCTGATCTAGTTCTTCAATCTAGAATTCCTGAATATAGAGAATCAATGCTTAAAAAAATGCTATATCAAGACCGTACCTTAATCGATGGTTGGGATAAAATGATGAGCATTTATTTAACAGAGGATTTCCCTTATTTCCACCATATCAGAAAGGCTAAGGAGCGTGACGTGCTAAGCACTTTGGGCTATAGAAATCATTTAGAATCGATGGATTTTATCGATCATGTCATCGATTATATTAAAGAAAATGGACCAACATATCCAAAGGATATTCATTTAGGAAGTGTTGAAAAGGGGATTTGGGGACATGGAAAGATATCATCTGTAGTCTGTGACTATTTATGGAATATTGGACGACTGGGTATTGTTGAAAAGAATAACGTGATTAAAAAGTTTGATTTAATTGAGAATCTAATTGATCTCAAATTAATCAATAACGATCCAGTATCTGATATGAATGATTTTCTTAAGTGGTATGTTCTTAGAAGAATTGGAAGTATTGGCATCTATTGGAGTAATTCAGGACCAGGCTGGTACAATCATTTCATCTACAAGGAAAAACTTAGAAAACCAATTATAAAAGAGTTAGTTTTAGAGAATAAACTAGTTAATGTTAAGATTTCAGGAATGAAGGAAGATTTTTATATTCGAAGTGAAGATATTGAAATCTTAAATAGAACTCAAAGTGATATAAAGAAAATAAAGTTTTTAGCACCGTTAGATAATCTTTTATGGGATCGAAAGTTTTTACTTCAAGTATTTGATTTTGATTATACCTGGGAGGTTTACGTACCAGAGGATAAAAGAAAATATGGATATTATGTTATACCAGTTCTATATGGTAATGACTTAATTGCACGCTTTGAACCAGCAGGAAAAAGATCATTAAATGATTTTTCAATTAAAAATTGGTGGTGGGAAAAAGATATTCAACCAACCAAGGAAATGATTGAAGAGATTCTTTTAGCATTTCATCATTTAACCGAATTCATTGGAGTAAGTAAAATATCTAAGAAAGAGATTAAAGATTTACTTGGTACGAAAAAATGATAAAGCACGAATATAAGAAACAAGAGAAAAATCTATATTTTCCGAAGGAAGAACCCAGTTTAATTGACGTTCCTTCGATGAACTATTTATCAATTTCAGGAAAAGGAAACCCTAACAGTCAAGAGTTTTCAGAAAAGATAAGTGCTTTATATAGCTTATCCTATGCAATAAAGATGAGCTATAAAAATAATTATCCAATCGATGGATATTATGAGTATACTGTATATCCCTTAGAGGGAGTATGGGATTTATCTGAAGATGGAAGAGAAAAGACTGTTCTTGATAAGAATGAACTCATTTATACGATTATGATTAGACAACCAGAATTTGTCACCGAAAAGATATTTACTGATCTTCAGAAAAAGACGATTCTAAAAAAGAATATTCCTTACTTATCTGAAGTCAAACTAGAAGAAGTTCATGATGGTAAGTCGATTCAAATCATGCATGTCGGTTCATTTGATGATGAACCAAGAAGCTTTCAAAAAATGAAGGATTATCTATTAAAAAATAATCTCAAACAAAGATCTCTAGTTCATAGAGAAATCTATCTATCCAATTTTCTAAAGGTTGAAAAAGACAAGCTAAAAACAGTTCTCAGGTATTTTATTGAGTAATAAATGATAAGAAAAAAGGAATGTTCCCAATTGGGTTCATTCCTTTTTCTCTTAAAGGACTCTTAGAGGAAGAGTTGTAAAGTATGATTACTCAGGTGCGGTAACGTTTAATGTTCTTTCGTATATCTTTTGGTTACCTAACCAGTCAGTTAAAGTGTATTTGAGTACGAATGTACCAACTACGGATGTATCAATTGTGTAAACTCCTGCATTTTCAGTAACTAAGCCTACGGTGTCACTTGAAATTGAAAGTGTTGGAACCTTAGCGAAATCACCATATTTCAATCCAGTAAGTGGATTAAAGACTGCATTTTGAACAACAGTTCCAACTGGTGCCCAGAAGTATGGAGCAACTTCATCAACTGCATGTCCAATGAGCTCAACAGAGACATCATCAAAGTAAACCTTAGTTGCTGCACTTCTACTAGCATTTTCAGCATCGATTAGACCTAAGAAGAATCCAAGCTTAGCATCAGCTGTACTTAATCTTGCATTATGCATTACTAGGCTGAATGTTGTCCATTCTGAAGTTAACTCAACAGTATGAAGTGTGTAATTAGCGAAGTTGTCTGATGGGTTTTCAAAGATGACACGAATATCTCTTGCTACATCAGCCTTAGCCTTAAATGTTAATAAATAAGAGGATCCTGCTTCAAACTTGAAGCTATTTCTCTGGAAGAACTGGATACTATGAGGAACTGTACCAACATAGGTAATATCTATTTCTAGATGTCCATCAACAAATTGATGAGGATTCCATGTACCTGTACCAGTACCAGCCTTTAATGTCCATCCTAGATTTGTATCTAGGTTTGTAATTGCTGTTTGTGCTTCAAAATCGCCATCAGTGAATACGATACGACCATCAGGCATATTTGCTTCAGCAACCACTGTGATTACTCTTGTATAGTTTAAAGTGTTTCCTGACGCGTCAGTAAGCATATAAACGATATCATAATCACCAGGAACGTCTACATTGACTGTACCTGTGTAAGAAATTTGGTCTACAGTAAGTGTCTTATCGACATGATCATAAACTCTTAAGCCTAGCATAGGATCAAATGCATTACCTTGCATCCAAACAGTATCTAGCGCACCCCAAATTTGAGGAGCTACAGTATCTGCAGAAAGTTCAAGAATTCTAACAACCTTCACATCATCAATATATATTCTTGTTGGAGTTGAGAAGGAGTGGATGTTACCAGCAAAGAAGGAGAACTTACCGTTGGTAATGGATGCTGTTGTATGATGATATTCATAAACATAATCAACCCAATCATTTTCTAAATTAAAGTAAGCTGCAAATCTAACGCCACCTGATTCTAGGTTCAATTGTAATGGTCTAGGATCATCTGCCTTAGCTTTAAATGAAATTTGATAAATATGACCTTGAGTGACTGTTCTATTTAAAGTATAGAATTGAATAGCGTGGAATACTGAGACGGTTTCAAACATGTCAATAATTGCTACACCATCTTTAATTTCAACATTCCATTGACCAGTTCCATGCCATCCCCAACCTTCACCAGCTGCTGCTGGAGCTGTTTGGTCTACTGCAAAGTCACCATTAATTAATGTAAATGTGTTAGGTAGGCCACCTTCAGAGTCAGTGACATATACAGTTCTATTCTTTTCAGTTACATTACCTGAACGGTCTGTTAATGTATAAGTTAATGTGTAATCGCCAGGTACGTCAATATTGACTGTGCCAGTAACAACGATTGATTGTGGAGTTAAAGACTTATCTACGATATCAAATACTGAAACACCAAGAAGTGGATCAAATGCGATACCTTGAGGAGTTTGAACATCAGTTACACCAAACATTAATGGTGCATCATTATCCACTAGATAACCAACTAATTCTAATTCAACATTATCAAGATAGAATGTAGTAGCAGGTGAATTAGGTTCTACTAAGCCTACGAAGTAAGCAAATTTACCATTAGTGAATCCGCCAGCAGGAATTGTAATAATGGATTCATATGAAGCCCAATCAGTTGTAATATTAACAACTTCAAACCAGTTAACGACTGTACCAGCTTCAAGTGATACACGAATTGATCTAGCGATATCAACCTTCGCATCATAAGTTAAACGATACATTGCTTGTGTTTCAATCACTCTATTTTGTTGATAGAATTGTGTTCCATGAGGAACTGTACCAACGTTAGTTACAACTTGTGTCATGATACCATTAGAAATTTCAACGGTGAATGTACCAGCACCATGCCATCCCCAACCATCGACAGCAGGCTGAGCATAAGGAGTTGTTTGAGGAGTTTCCATATCGCCATTTGTTACAAAGAATGTAGTTTCTAGCATATCGACCTTATCAACAACAGAAACTGTTCTTTCATAAACTGCTTCATTACCTGAAGCATCTTCAACTGTATAGGTTAATACATAATCACCAACTGTTGTATGATCTACAGTGCCAGTAACAACGATATCACTAACTGTGAGATCCTTATCGACTGCATCAAATAGAGTAACATTCATCATTGGGTTAAATGCGAAGCCCTTAAGGATAATATAGTCATCAACACCATATAATACAGGTGCTTTTGTATCTACGATACCTTCAATGGTTTCAACAGTAATATTGTCAAGATAAACAGTTGTTGGAACAGAAGTAGAACCAACTAGACCCATAAAGAATGCGAATTTACCGTTTGTATATCCTGGGAGTAGATGTTGGAATTCAATTGTATAAGTTTCCCAAGTTGTTGTAATATCAACGATTTGGTCAAATCTTCTAGTTACTCCTTGTTCAAGAGCTACTAAGATTGGACGAGCGATTTCAGCCTTCGCATCAAATGTAATGCGGTAGAATCTACCTTGCTCAATGATTCTATTTTGTTGATAGAATTGAACACCATGAGGAACAGTACCAAGACTTGATATTTCAATGGTTGCAACACCATTCTTAATCATTGCGTTAAATACTCCACCTGTAGCATGCCATCCCCAACCAAGTTCAGCAGGTTGTGCATAAGGTGTTAATTGTTCAACTTCCATATCACCATTAACAACTAGCCATGTAGAAGGAACTAAGCCATCAAGTACAGTAATTGTACGTGTAACGACTCTTTCATTACCTGAAGCATCTTCAACCGTATAAGTTAATACATAATCACCAGGAGTTGTGTTATCAACTGTACCAGTAATGACGATATCATCAACTGTTAGTGAAACATCTTGGTTGTCGGTTACTGAAATACCAGTTAATGGATCGAATGCTTCATTCTTACCGATGACTTTATCAGTAGCACCAGTAATGACTGGAGCTTCAGTATCTAAATCAACTTCAGTTTCAACAAACTTAACGTCATCGATATAGATTGTAGTAAGTGCGCCAACGACATTTGGTGGATAACCAACCATTGTACCAGCACCAAAGATTAATTTACCATTGGTAATTGTTGGTGATGTTACATAGAATTCAACTTGGAAAGTTTGCCATTCTGTAGTCAACTGAACTGCTTGATCAAAATAGCCAACATATTGTGCATTTTCAAGCTTAACAACCATAGGACGAGCGATATCTGCTCTAGCCTTAAATTCAAAGATGAAATTCTTTCCTTGTGGAACTGTTAGGTTAGGTTGAGAGAATTGTGAACTCCACCATTGATTACCAGCAGCTGTAATGTTGTACTGAAGTACGCCATCAACAACTGTAACAGTACTTGCTCCACCTTCACCAGCCCAATGAGTCCATGTGCCTGATAGAGGCTCAGAGAAGTCACCGTTTGTGATGAATAATTCTGATGTTGGAGCAACTCTAACGATGAGCTGACGTGTAGCAATTTGTGTGTTTCCAGCTAAATCTGATACAGTGTAGGTTAGCGTATAAACACCAGCTACATTAACATCATAAGCTCCTGAAACAACAATTCTTGATGTAATAGTTCCATCGATATTGTCGATTGCTGTTATTCCTGTCATAGGATCCCAGTCTTCATCACCAACATCTACAACAGCATCAGCTATTCCAAAGAATAGTGGCTTTGTTGTGTCTACGACCGGAGTTGGAGTCGGAGTCGGCTCTACTGGAGTTGGAGTCGGTTCGACTGGAACTGTCGGATCATTTTTACATGCAACAATAAGTGTTGCGAATAAAAGTATGAATATAAGATAAATCGCTTTTTTCATTTGAACCTCCGTTTTTTTTATGTTTACGTGGGATAATCCACGAATTAACCTTTAATTACTTTTCTTAACTTAAAGAATCTATAACCGAAGAATCCTGCTGCACCAAGTGCTGCTGATCCACCAACTGCTGCAATCACTATAATCGCTGTATTATTTGTTGTTTCTCCTGGAACTTCTGGCTCTTCAGGGAGAACGACAGGAACTGTTAATGTGATTTCAAGTAGGTCACTAGCAATTGCAAACGATGTTCCATCAGGTAAAGTTGAGCTAAATGTTGAAAAGGCATAATATGATCCTGGATTTGTTGCAGTTAATACCTTACCGGTTGCATCTAATGTTATACCTGTACCACCATCACTAATCACTGTATAAACTGGCATGTAAGGATAGGTTGTACCATTAGGTGTTTCAATTTGTGCAGTTACCTTTAGGCTAGTTGCATCTTCAACTAAAGCACTTAGCTTATAGTTTTCTAATGTGAGTCTATTGAATGTGTTTTCAAAATATCCAATATGGTCAGTGGTCATTCCGCTAATACCGTAGTTATAATATTGTGTCATAATAGGATATTCGTTTAATGTCCATGGCCATACAGTAACACCACGATGAGTAATTGCTTTAATGAAGTCTAGTGTTAATGCTCCATAGCTAGGATTTAAAGTCGAATTGATGGTTACTACTGATGAGAATGTATTCGTTAATGATGTATTGACATTTTGTGCATTTAATACTGCACCAGTCAGTAAACCGTTTGATATTTCTGGATATTCATCATTCATTGTTAATATGTTTTGTGATGCGAATGCGATAATTGCAGTTTGATCATACATATCCATTTCTTCAATAAGCTCTGCAACAAATTGTACAAGAAGTGGCATTGTTGGTTTAATTTCTACAAATATAACAACATCCTTACCCTTGAACTCTTCAAAATATTCACGTAGTGTAGGCATTTTTAAATCTGTTCTACCTCCAATTGGGTCTGCAAGATTTAAAGCCTTTAATTCAGATAAGAGTGAGTTGACGATTGTTAAAGGGTCATGAGCAGGAGCTGTTCTAGCTGTTGTAGCATCATGCATAATGACAACTTCTAAATCAAGAGTTAAATATACATCAAGTTCTAGAATATCTGCGCCTCTTGCATATGCTTCTTGAGCAGCTTCTATTGTATTTTCAGGAGCTGAACTTAAACCACCTGCATATAAGCCGCGGTGAGCAATCATTAATGGTCTTCTTACATGTGTAGTTTCTGTAAATAAAGCATATTTAGCGAAAATACCTTGATAATTATCGGATAGAATACCATTAGCACCTGATAAAATCGCTCTATATTGTGAAACATCATCATTTCCAGCGGATACCCAAACGGTCATCGCTCTTTGTTGCATATAGAGCACTTGATCTTGGTTTAGTAAATGTGTAGGAATAATGGATGCGACAGCCTGTGCACTGTTGGTTTGTCTTCTAATGTTCATTAAGTCTTCATTGGATAGTGAAGTGACATCAGCCATTTCATAATTCATAACGCCTCGAATAACGGCATGAATTGCTCTAGCTGCGAGAATCGCCTCAGAATTGTCAGATATTAAGAATAAGTCATAAATTCTTAAATCCTTTAATTCAGTAGCGAGCGTGGCGGCAAGCGCAGCATCATTTGTATAAAATGCCGGTATCACCTTGCCATCAACTGCAATGAGTGCTTCCTCTAGGGAGAGAAGAACTGTACCTGCTTTATTCACAACATTTAAATCATTATTGATTCTAAAGACTGCAGTTGCTGGACGTACTGTGCCTGAAAAGTCGTCAAGCTGTGAAAGCTCTTCAAACCAGACAAGTGTAGTCGCAGGTGCAACAATACCCGTGGTTGGTTGATAAACATCAACAACAGATGCAAATTGATATTTTTCTTCTTCAATATAATCTACAGGAAGTGTAATTTTGATATTGTCATAATAAACATTCGCGTTATCTGCCTGTACACCGATACGACCATGTGTAAATTCAAATGCATTGTCATAGGTCATGATTTCAGTATTATTGATATATTCCTTGACAGTTGTGTTGTATACATCAATTTTTAAGTTATAAAATGTACCTGGATTGAGCTGTTCAGTATAAGCAGCAGTTCTTGGGACATTCCAATTACCACCAACACGCTTCGCAAATTCAACACCATTCGCTTGAGTAGCATCTTGTCTAATTGCCATTTGGAAGTAGTTCTCTGTAGTGTATCTAAACATAACTGAAGCCCATCTGGATGGATTAGCAGCTGAAGTCATGCGCATATCCGTTTCTATAATATAGTTAGAGAATCCGGATAGGTATGTTGGAAATAATACGATTGTATAAGGGCTAAGCAGTAATCTTTCATTGTCAATAGCAGCAGATCCTCCTGCAGCACCAAGGTTATTGAAAAGACTGAGTGAGCTTGGGATTGCTCCACTTGGTACGCCTGCAAAGTTTTGCTGATAGATTACATATTCAGTTTCAGCCTCTAGCTTGGAAATCAAATAGAGCGTCATGTTATTGGATTGATAACTAAATCCAATTGGGAATACTCCCTTTTCTGATACTGAAATTGAGTTAGAAGTAATCGTAACACTTGGGTTTGCACTCGCAAGTGTAGCCTGATTCAAGAAGATTTCACCAAAGGCACCCTTGACCTTGATCTCTCTTGTGTCTATAACTTCATTAACATCCGCGAGGATGTGATTGAACTGGCTTGTCAATGTTCGATTAGCGGTTGCTGCACTCACTTGACTTGCAGAACCAAACTTACCAAACATCATTATGCTTAATAAAAGCAATAAAACAATTAAAAATTTCTTTTTCATTTAATGCACCTCTTTGTATGTGGGAAAACGATTTCCTATTTTTGATAAAAATATAAGCGCAACCCCCTGTCACTGATGGGAAAACGGTTTCCCATTTTGTGTAAAAAAATAGTGTTTCTTCAGTTTTTACTTCAGCTAACACCGCTTAGACATTCATGTATGCGTTTACAGTAGTATTATATATTGATTTTTTTTTAAAGTCAACAAAAATAAACCTTAAATTTTTTTAGTTGAGTTACGCTCTATGAGCGTGACTGGAATATACTTAACGATTTGTCTCTTTTCAACTGGATGTTCGATTGCATTGAGTAGTTCTTGAGCAGCAAGAGAACCTATCGCTTTCGTGTCCTGGTGGATTGTGGTTAATGAAGGTGTAAAATGCTTTGCAAAATCAATATCGTCATATCCAATGACAGAAACATCCTCAGGAACTTTAATTCCCTTAGCTTCAAGAGCTCTAATAACACCAAAGGCTAAAACATCAGAAAAGACTAGAATCATTTCTGGAAGGTTTCCAATACGATTTGCGATTATTTCACCTGCTCTATAGCCACTTTCATAGCCGAATTCATCAGCTATAATAATACTATTTTCATTAAATTCTAGATTTTTATGCGTCATGTAGTTTCTAAAAGTATCCATTCTAGTCATAAATGATCGAGCAGTGAGTGGACCTGAAACAGCTATAATTTTTTTCATTTTTAATTTCATGGCATGATCAACACCTAAAATGATACCCATTGCATCATTACTTATTATGGAATGAAGGTTAGGCATGACGACGTCAGCAGAAACACAAGGAATAGGGCTTTTCACTACCTCAATGATATTTGGATTGTTGATGTTACCCATTACAATTAAGACACCATCCACTTTTTTATTTCTACACCATTCTAAATAGGTTAGTTCATTATGTCCTAACTTACTAACGATTAAAACAATTTCATAGCCAGTTTGTTCAACTTGATTTTTAAATGATTGCAAAATACGTGAGAAAAAGGGATGCTCAAATCCGATTAAAGAGATGTCGGAATAGATGACACCGATTGTCCAGCTCTTTTTAGCACTAAGAATACGAGCGTTACTCATTGCCACATAGCCTGATTCCTCAACGTACTTTAAAACACGCTCTCTTGTTTCAGCGCTAATTCGACCATTATTATTTACAATTTTTGAGATTGTGCTTGGTGCGAGATTCAATTCTTTTGCTATGTCTACAATTGTTTTTTTCAAATGAACCCACCTCGTTTTCATTATATATCATTTTTGGGATGTACCAAACTATTAATGTAAAAAATATAATATGAAGAGAATCTAAAAATCAGTTGTTACTTAAATATACAATACCAAATCAGTTTTAGAATATCAAAAAAACGACACATTTTTCAAAAGAAAATGATAAAATATATCCACAATAGGAAAAAAGAGGCATAAAATGCATAAAAGAAAGAAAAGACTGATTGTCATTTCCATCATTTTATTTTTTTGGCTAGTGATGCTTTCTACAGATATGATCTTGGCAGAAAGGGATCACGCACCAGTTTTTTATGCACGTCTCGTGAGCTATGATGATGGAGGATCAGAAAAATTTATCGGGCTTTTCTATCAAGTTTACCATGTAAAATCTATCGATACCAACAACCCCAATCAAACCATTGATTATGGATATCATTTAGTACCCTGGTTTTATTCCCTTGACTATGTCAAAGAGATTGTTGTTCACGATACTTAGGATAACAAATGTTGTCCTTTTTTTTTCGCTTTACATAATCATTTTGCAGTGAGCAAAAATAGTGTATAATAGATATGGATTTCAGTTAAGGGGGATCATTTATGCTTAGAAGACAGATTAGTAATAACCCAAAAAGAGTACATCGATTTCGCTATCTTGAGTCATCAAGAAGACACAGTGAAAAGCATATTACAATAAAAGAAGAATCATTATATAAGCCATTGTTAATGATGGCGTTAATTCTTGTTTTTATTTTGGTTATTATTTTTCCAATATCCATATTTGACAATATGTTTCCTAGCGTTATGGTTTTTTTAAGAAGATTGTTTGGTTGGATGAGCTTATCTGCAGTAGCAACCCTACTCATACTTCCGGTTTCGGTTTATGACGTTGAATTGATTAGAATATTTTCTGATACTGCACGATTTGATACAGGATATGTGATATTCGCGATTTTTTTCGCGATATTTGCTGATACATTCTTCGCTTATATCGGTTATAGATTTACAAAGCAGCTTTCAAGACTATTTGCTAGAAAAGCTAAAAAGAGTGACGTTGAAAAATCGAATGCAAATTTGAGAAAATATGGAAATATTGGAATGTTTTTCTTTTCCTGTACACCACTACCTTTCACACTAGCGATTTATACAGCTGGTGCAGTAAGACTTAATATAAAGGGGTTTTTAATTGCTGTAGCTTCTGGACGATTAGTCAAGTACGCAGCATTCGCATTGTTCCTTAGACTATTTGGGATTAATTTAGTAGAAATCGGACAGAATTTATTTACATCAATATTCGGTTAATAAAATAATGGAAACCATGTGAATTCAAGGTTTCCATTTTTAATCAATAAGGTGAAATGATATAATCATGTTAGGTGATCAAAATGATAATAAAAATGAATTCTAAAAACTATATCGATTTAAACCTTTTAGATAATCAGAAAAGAGACATTGTTCTTATTTTTCCTGGTGGTGGATATGAGTTTACATCGAATCGAGAATCCACTCCAATTGCTAATGTATTTTTGAAAGATGGATATCATACTGCAATTTATTATTATAGAGAAGAAAAACTTATCTACCCAGAAATTAAAGAAGAAGGACTCAAGGTGATTCAAAAGCTTAGAGAAAATTTATTGATCGGTCGTATCTTCTTAATTGGTTTTTCAGCAGGTGGTCATTTTGCAGCAATGCTAGCAACAAGTTATAATCAATTAATCGATGGAACAATTCTTGCTTATCCAGTCATTTCATCCGATCCAATAATCCGCCATAGTGGCTCGATACATAATCTTTTAGGAGCCAATTTAAACGAAAAAACATTAGAGGAAGTATCGCTAGAAAAACAAGTAAGTAATCAGATGTCACCTATATTTATCATGCATACGATGGATGATCAATCAGTACCAGTAGAAAACAGTTTGCGGTTCATGGAAGCTTTAAAAAATCATCAAATATATAATGAGTCTCATTTATATCCAAGGGGTATTCATGGGCTATCACTAGCAACAAAGGAAGTAGCATTTGATCACATGGATAAGGATGATTTCGTCAACCAATTTGGATATATTTCACCATGGATTGAACTAGCAAAGGACTTTTTAAGGAGGATTAAAAAATGATAAATGTTTTAATGAGTAGAGGCATATTAGGTCATCCACAAATGGTTGAGCATGTAAGTCAATATATTAAGAAAACTGATAAGGTTTTAGTGGTTGCTTTTTCGTTTTTTGAGAATCAATTTAAGGATGAAAAAACCTATCTAGAATTCTATAGTCCAGGTGGGGAATACTACATTAAAATTGTTGAATCTTTTCTTCCATATGGTATCCAAGAAAATCAAATTGAATGGCTTTATTACTATACAGATAATAACGCTTTAGCATTAAAAAAAATCAAGAATGCAAATATCATTTATTTTCCCGGTGGATCTCCACAGTTGATGATGAAAAGAATTCATGAGTTTAATATAAAAGAAGCCTTAGAATCGCCTGATAAGGTCTTTATTGGTTCATCTGCTGGAGCAATGATACAATTAGATAATTACCACATTTCACCAGATCAAGAGCATAGAAAATTCTCATATGAAGAAGGCTTAAACCTTATTTCTGGCATCTCAATTGAAGTCCATTATAGAAGAAGAAAGAAACAAAAAAGTGCATTAAGAAAAGTGAATAGAGCATATCGTCATCCAATTATTGCTATACCTGATGAAGGTGCAGTTATTATTGATAATGAATCCGTTAAGCTTATCGGAAATGCCTTTTTAATATATGGTAAAAAAGGTGTCATTCGATGAAAAAATTTTATCTATTTTATAGCTTATTTTCAGTAATGTTTTTAAGCACAGTATACTTTTTCACTCTTGTTCAAGGCTCTCAACAACGTTCACTTATTCTTTACTATGAGCTTGCAAGTGAAGCCTACGAATCAAAGGATATGACTCCATTTATTAAGTATCAATCTGTAGCATATAACCATTTAGATTCCACCATTCTTGGTGATTATCAAATGGAAAGCTATCAGGTCATTGCGTATGACAATGGGGTTTATAAAAATCAGTTTGTTATCTACGTTTTGCCTATTGCAAATGTTGATTATGCACTATCTGTTAATGATCCTAACGATCAAACAGGAATTACTTTGTATGAGAATCAAACCAGTGAAGTTATTCTAGATACCTACCAGGATGAAATCTATGAAGATAAGGCTTTAAGCTTTGGAATTGATAGTTTAGGATTTTATTATTATCATACGTTTATTGAAGCAGACGCTTCATTAAATTTATCTTTATATGATTATCATGGTGAACTGATATTTTCTAAGATTATTGAATTTGACCATATCAATTACAGTCCAGACACAGGGCAAATGGAGCTTGGTTATACACGAACTGAACTAGAAGATCTACTTGATTTAAACAACTATGTCAGAGCAACCCTAATTAAAAATATAACTATCTTTTTAGTTCTTGATATTTTCCTAGGAGCTACTATTGTTTTCATCGTCAAAAAGAAGAAGCATTAAGCTTCTTTTTAATTTCGTGAATAACTACACTTGAATAACTAATTTTTTCTAATATAATGAACGTGTGAGAGGTGAATATAAATGAAACATTATCGTACAAAAAAAGATACACAAGACAGACTATCCCTAAAGGAAATAAAGGTCATTAGAGATCAACCATTTGAAACCATTACAATTAATCCAAAGGAGCTTAAACAAGAAATTATTGGATTTGGTGGTGCATTTACAGAAAGCTCTGCCTATAATTTAAAGCGAATTTCAAAGGAAAATAGAGATCAAGCAATTAAGATGTATTTTGATCCAGTTGATGGTTTAGGCTACACCATTGGAAGAGTTTCAATTCATGGCTGCGATTTTAGTCTAGGCAGCTATTTATACATCAAGGATTATGATGACAAGCTAGAAACATTCTCGATTGAAAGAGATCAACCGATCATCGATTTAATTCATGATGCAGAAGCACATGCGAAACAAAAAATTCAGATTTTAGGTTCACCATGGACACCACCATTTTGGATGAAGGATAACAATTCTCCAGTACGTGGAGGGAAATTACTACCTAAATATTACCAAACGTGGGCAGACTATTTTGTCAAGTTCATTATAGCATATGAAGAAAAGAACGTCCGTATTTCATGGGTTTCAGTTCAAAATGAGCCCGCAGCTGTTCAACGCTGGGATTCCTGTATCTATTCTGCTGAGGATGAAAGAGATTTTGTAAAAGTCTTAGGACCAACGCTTGAGAAAGAAGGATTATCAGATAAAAAGATTTTAATTTGGGATCACAATAGAGACATAATGATTGAAAGAGCTAAGGTTGTTTATGATGATAAGGAAGCCTCAAAATATGCTTGGGGTACTGCATTCCATTGGTATGAAAATGAGCAATTCCAAAATGTTTTAACTCATAAAAAAATGTTTCCTGATAAGCATTTGATGTTTACAGAAGGCTGTCAAGAAAATGGACCACATTTTGGTGAATATCAGGTTGGTGAAAGATATGGAAGAAACATTTTAAATGACTTGAAGAACTATAATGAAGGATATATCGATTGGAATTTATTCTTAGATGAAACTGGCGGACCTAATCATGTCAATAACCTTTGTTCAGCACCATTGATGATTAAAGTATGGCAGGAAGAGCTTATAAAAATGCCATCCTATTATTATATCGGTCATTTCTCAAAGTTTATTCGTCCAGGAGCTCGTCAAATGGAATCCTTAGGTACAGATCAACTGCTTTACGTTTCATTTGTTAATCCAGATGGTTCTATGGTTGTTGTCATTCAAAATCAAAATGATAAGGATTTTAATGTTGAAATTAAAGGATTAAAGGAAAATGTTAAACTTACTGTAGAGGAAAGAAGTATTTCAACTATTATTATATAATCGCTTAACAAAAAGGTCTGACTGAGGTCATGGCCTTTTTGATTAGGAAACCGATTTCAGTTTTTTTATGAAAGCCCTTTACAAATAAAAATTTTTAGATATAATATTAATAGGAAACCGATTTCCAGAGGTGCAGAATGTCAACTAAAAAGATTATACAACTTAAAACAAATGACGGATATTACTTTCCTCTTTTCAACCTAAAGGGATTAAGAAGTTCGATCACTCCTTTTTTTGGAGGCGATTTAAAGCTCGATCAACATCATTATGCGTTGGAACCGACTACTGAGGTAGACTTATATAACAATATATTTTCAAGAAATATTATTTTTAAAATTGATGGTGACCTATATTTTTTAAATGGTCAAACAGCACTTCAACAAGAAGATGAAATAACCTATGAAGCAGACTTGCTTTATCAAAAAGTAACTAGAACAAACTCGATATTAAAGCTCGAGGTTTTATCATATATTCCCTTAGATGTAAATCTTGAACTTCACGAAATAAAAATTACAAATCAAGCATCCCGCAGCTTTCAACTCGAAGTAACTACAGCTACTCCAATATATGCAAGAAGTGCTGATAATTTAAGAGATCATCGTCAGGTGACTTCACTACTCAATCGTATTGAAGTTGTAGATTCTGGTATCATGGTTGAACCCACATTATCATTTGACGAACGTGGACATCAAAAAAATGACACAATCTATAGCGTTTTTGCTAAATCAGAGAAATTAACTCCAAGAGGATATATTCCTGTGCTCGATGACTTCATTCATGGTGGATCATTGCACTTTCCAAAGGGATTGAATCGATTATCACCACTAGGCACTAAGGTGAATGGATATGAAGCGATTGGAGCAATTGGCTTCAATGAAATCACACTGAAGGCTGGGGAATCCATCACACTTTACATGTCGATTGGAATCCATCAATCGAGAGAACAAGCAATAATAGATCAAAATAAATACTTAAATGTTTCAGAATTTTATGACGGATTAGAAAAAACCGTTAACTTCTTCAAAAACTATGTTTCATCTCTACAGTTTAATCTTGCAGATCAAGAAACAAGTGATCAATTATCATGGGTTGTTTTGCAGCCAATGCTTAGAAGATACTTTGGAAACTCATACCTTCCACATCATGACTATGGACATGGCGGAAGAGGCTGGAGAGACCTATGGCAAGATCTTTTATCACTCATTATGATGAATGATGACTCTGTAATCGATTTATTATATAATAACTTCCAAGGTGTAAGAATTGATGGCTCAAATGCCACCATAATTGGAGATAAACCAGGTGAGTTTAAGGCAGATCGTAATATGATTACTCGTGTTTGGTCTGACCATGGTGCATGGCCATTACTGACAACGAAAATGTATATTGATGAAACTGGTCAAATCGATCTTTTACTTAAAAAACAGTATTATTTCATGGATCAATTCACGCATTACACTAAAAAAACTAGACCATATCAAAAGAATATTCAAACCACTTCAGATGGTAAACCCTATCAAGGATCCATACTAGAGCATTTACTGCTTCAAAATCTTGTTGGACATCATAATATTGGAAAGCATGGCTTTGTAAGACTAGAGGATGCTGACTGGAATGATGGACTAGATATGGCACATGATCAAGGGGAAACAATTGCGTTTACTCACATGTATGCAAGCAATCTTGAGCTTCTAGCAAACATGATTTCAAAACTAAAGGTAGAAGAAATTGAAATATTCAAGGATTTATCCTTACTTTTAGAAGAAAAGCCTAATTTACATCATTTCTTTGATTCAGTTGCTCATTTTAGTGGTCACACTATCAAAATGAGAAAGGATCAATTGGTAGACATCCTAAAAGATCTTTCTTCAACAAGAATTGCTCATTTGCATGAACATGCGTTTATAAATGAGAGATATCAAAGCTATTTCAATAATGATGGAGTAGATGTGGATAGTGAAGATACCATGAACCTAACTGGTCAAACGATGGCACTTCTCTCACAAACAGCATCACCTAAACAAGCAGGATTTATCGCTAGTAAAACAAGAGATTTACTATTTAAGAAGGATTTAGGTGGATACCAATTAAATAGTGACTATAAAGAAATATTAACCAATATGGGTAGAGCCTATGGCTTCGCCTACGGACATAAGGAAAATGGGGCAGTATTCTCCCATATGGCAGTTATGTATGCATATGGCCTTTATCAATATAATCTAGTTTCCTATGGAAGAGAAGCATTCATGTCACTACTGAAGCGTGCACAATCATTAGACGCTAAGGTTTTCCTAGGCATACCAGAGTACTTCAATGACCGTGGTATTGGAATGTATACTTACTTGACAGGGTCAGCGTCGTGGATGCTGAAGCTGATCAGAACTGAAGTCTTTGGAATACAAATGGATTATGGAAAGCTTAGACTTTCTCCAAAGCTTAAAAAAGAAGATTTTATAAATCATCAAGCAAGTATTACAACATACCTATTCAATCAGCTTAGAAAAGTATCATACCATAACCCTAAAGATTTAGACTTTGGATTTTACAGCATAAAAAAAATCTTAATTAATGGCAAAGAAGTACCTAATGAACTTATAAAAATTGATGGCGATATCGAGGTGATTTTAGATGAAATATTATGACACATATGATTTTACTGGCATCGGATACGAAAAACTCTTTCATCACCAAAATTGGCGTGTAGCAATCCTAAATTACATTGATGAGCTGGAAGTTGAAAAATTAAATTATGTTGAAGCGCATGATTTAACAGATGAAGTCTTTGTTTTACTATCAGGTACATGTCATATGTTTTTCGCAGAGGTGGAAAACGAAAGAATCAAAGACATCTCCTGTATATCCTTAGAACAAAATAAGGTTTACAAAATACCAATGGGAGTTTATCACACGCATACGTTAAGCGCTGATGCAAAATTACTCATTGTTGAAGAAGAAAGCACAAGCTATGAGAATTCTCCAAGAGTCTATATGACAAATGAAGAAAAGGACTTGATGAAAAAAAGATACAGGGAGCAATCTAGATGACATTTAAACTACTATGGGAAGACAACTTTGAAAAAGACGGAAAACCAAAAGATCAAATATGGAACCTTGAAACAGGTGGCCATGGATTTGGAAATAATGAATTTCAATACTATACAAATCATGATAAAAATGCATTTATAAAGGATGGCATCTTAAATATTGTAAGCTATAAAGAGCCATATGAAAATAGAGAATATACTTCAGCTAAGCTAACCACTAAAAACAAAAAATCGATTCTTTATGGAAGAATTGAAGTGAGCTGCAAGATACCAGAAGGATTTGGTACTTGGCCAGCAATTTGGTTGTTAGGCGATAACATGAAGGAAGTCGGATGGCCGCTTTGTGGTGAGATTGATATGATGGAGCATGTCGGTAGACATCCAGAAAATATTCATTTCTCACTTCATACAAAAACATTCAACTTCCATCAACATAATCAACGCACCGAAGTTGTAAATGTTCCTAATTTATTTAATGATTTTCATGAATATGCAATCGAATGGACAGAGGATGAAATCACATTCTTTCTTGATAAAAAGAGACATCAATCATTTACAAGAAAAGAAAATGATACAGATGCTGAATGGCCATTCAATAAAGGATTTTATCTCATTTTAAACCTAGCAATAGGTGGTAACTGGGGTGGAGCAGTAGATGATCAAATTTTTCCATCAACAATGCAATTCAAGTACGTAAAAGTATACGAAAGAAGTGAATAAATTGACTAAAAAACGAACAATCTATACCATTGCTGAAGAATTGAATCTAGCTCCTGGAACCATCTCAAAGGTCATCAATAGAACAGGTAATGTGAGTGATCAAACCAGAGAAAGAGTTCTAGCATATATCAAAGAGGTAGGTTATGTTCCTGCATCTAGTGCGAGAATGCTAAAATCTAAAAGAACATATACCGTTGGTATAGTGTTTACGGAAGAATCTGATGTGGGATTAGAGCATTCATTCTTTTCTAGCATTTTACAGCATTTCAAAACACATGTTGAAAAGGAAGGTTATGAGCTATCCTTTATTGTTAAAAAATTAGGAAAGCATGAATTATCCTATTATGAATGGTGTATCAATAAAAGAGTAGATGGAGTCTATATCGTGGTAGGTAACTATACAGATCAAGGTTTATATGAGCTCGTCAAGAGTGGTATACCTTGTGTATCCACAGATATGCTACTTCCTGGATTACACACCGTTATTAGTGATAATGATCAAGGTATAAGAATAACTCTTGAATATATCAAAAATCATTTAAAGAAACAACGTGTTTCAATGATTTCAGGTCCGATTTCCTCTAAAGCTTTCAATGAACGTC
Organism: Acholeplasmataceae bacterium UBA2284; assembly: GCA_002345705.1. GTDB lineage: Bacteria > Bacillota_I > Bacilli_A > Acholeplasmatales > Acholeplasmataceae > Peloplasma. The sequence continues at coordinate 94,506 of DDWO01000010.1, read as the reverse complement.
TGGTAGCATACCAGAATTACGTATCTAAATTGTCCTTGACAAGCGATTTAAATTCAGTGGTTTTCGCTGAAAGCTTTGGTTTTACTAGCGGATACAATGCAGTAAAAAAATTGCTTGAACAAATGACAGAAAAACCTGAAGTTATTCTAGTAGCATCAGATGATATTGCATTAGGTGTTTTAAAGGGCTTAAGGGACATGGATTTAAATGTCCCAGAAGATATACAGGTGATTGGATTTGATGATATAGCATTTGCTAAGCATTTCACTCCATCACTAACAACGATTGCACAGGATAGAAAGCTTCTCGGAGAAACAGCAGCAAAACTATTGATTCAGCTGATGGAGAATCCTGATCAAGAAGTTGATGAGGTAGTAAAACTACCAGTAGAATTAATTATAAGAGATTCAACGAAGATATAAAAAATAGCATAGATATTGAAAACGGTTCCACATTTGTGGTATGATAATAATAAGTTAACTAAGAAACCGATTTCCTTGGAGGAAATATGACGACAAAAGAAATGGTTGAATACACCATCAAAGATTATCAAAAGCAAAAAACATTCTCTAGTTTCTTAAGCGGTATTGCTGGAAAAATGGGAATACCATTATGGGCATTCTATGTCAATCGTGGCCAACTCATCACATCATTTGGTATCCGTGACAAAAATGGAGCCATGATGGAGTTTTTCCCTGCAAATAACGCCTATCATTTCGTTTCAAGAATTGGATTTAGAACATTAATCAAATTGAATGGTGAGGTCTACGAGTTTTTTAAAGAGAAAAACTTAAATCAAGACCTAATCATTAAACAAGATAGTGTCTCCATTGTTGAAAGAAATTTAGCTTTAGGAATTGAAGTGAAAGTGACCTACTTTACACTACCTAATGAGAGTGTTGCAGGCTTAGCAAGAAAAGTTCAAATTAAAAACCTAACTGAAACAGAAAAAAATATCGAAGTCATTGATGGACTTGCTCAAATGCTACCATCTGGTATTGACTACGGTGGATATAAAGCAATTTCAAATCTACTTCAAAGCTGGATGTCATCCATACATGAAGAAAATTACGTATTCTATAAGCTAAGAGCATCCACAGATGACTCAGCAGAAGTGAATATGGTATTGGATGGAAATTTCTATTTTACATCAGCAAATCAAGAGGTATTCTACATCAGTGACTATAAGCTAATCTTTAACGAAGATTTAAGCTTAGAGACACCATATGGCTTTATTGATAACTCATTTGATCAATTAAAGAAAATTAGTCAAGTGCATGTCAATCAAGTTCCATGTGCAATGAGCGGATTTCAATTTAAGAACTTAAAGGAAGTTGAATTCGTTAGTGTGATTGGATATTCGAAGGATAAAGACAACTTAGCACACTTAGTTAAGAGAATGAATTTAGGCTATATGCTTGCTAAGGAAAGTGAAAACAAGAGCATCCATGATGCAATTGTTGGAGCAATCGAAACCAATACTTCAATGCCAATTCTTGATGCTTATTTCAAGCAATCCTATCTAGATAACGTATTAAGAGGTGGTACACCATTAATTGTTAAAACATTAGATGGACAAATCGGCTATCATCTATATTCTAGAAAGCATGGCGATTTAGAAAGAGATTATAATTTCTTTTCCCTAGAGCCAGCATTCTATTCTCAGGGTAATGGAAACTTTAGAGATGTGCTTCAAAATAGAAGAAATGATTTATTCTTCTACCCAGAATTAGGAGATTTCAACATCTATCAATTCGTTTCCTTAATTCAAGCAGATGGATACAATCCATTATCAATTGAGGGTGTGAAGTTTAAATTTGATGGAAATATCGATAAGCTTCCAAAATCACTTCATGACGTATTGCGTAACGAATTTACACCAGGAAATATTGCAACCAAGCTCTTCAATGAGGGTCTAGAAATCGAAGAAACACTCAAGGAAGTATTAAGAAATAGTCATGTCTTAGTTAAGGCAGCGTTTGGAGAAGGATATTGGGAGGATCATTTCACTTATCTTTATGATTTAATTGATTCTTACCTTTCCATTTATCCAGATCATCTAGAAGATTTAATCTTTAATAAGCAATACCCATTCTTCAAATCACCAGTTAAAGTCCTTCCAAGACATCTAAAATATGTGAAAACAAAGGATGGAAAGATTAGACAATACGGTGCAATCCATCATAACCACGGTGCTCATGATGGATGGTTGGAAAATGAAAGTGGTAAAATAAAGATAAATCTTTATGGTAAATTACTCACTCTTGTATTAAATAAATTCGGTCATCTTGATCCATATGGAATCGGATTATCCTATGAAGGAAATAAACCAGGATGGAATGATGCCATGAATGGGGTTCCTGGACTATTCGGATCAGGAGTGTCAGAGACGATTGAACTTCTAAAAATCGTACAGTTTTTGATTACAGTCTCCAAAGATAACACAGAGCGTAACATCACACTACTCAAATCAACCGATAAGCTAGCACATGCATACATGCATATAAATAGTAAGGATGATTACACCAATTGGGATCAAAGGATGACACATCTTGAAACCTACAGAGATGAGCTAGAGCAAAAACAAGAGATTATTACCAATCATGTGGAGCATTACCTAAGCCTACTTCTCCAAATCGAGGAAAAGCTTAAGGAAGCCTTAGAAAAAGCCAAGAAAATTAATTCAGTCTATCCAACATATATTACCTATGAAGCGAAAACATATGAAGATATATTAGATAAAGATGGAAAACCAGTCATTGGTGAGTACGGATTACCAGTTGTTAAAATTACATCATTTGATATCAAGCCTCTCCCAATCTTTTTAGAAGCCCCAGCAAGATATTTAAAGGGTATCTCAGAAAAGAAGGAAGCTAAAGAAATCTATCAATCGATTAAAAAGACTGGTCTATATGATGAAAAACTCAAATTCTATCAAACATCTGTATCACTCGAGGATTATAATCACGAAATCGGTAGAATTAGAGCATTTACTCCAGGATGGTTAGAAAGAGAATCTAATTTCTTGCATATGACCTACAAATATTTACTAGGACTTCTGAAATCAGGTTTATATGAGGAATTCTTCAAGGAAATTGAGACAAACTACACATGCTTTATGGATCCGCATGTTTACGGAAGATCACCGATTGAAAACTCAAGTTTTCTAGCAACATCATCCAATCCAGACCCTAAAAAGCATGGACAAGGATTTGTTTCAAGACTAACGGGATCGACAGCAGAATTACTTTCAATGTGGAGATATATGTTTTTAGGGAATCATCTATTTGGTTTACAAAATGGACAGCTTTATTTCGAGCTTTCACCTAAGCTTCCAAAATCATTTTTCAAGGATGGTATCGTTTCAGTTAAATTATTTAACAAAACGACGGTGACCTATCATTTAGTTGATGAGATAGATACGTTTGATAAAAACGCATATATCGAAAGAATTACACTTCATAAGGATAATGAACTTTGTGAAGTTACAGGTAGTAAAGTTTTTGGTCAGTGGACAAGAGACATCCGAGAAGGTCATGTCTTTAAAATAAATGTCTATATTAGAGGAGGAAAATAAATGAAAAAACGTATTTTGTTTATGGCGCTTGTATTATTGTCTGCATTTGTATTAGTTGCATGCAATGAGCCTGAGCCAACAGTAGAACCTACACCAACACCGGTTCCAGTTCTATCTGCAATCACTTTTAGTGGTACTGCTAATATCACACTTGATTTCCAAGCAGATTTCAATGTGTTAACAGGAGTTACTGCGACAGGAAATGATGGATTAAGCTATACAAGTCAAATTACTTATGTATCTACATCTACCATTTCAGCTACGCATATGCTTGATACAACTAAAACTGGTGCTCATGCAATCCGTTATGAAGTTGAAGTTGGTACAATCAAAGCACAAACTTGGAGATACATTACTGTTAAAGCTCCTACAGGTGTTGAAGGTGAGTACCTAATTAACCCAGACTTTGCATTAGGAACAGCTGGTTGGGATGATCCAAGTGTTGTATATAATGCTGACGGTTCATCAATGACTTTATCTGTTGAAGACGGCGCACTAAAGGCAGAAGTTGTTGCTGGTTCTAACATATATACACCAAGATTTGGTCAAATGAATGTTCCATTCGAAAAAGATCAAGCTTATAGAGTAACATTTGATGCTAAATCAAGCGTCGATAAGACAATCAACCTACAGGTTGGTGAATTATTAGCTGGAGCTCCATATTTCACGGATTTCAAGCCTAATAACACTGTTCACAAATTAATCACTACTGAATGGGCTACATATTCTTATGAGTTTATGCACACACTTGATAACAAGCGTGGTGGTGTATTATTTGAACTTGGTGCTTTAAATGGTGTTGCAGTTGATGCTACATTATGGTTTGACAATATCTTGATTGAACCAGTTACTTTGGGAGAAGATGAAACTGCTCCAATGATCAATGGCGTTGCTAACAAGTCAATTCTTGTTAATGGAACATTTGATCCACTAGCTGGCGTTACTGCTGTCGATGACAGAGATGGTGATATTACTGATGCTATGGTAGTCGTCATTAAAGACAGTACAAATGCTGTTGTTACAACTATTGATACATCTGCTGAAACTACATATACAATTACCTATACAGTAGAAGATGCTGCTGGAAATGAAACTACAGTCTCTATGACTTTAGAAATCGTTGCTATGCAATTCTCTGATGCTAACAAAGTAGTTAATCCTTCATTTAATACTGCACTTAATGTAACAACTCCAGAATGGGCAGTTTGGTCACAAGATTGGGGTACTGCTCCAGTTGTCGTTCATGGTATTGATACAGTTGCTGGAGTTTATACTGTTGACATTACTGGTGGTGGAGATGCAGCTTGGGCTGTTCAATTACACCAATCAGGTCTAATTACTGTTGAAGAAGGTAAGACATACAGATTAATGTTTAATATCGATGCAGAAGTTGCTCGTAGTATTAATGTTGCTGTTGGTTATAATGACGGTAGTTGGGTTGAATACGCAAGAGAAAATGCTATTGCTATCACTACTACAGAAGCTACTTATGAAATACTATTTACAGTAACTAAGGCAACACATATCGTTAATATCGTGTTTGAACTTGGTTCACAACCAGGATTTGCTGATGGTTTAGTCACATTATATGACGTTAAACTACAAGAAGCTCTTCTAGATGAAATCGTTACAAACGGTGATTTCTCTGATCTAGCATGGGTTGGTTTCCATAATGATTGGGAAGGTTCAGTTGCTACACTAACTGTAGTTAATGGAGAATTTGTTTACACTTTAAACAAGTATACAAATGGATCTGCTGGATACTTATTACAATTAATTTATGGTACTAAGCTTGTACTTGAAGCAGATACTACTTATACATTTACATTTGATGCATATGCATCTAAGGCACTTAACTTAACACCATTCTTTACACAAGGTGAAGCTGGTGGATGGAATAATCTAGTCACTACTGGTCCTGTTGCAATTACAACAGTTAAAGATACTTACACTTTAACATTTACTACAGGTTCTTCAGTAGCTCTACCATTCGAATTCAAGTTTGAATTTGGTACACAATTTACACCATTTGAAGCGGGTGTTGATGATGCAGTTGCTCAAACTATTACATTTGATAATCTATCAATGAAGAAGGATGCAGTTGCTGCTCCAGAACTATTATTAAATGGAACTGCTGACCAAGTCTTAGGCTTCACATTATTTACTGAAGCTGAAGGTCAAGGAACTATGACTTACGTTGATGGTAAGATGGTACTTGATATTACTGGTTTAGCTGCACAAGCTTACCAACCTCATTTATATCAAATGATCGGCGATCTTGCTCCAGGCAAATATGTATTAAAATTTGTCATTCAAAGTGATGTAACAAGAGATCTTCGCGTTAATTTAATTCTTCCAGATGCTGGATATGCTTCAATTCTTCCAGACACTAAATATGATTTCAACGTTGAAGCTGGCGTTGAAAAGGTAGTTGTTGTTGAGTTTACCGTTGATAACCTAGTTACTAACGTTAAATTTGAATTAGATTTCGGTACTCTTGGTGGAACATTAGTTTCATTACCAGGTGAATTTACTATCTCTGAAATTTTAATTTACCCAAACTTTAACTAATAGGAGGCTATAATGAAAAGATTATTAGCACTATTACTCGTTATATTGTTTGCATTTGGACTAGCTGCTTGTGGAAATGATCAAACACCAGTACCAACTGATCCTAATACTCCCACTGGTCCTGTACAGACAATCGAGTTAACTTACGCAGATTGGGGTAATGCACAATTCAATCAACGCATGATTGATGCGTTTATGGTGAAATACCCTCATATCAGAGTAACACTACGTCAGGATATTTTAGGAAGCGGAGCTGAATTTACAGGTAACCTTGTAACTGCGGCACAGGCTGGATTACTTCCCGATGTATTTGCTACAGATAACGTACCTACTGTTATCAATGCAGGTTTAACAAAGGATGTTGCTTCTCTATGGGATGCTGATCCAGATACAGACCTTGTTTATGATAACATCGCACTTACTGGTGTCTATAATGGTAAGCGTTATGCTGTACCTTCATTCCAATTTTTAAAAGGTATTATGATTAACCTTGATATCTTTGCAAAAGCGAATTTAAATACAGTTCCTGGTCAATATCGTATCGATAATGACGGATATCCTGTCAAGGATTGGACGCATCAAGAATTTGTTAATATTGCAAAGGCTATTAAGAACTTTGACCTTGCTAACCAAGAAAATTTAGTGGTTGGTATGGATACATGGTATGGTTCTCCTGATTTCCAACAAGTATGGCCAATGATGAATAATGCAAACGTGCAATATGATACTTGGGATGGAACACAGTTTAACTACACATCAGCTGACTGGGTATCTGCAATGGAACAAAAGGTTGCTTTGCACCAATTAACTGATGGTACTACAACAAGATTTACAGAAGAAGATTACAATGCAGAAGCAAACGCTCCACTTCGTACATACATGATTCAAACAGGTTATGCTGCGATGGATATTGAAGGCTCATGGCAGTTTTGGGTCATCAATGATGCAAAAGAAAATAACGATATCAATTTAGGATTCTGGCCATATCCAAGTGGATCAGCTGGACTATTCCCACCAACAATTTTAGACTACCAATGTATATCTTCACAAACTGAATATCCAGAAGAAGCATATCTACTTGCTAAATGGATGACATTTGGTCAAGATGGTTGGGAAGCTAGATTAGACCTACTTGAAGCAGATGCTGCTGCAGCTGAACTTGCTGGTAACCTACCGGTTCACCTAGACAGATTCCCAGTTGCTGATTATCCAGGCGTTTGGGACAGAGTGTTTGATTTAGTTGATGATATCGAAGGTATCAATTACACATTAAATCGTATTGAATATTCTAAGCCAGACTTAGACAAATGGTTACCTGGTTATAAAGATTTCTGGGCATGGGTTCATGATCCAGAAAACCCATATAACTGGAATAATCTAGTTACAGCTGGACCAACTGCAGTTCAATCCTATGCAGTACAATGGCAAAATAAGGCAAATGAGCTTGTTCAAGCACAACTTGCTAGTTTAGGAAACTAATCATATTTAATTAATGAATTGAATGGACGAGAGGGGATTAATTTCCCCTCTCCAATCCATTATTTATGGAGGTATCATGGAAAAACTAATTCTATTTTTTAAAAAGGGAATGACTCTATTTAAAGCTTTTTTTACACACATGTCACCTAAGCGAATTACCTTAACTATTTTGGTTGGGCTTTTTGTTCTAGTGATTGGCCTTTCTTTTTTTAAAAAGTCAAGTATGAATCAACATTATGATGCTTCTGATTTGATTAATGATTATAGCAATACTTATCTATCACAAGCGTTTAATGCAGAGCTATATACAGAGGTTGTTCAAAGGTATTTATTGGATAATTTAGTTGAAACAGATGAAGAAAAAACGATATTAACAGGAGATATGACGGGCTACCGTGTATCCAAAACACATATCAATTATGGTGGTTCTGTTGCTGATTATGAAAGTATAACTGGTGTTGATCAGGATGTTTTCCTACTCACATCAACTCAACCAGTTTCATTTGTAAATACGAGTGCGCAATCTGGCTTATACTACTTAGCAATTGATTATCAGGAAATTGAAAATAGTATTAATAATGCTCAGGTGAGTATTACTGTCAATGGTGTAGCTCCATTCTATGAAGCACAAACCTTGGTGCTACCATCGAAATGGGTATTGAATTCTACTGAATTTACATTGGATCGCTATCAAAATGAAATTCAACCAAGCTCAACAAAAATTAAGGATTGGAACACACATCAAATTAATGATTACCGAGGCATGCATCCTGGTCTTTTCGCATTTGAACTCAAGCCTGGTGATATCATTCAAATCAATTATGTAAATGCACAGCTTTTAATCGGTCAAGCATATTTCGTGAGAGAAACTGAAATACCTAGCTATCAAGAATATTTAGCTCAATATCCAAATGCATCAGTAATCAATACAAATATCACAGTATCTGCAAGAGAAATGCTACATCGCAATGATCCATCGATTCGCTTAAGACCTGAGCAGGATCCTTCAAATCTTTATTACAACACTCAATTCTTAAGATTAAACACTGTTTTTGGTGATTCATGGCAAAATAGTGGTCAAGCAGTTACCTATGAAATTGAGGCTGAAGAGGCTGGTTTTTACCATTTAACATTTAAATATCGCCAGTATTTAATCAAGGATATGCAGGTTTTTAGAAAAATAAAAATTAATGGAGAAATTCCTTTTGATTCACTAGAGGCATATCCATTTCCCTATACAACTTCATTTTTAAACCGTACATTGGTAGATAGTTCTAATGAGCCACTAAAAATATATTTAGAAGCTGGAACAAACACAATTACGTTAGAGGCTGTCAATTATCCTTACCGACAAACTATAGAAACCATTCAGTATGTAATGAGTGAGATTCAAGGATTATCACTCGATATAAAAAGATATACAAGTGGCGGGACAGATCGTTATAGAGACTGGGATATTGAAGCCTATTTCCCAAATGCAGCACCAAGTATTTTAGCCTGGGCTGACCTATTAGAAAATTCATATGAGAAATTAGTTAAGCTATCTGTTGTAGATGAACCTTCTGAAGTTGGTAATTTAAAGGTAGCAGCTACAAGACTTAGAAATATCGCACAAAACATCAATAAGCTTCCAAGCTTGATGGTACAGTTCTCTGATGGAGATTCATCAGTTAACCAAATACTTGGTAATTTAATGCAAAGACTCATGCGCTCTAACTTAGAGCTTGAGCGTACGATTTTCCATGGTGATGTCAAAATCGATAAACCATTTGAAAATATTTTTGTACGTTTTTGGGAAGGAACGAAGCGTTTAGTATTATCATTTGTCAATAATCCATATTCAGCATCCAGTAGAAAAGATAATGAAGTGATGGTATGGGTGAATCATCCAAGACAATACATTGAAATCATGCAGGCATTAATTGATGAGAAATATGATGGTGATATGCGTATCACCCTATCACAAATGCCAGATCAAAATAAATTAATTTTAGCTAATGCAAGCGGACAAGCTCCGGATGTGACCATTGGTGTTAACCACTGGTTGCCTTATGACTTTGCAGTTAGAGATGCAGCGCTTGATTTGCGTCAATTTGAGGGCTATGAGGAAATTGTTAAGCATTTCACTAAGGGTGCGATGATTCCATTCGTCTTTGAAGAAGGAGTATACGCCCTACCAGGAACACAAAACTTCTGGGTAACCTATTATCGTAAGGATATATTGAATTCAATTGGAATTACTGAAATCCCACAAACATGGGATGAGATTATTGAAATATTACCATTACTACAAAGCTATGGTATGAACTATTTCGTGCCACTTGCACAATACTCAGGCCTCAAGCCATTTGTTGCAACACTACCATTTATCTATCAATTTGGTGGAGATTTATATAGTCCTGATGGTATGCAAACAGCAATCAATAGTGATGAAACACTTGCAGGCATTAAGCTGATGAGTGAGCTTTATACACTATATAATATGCCAAAATTTGTAGCATCATTCTACAACCATTTTAGATATGGTCTACTCCCAATCGGTATTTCTGATTTATCAACCTATATTCTTTTAGAAACAGCAGCAGCAGAGCTTGATGGACTATGGGGAATGGATCTTCACCCGGGAGTCTATAATGCAGAAACGGATGAAATCATTCGTTATTCAGCGGTTGGGGCTCAGGCTAACATGATTATGAGTACGACTAAATACCCTGAAGAATCATGGGATTTCTTAAAGTGGTGGATGTCTACAGATATTCAAATTGAGTTTGCATTCCTGTTACAATCAACCTACGGTCAAGCATATTTCTGGAATACAGCAAATGTTGATGCATTTAGAACACTTTCAATGCCTGATGAGTATAAAAATATCGTTTTAGAACAATGGGGCTACGGCTTAGAAGCACCACGTATTCCTGGAACATATATGGTAGAACGTGAAATTAGTAATGCATGGACAAAAATTGTATTTAACGGTGTCAATCCAAGACAAGCACTAGATGAAGCAGTACGTATATCGAATCGAGAAATTATTTATAAGATGGCTGAATTTGGATATACCTATAAAGGTGTAATTATTAAGGAATACACTGTTCCTAGCATCTATAACATCGACAGATGGTTAACGGAGGTAGGAAATGATTAGTAAAATGAACCGTCCGGCATGGTTTATCGTGCCCTATTGGACTTTATTCTTTATCTTCGTAGTTATTCCAGTATTAGCAGCTATATTTTTATCATTTACTTACTTTAATGCTATTCAGGCACCAAGATTTATCGGGATAACCAATTATATTGAATTGATTACGATGGACACTGTGTTTATGCAGTTCGTTCTATCCAATACTTTAAAATTCGCCTTAATTGTTGGTCCAGTTGGCTATATTTTATCCTTCCTACTTGCATGGATGCTATCACAAATACCAGCTAAACCAAGAACAGTTTTCGCAATCATTTTATACTCACCATCCCTAACGTTTGGTGTCGCATTAGCCTCGATGTGGCGTATCATTTTCTCTGATGACTCACAGGGGTATTTAAATAGCTTATTATTAAACTGGGGTGTCATTTTAGAGCCTATCCAGTTTTTACAATCACCTCAATATTTAATGACCATCATGATTGTTGTTTCGCTATGGAGCAGCATGGGTGTCGGCTTTTTAGCGATGCTTGCAGGGGTCTTAAATATCGATCAAACCTTATATGAAGCAGCCTATATGGATGGAATCAAGAATCGTGCTCAAGAAATTTTCTACATCACAATTCCTTCAATGAAGCCACAAATGCTCTTTGGAGCCGTAATGGCTGTTGTTACAACCTTCCAGGCTGGAGGCATCGGTGTTGCACTCTCAGGGTCCAACCCGACACCACAATATGCTGGTCAGCTCATCGTCAACCATATCGAAGACTTCGGTTTTATCAGATATATGATGGGTTATGCAGCAGCAGTTTCTGTAGTATTACTGCTTTTGGTATACTTCATTTCTAAGGTTACATGGCGAATTTTAGGGGAAAGGGAGTGACGATATGGCAGCCAATTCATTTCAAGGGACAAAAATAAACCCTACAAGATTTCATAAGAGTCAGGTTCCATTCTACACATTCTTAGTGCCTTTCTCATTACTGATGTTACTTCCAATTATTTTTATCGTTAATCACGCATTTAAGCCACAAAGTGAGCTTTTCGCGTACCCACCAAAGTTCTTCGTTAGAAGACCTACTTTTGACAATTTCGTTGAGCTAGCTAGAATCACATCCGCATCTGGTGTACCTTTTTCTAGATATTTAGTAAATAGCTTACTCGTTACAATTATTGGCGTTACACTTGCTATTTTAATTACAGCATTATCAGCATATGGTCTATCAAAATTAAAATTCAAGGGAAAGAAGTTCTTATTTGAATTAAACACATTGGCATTAATGTTCGTACCAATCGCTGTTCAAATTCCTAGATATTTAATTATCGCTCAGTCTGGTTTAATTGATTCCTATATGGCACATATTTTACCAGTTATCGTCATGCCGGTTGCAATGTTTTTAATTAAGCAGTTTATCGATCAAACACCAAATGAACTCATTGAAAGCGCGAAAATTGATGGTGCATCCGAGATGGAAATATTCTTTAAGATTATTATGCCAATTATCGCACCAGCAATCGCAACCGTCGGTATTCTAGCTTTTCAAGCGATATGGAATGATGTATCGACATCGGTATTATATATTAATGATGAATCCAAGCGAACACTCGCATTTTACATGATGAGCTTAACTTCAGCTCAAGGAAATACAGTTGCTGGACAGGGATTGGCAGCAGCTGGTGGTCTACTCATGTTTATTCCAAATCTGATTTTATTTATTGTGCTACAAAGTAAGGTAATGAACACCATGGCACATTCGGGTATCAAATAATGAAAAAACTATTCATCTTACTATTTATCTTTGTATTGCTTTTAACACCATCCCTAAAAGCAGATGCAAATGGACTTCCCTATTCAACATTCACTTACTCAAGCTCTCAGGGTAGAATTGTTCCTACCCAGGATGCTTACTTACCTTTATCGATTTCCTATAATTTAGGCGGACTTACCCTAAAAGATCCATCAGATATAACGATCGATGATGATGATAATGTCTATATTGCAGATACAGGAAATGCAAGAGTTGTTAAGTATTCTCTTAGAACAGATGTAGTTACTGTAATTGGTGAAGGCTTACTCAGTCAACCAACTGGTGTCCATGTTGGCTTTGACGGTTCACTTTATGTTGCAGACTTTGGCTTAAAGAAGGCTTACCAATTTTTATATGATGAAAACCTAGAGCTATACAATGTAGGCTCAGTATATGAAAAACCAACCAACACTCCATTCTTTACCGAAGGTGATGCGTTTGACCCAACAAAGATTATTACCGATAGAGGAAATAATGTTTATATATTACTTGCTGGTAATATTAACGGTCTAGCTGAATTCGAAAATAATGGTAATTTCTTTGGTTTCTTTGGTGGAAATCAAATTCCAAATACTTGGGATAATGTATTAAAATATATTTTATTTGATGAACAACAAAGAAGACAATGGTTTAAGTTGATTCCAAAGCCAGTATATAATATAGCGATTGATCATGATGGATTGATCCTAACTACAACCAAGGGTGACTCTGGTTATTTAAAGTTAAACATTGCTAATTTTGTTTATAATCGCTCTGTATGGGGCTTTGAAACAACTGAAGATTTATTTGTAGGCCCATATAATACAATATTTTCTATCGAGTCTGGTGGCTATATTGTTGAATACGGTCCTGATGGATCTGTACTCTTTATCTTTTCTGGACTTGATCAAAATGGACAAAAGGGATTATTTAAATCTCCATCTGGTATCGCAGTAGATTCAAAGAGTAATATTTATGCAATTGATAAAACAACATCATCACTGCAGGTCTTTATTCCAACTGAATTTGCTAATCTTGTGCATTACGCAATTGATTTATATCAGGATGGTAAATACTCTGAGTCCCTAGGACCATGGGAGCAAGTACTTCAAATGAATGCACTATTTGATTTAGCAAATAAAGGTATTGGTGATGCATATTTCGCAAATATGGATTATGAATCAGCAATGGAGTATTATCAGGTTGCTAGAGACCAAGAAGGTTATTCGAATGCATTTTGGGAAGTAAGAAATAGAGCACTCTTAGATAGTGGAGAAGTTATTATATTTTTCCTACTTTCAATGATTCTTCTCTATTTTATTAATAGATTTGTCCACTTCATGGATTATGTAAGAAAACCATTTAAGAAGCTCAAAACATATTTATCACAATTTAAGCTATATCAAGAGCTAATCTTCCCGTTTTATATTATCAAGCATCCAGGTGATGGATATTATGGTATTAAGAGAGAAGGAAAGGGCTCTAATTTATCAGCAACGATTTACTTATTGTTATTCTTTACAGCATACATTTATTGGATATTTGAAACAAGCTTCCTATTCAATAACTATATTCCAGCAGAAATCAATATGTTCCAACAGATGACAACAATCTTCGTTCCATTCTTCCTATGGGTTATCGCAAACTACTTAGTTTGTAGTATACGAGATGGTGAAGGTAAGCTATCTGATGTCTATCAGGCAACAGCCTATACCTTACTACCGATGATTATTACGCTTCCACTGGTTACTGTCATTTCAAATGCATTATCATTTAATGAAGCATTTATTTACTCAACCTTAATGTTTATTGGATTATTTATCACTGGTCTTTATATGGTCATCATGGTAAAAGAAATTCATTACTATGATATGAAGCCAACAATTGCTAATATATTGATTAGTTTATTCACGGCAATTATGATTTTAGCTGTTCTTTTCATTGTGTATTTATTACTAAACGAAGTCTACGTCTTAATTTCAGACGTTATAAGGGAGTTGATTATCCGTGGCTAAAATAATGAAATATGTAGTTGTAATCATCTTATTCTCTATGTTTACACTTGGTATTGCCTACGCAGCAACTCAACAAAATAATATTTTTTCAGATCTTGAAGAGGTACAAAACTATCCATATATCAACCAGCTCTTGTTAGAAAGCTCAAGATATACTCAAGTGGATACAGTATCACCTGAAAAGCTTTTAGACTATCAAACCAACTATACATTGTCCTATACACCACAGGAATTAGATGACCTAGGCTTTGAGCTGATGTTTTCCACTCCTGAATTAGAGGTCTATTTCGAATTGGATTCCTTCTCCTTAATGGTTAAAAACATAGAGTCAGGATATTTTTGGTCAAGTAGACCAGAATTCCAAGGAACCTCTGGAGATAGAGAAGATAATACCTTAAATAGAAACCAAATGAACTCTGGTTTATGGGTAGAATATGTAAGACAAAATAATGTATCGTCATCAACCATTCAGACACAATCGATTTATACAATCGCAGAAGTCGCATATCAAAACAATGGTGCTATTACAGAAACAGATCCAGATCATTTAAGACCTTATCTATTAGAAGCAGGTAGCTATAATTATCGCAGGGTAGCAAACAAGATCATCTCAGAAACAGCGAATTCATTTATGGTCAATGTCGATATTAAAGCAATCAATATTAGCTTTGATGTTGAAATTAGCTTAGTCGGTGGCTCAATCGAAGTTCATATCCCGATGGATTCCTTGGAGGAATCCGGTGAAATCTTCCGTCTTTTAGGTATTCAAATATTTCCTTACTTTGGTGCAGCAAGAGAAGATAAGATTCCAGGATATATTGTTATTCCTGATGGCGTTGGAGCTTTAGTTAGAACAAATCAACGCTATAACACCTATTTCCAAGCAAGATTTTATGGTTCAGATATTGGCTATTCAACACAAACGATACCAAATCTATCGATACCAATTTATGGTATGGTTCATGAGCCCAATGGAAATGCATTTTATGCAAATATTTTAGAAGGTTCCGAGAACACTCAATTACTATCTACATTCTGGGGTAGTGGCACGAGATATCATCGTGTCGGTACACGTTATAATGTCAGACAAATTTATAGAAATATCATTAATAAGGCTGGAGATGGTAGCGATACAATCGCAACCGATCCTACAAGCCTTGATTTTAGAATTCAATTTAACTTTTTAGCGAATACTGAAGCGTCCTATGTAGGTATAGCTAAGGATTATAGAGATTATTTGATTGATCAAGGTGTACTTACAGAAAATGAAAAAACAATTGATGGCAATATCCCAATTCAACTCGGATATTTAATGAGCGATCAAGAGCCATCATTTATTGGTACAACTCGTGTCACGATGACAACAGCTAATCAAATTCAAAGCGCATACGATCAATTTAAGGAAAATGGAATACTTAATCAACAATTAACCCTAATGGGATATTCTAGAGATGGTAACCTAAGAACAAATCCTTATCGTACGAATTCTTGGGATAAAAAGGATATTCAAAGATTAGCTGATAATGTAATTTCCGATGGAAATGATATCTATCTTGCTAATGACTACGTGATATCCTCAAGTGATTCGAATCGAGTTTCATATAATAGAGACGTTGCTAGAGCCTTGAATAGATTGAAGATGGTAAGAAATACAAGAAATTTAAATGGACAGCTTACTGAAATTTATTTCCTATACCCAGCAGAAAGCTATAAAATGGCAAAGGATGATTTAGGATTCATTTCTGATATGGGTGTTTCAGGATTATCAATGAGTAATCTAGGTAGAACATTATTTAGCTATTATGATTCCGGTAATTATGGAAGAAGCTATAGTGTTTCATACTATCAAGAGATTGCAGCACTCTATGATAATTTATTGCTATCGATGCCAAATGTTTATATGTATTCATATTTGGATGGTTACCTAGATATGCAAATTACAAATAGTCAATACGATTATTACTCAGATTTAGTGCCTTTATTACCAATTATTTTAAAGGGAAGTATTTCCTATTACACGCCATATTTAAACTTTAACGCGCTTGCTGAAGACCGTTTCTTAACCATGGTCGACTTCGCAATCAATCCAAGCTATATTTTGACACATGAAAGAACATATGAAATGCGTTATACACCTTCAAGCGTATTCTATACAACAACACTAGCAAACTACGAAAATGAAGTTGTAGAAGCATATCATTATGTTAATGATGCGTTAAAGCATGTAACTAATGCTTATATAGTTAATCGTGAGGTTCTTCAAACAGGACTTGTTAAAGTAACCTATTCCAATGGTGTCATTATATATATCAATTACACCTATACATCGAAGTTTTTATCTGATGGCGTGGTAGCTGCCAGAAGCTATAAGGTGGTGACATCATGAGACAAAGAATAGATGACACAAAGGCTTTTCTTAAGAGATTAACTCAACCGATGACTGAGTTTTCAAAAAAGGTTCTTCGTGCTGTAGGTTCGTTTATAGCTAAAATATCAAGGCCTGTTGGTAAGTTTTATGTTCGAGTATTGAGCCCTATTTTAAGTAAAATTGCATACTCTTCAAATCATAATTTTGTCATACGAAGAGACTTGAACATCTTACGCCTATTTTCTTTTATAAACATTACCGTCACTAGAAAAAGAAGAGAAAGCTTTTACGGTTATATGTTTATTATGTTATGGTTAATCGGATATTTGATATTTACACTTTATCCAATGTTTTATTCGCTATACTTAAGCTTTCACACAGCGTATTATAATTTAGAAACAGGCATCGTAACAACCTGGATTGGATTTAACAACTATTTAAATGTATTTAGAAGCCAGGTTTTACTTCCATTATTTGGAACTTACTTAGGTAAAATGGTTTTATCTGTTCCTTTGGTCGTAGTTTTCTCGATTATGATTGCAGTTCTAATCAACAACCCGATCAAGCTTAAGGGTGTTTGGAGAACCATATTTTTCTTACCCGTGGTGATAGCTACTGGTCCTGTTATTGCAGAATTATCCAATCAGGATGCTACATCACTCCCATCACTTCAAGATAGTCCAGCCTTAGCCTATATTACAGAAAATCTAGGACCTTGGATTGCTAATCCTTTAGAATCATTACTGACATCGATGTTACTTGTGTTGTGGTATGCAGGGATTCCAATTCTAATCTTCCTTGCAGGCTTACAAAAAATAGATTCATCGATTTATGAAGCAGCATCAATTGATGGCGCTTCACCTTGGGATCGCTTTTGGAAGATTACCTTACCATCCATTAGTCCATTAATCAGTGTAGCGGTTATTTATATTGTCGTTTCCATGTCATTATTTGTCGAATCAGGAGGTATTCTTGATTTAGCAAGAACTCATATGCTAGTCGGTGCACCTGACTCAGCCTTTTGGTTTGGTTATGGCTATGCAGCAGCAATCGCTTGGATTTATTTCATCCTTATGGTAATCTTAATGAGTATTTTTGTGGGTGTACTTTCCATCCATAGAAAGGAGAAATAAGCCATGAAAAATGTCGATAGAAATTTACTAAAAATCAAGGCTAAACGCTTTCTCCTTGGGATGAACTTCACAGATGGCTTTATCTATAAAATCGTCATCTACACGCTTTTAATCAGCTTTAGCTACATTTACTTGTATCCTGTCTTGTTTATGCTTGTCAACAGCTTTATGAGTGTTGATGATCTAATCAATCCAGGGATTAAATGGATTCCTACAACACTTCAATATTCAAATTATGAACGCGCAATGCAAGTACTTCAAATTCCTGATGCAATCTTTGGTACAGTTAGCTACGTCTTAAAGGTGAGCTTATCTGTTACTATTTCATCAGCAATTATAGGATACGGATTTGCTAAATTCAATTTTCCATTAAAGAAGATTATGTTTGCATTGATGCTAGCAACATTTATTCTACCTGCTCAAGTTACGATGGTTGCTAACATGTTAATCTTTAAAAATCTAGGGTTAATTAGTACCCAAAACTCAATGATTCTACCTGCTATTTTTGGTCAGGGAATCAATGCGGCAATTTACATTTTAATTTTCTATCAATTCTTTAGAACAATTCCTGGAGTACTTATGGAATCAGCTGAAATTGATGGAGCATCACAAACTAAAATTTTCTTAAAAATAGCGATTCCTCTTGCAATACCATCCTTCATCATCGTTTTCCTATTCTCATTTGTTTGGTACTGGAATGAAACGTTTGTAACAGCTCTTTATGTTGGTGGTCAAGTTACATTACCACTGAAGCTTCAAGCGTTTAGAGCAAGCTATAACACACTGTTCCCACCAGGATCTCCGGGTTCAGAATTAAATGAAGCCATACTACTTGCTGGTAATATGATTACGATTTTGCCGTTACTCGTTTTATATTTTATCGCGCAAAGATATTTCACAGAAAGTATTGACCGTACGGGTATTACTGGTGAATAAGGAGTTTAAATGAAAAAATTATTTATATTGATCTTACTGTTATTTGTGATGGTGGGGTGTGAATCAACACCAACAGAACCGATAGAAACTGAAATTCCATCTGTACCCAATGGTTTATTACCTTTAAGTGCAACCACTGATTGTGCAGTACCAACACTTGAGGGTGGATGGGTTTGCATATGGGCTGATGAATTCGATGGTGATACTGTTGATGAAACCAAATGGACCTTCGAGGAAGGTGGATTTGGTGGTGGAAACCAAGAAGTCCAATACTATTCTAGAAATAATGCTGAAGTTGTTGATTCAAAATTAGTCATTACAGCACATAAGGAAAGCATGGGTGGAAAGCTTTATACATCAGCACGCCTAAATACGAAATACAAGGGTTCTTTTAAGTATGTAAGAATTGTTGTATCTGCGAAAATGCCAACGGGTCGTGGCACATGGCCAGCGATATGGATGATGCCTCTAATGAGTGTTTATGGTGGATGGCCAAGAAGTGGTGAAATTGATATTATGGAATATGTAGGATATGATGTCAATCGTATTCATTCTACAATCCATACAGAAAAATTTAATCATAACCTAGGTACTCAATTAGGATACTCTAGACTTTATCAGGATGTTGAAACTACGTTTAAAGATTATGAAATGATTTGGACACCAGGTAGCATTCAAACTTTTGTTGATGGAGATAAGCTTGGTGAGTTTGCATATGTTCCACATTTTAATCAAGATGTGCCCTACAATCAAGCATTTCCTTTTGATCAAGAATTCTTTTTAATTTTAAATCTTGCTATTGGGGGAACATGGGGTGGTGCACAGGGCATTGATACTGAAATGTTTCCAACAGCAATGGAAGTTGATTACGTTAGAGTTTATAGGCAGGATTACGCATTAACCGATAAAGAAGCTCCAACGCAACCAACTAATATTCAACTTGCACAGCTAAAAAATACAGTTTTTTGGAATAAATCAAATGATGATTATGGTGTTGAGAAATATGCAATCTATTTAGATGGAGCATTCCATAAATATGCATCACTTAATCAAATGATTTTCACTGGATTAACTGTAGGTAATTCCTATCAAGTACAAATTCAAGCAGTTGATTTTGTAGGCAGAGTTTCCGAAATGAGCGAGACCTTGTCATTCACTTTTTCAGGATAATACAAATCAACGTAGATATGTATGCTATATCATATCTGCGTTTTTTTTTGATTAAAAATAATGAATACATATGATTATTTGTCTTTATTTATAGTTAATTTTCAGTTATAATAAAGGTGCTGATAAACTAGTTTACCGTAACTGAAGATTTCTCCTTTTATTGAGATTTTTAGTGGTAGATCAAGAATCAGTAAGCCTTGATGACTTAATCCCCCCCATGTCATCAGGGCTCTTTTATTTAAAAAAGCATTTGATTTCAAACACTAAATTATGTGATATAATATAAACATAAAAGACAATACAACATCATGAAAGGATTTTCCACTAAATTATTGGGATAGGTGAGCATATGCAAAAAATCTTAATTGTTGAAGATAATGTACTAATCAGTCGTAGTATTGAATCAAAGCTTAAGGAAGAAATGTTTGAAGTTAAAGCCGTGTTCAATGGCGAAGATGCTGTTAACCAATTCGATTCAATAAAATATGATGCTGTATTACTGGACTTAATGCTACCAATTAAAAGTGGCGAAGAAGTATTAAAGCATATACGCTCCAAGGGTGACGTACCAGTTATTATTATTTCTACTAAGGATACAGATGTCGAAAAGGCAGTCAATCTAGGACTTGGTGCGGATGACTATCTTGCTAAACCATTTTCAATGCTTGAGCTTGTAGCAAGAGTAAAAGCAGTTCTAAGACGCTCACAGAAAACAATGGAAAAAGATGTAAAGACAAAATTTGAAGTGAGTAACATCGAGGTTAACCTAAGTAATTTCGAGGTTAAGAAGAAGGGACTAGTCGTAGATTTAACCCTGAAGGAATTCGAAATATTAAAGCTTTTATTAACCCATCCAGAGCAAACATTCTCTAAGCAACAAATGTATAGAACAGTTTGGGGAGAAGAGTATTATTATAATGATAATGTAATTAACGTCCATATAAGAAGATTAAGAGAAAAAATAGAAGATGACCCATCCAGTCCAAAAATTGTAATAACAATGTGGGGATTTGGATATAAATTAGGAGATTTTAGTTAAAAACTTAAGGAGCACTGAGGTGCTCTTTTTTTCTTAATAAATTCTTAAGAAATCGGAAACGAATTCGATAGATTCTTTTGGTAAAATATCCCAGTAGATTGGAGGGGATTTTTTTATGGAAGAACTAACGATTCCATGGGCATTTTACATGAAGTATGAAAAAACAAAGAAGGAAATGACCATCTTTTTTTCGAATCGAATGAAACAAATGCTAGAGTTATCCCTAGATAGCATGACCTTAACTGAAAATGAACTCAAGGAGTTTGTTCATAAGTATGATCAAAGAAAGCTAGATTATTTTTCAAATCAAAAAATGACTGGACCCTTTAATACAACAATGAGATTTAAAACAACACACGGTAAATCCTATTTAAGGACACTGGCAATTTGTCAAATTGATCATCATGGTTTTCATTGCCTAACGATTGACGATTTATTTCTACACAAAATGAATCAGTCACTTTTATCATCAAAGACAGACATAAAACAGGTAAAAATAGACCTAGAGGAAGCAGATAGAATTATCTCAGTTGAGTCAGATTTTCAATTGAGTAAGTTCAAATCACATTTATCAACAATTTTTGGAAAAATGACGATTTAAGAATTAATTAAGAAATCCATTATTTTTAAGTAAGATATGATGAGTATAATGTATGCATAGAATAAGTAACCACATGCAAATGTATAAGAAAGGTGGAAAGACTTATGAAGTATATAATCATATTACTTACAGTTTTAGTAGCAGCTAGTCTTTACACCCTTGAAGTTTCAAAAGCATATGCAACAAGCATTGAAATATATGAAATCGTCTTCGAAGATCATGATGGACAAACAATCTATAGAGAGTATGTGGCTGCTGGTGCAGATCTATCTAACTTTCTATTACCAGAGGTTGAAAGTAGAAGCGGTTATCTATTTATGGGTTGGAGTGTTGAACTTCCAGAAACCATGCCAAATTATAATATGGTAATCGTTGCTCAGTATATGAGAGCAGAGCTTAGAGTTACAGCAACAACCTAAAACAAATAAGAATTTATAATTAAGTACACGGATGTGTGCTTTTTTTTAAATCTTAATGATAAAATAAAATTGAAGTGATGAGGTGTTAATATGCTTAAAGTTGCTATATTTCAATTTTCTGGCACAGGAAACACATACTACATCAGTCAGCGCATACAAGAAGAAATCAGAGATAAAAGAATTATTTGTGATCTATATTCAATTGAATCCTTAAAGGAATCCAATCATTTAGTTGATCATTATGATGTGATTGGATTAGGGTATCCAGTCTATGGTTCATCAATCCCTAGAATTGTTCGAAAATGGATGGATGGGCTTAGATTTCGCACGGATAAAAGAGGATTTGTTTTTTGCACGCAAATGATGTTTTCAGGTGATGGTGCTGCTTATGCAGCTAGAATACTTAGAAAAAAAGGGTATAAAATACTTGAACAAGAGCATTTTAATATGCCAAATAATATAACTGATTATAAGATTTTTAGATCAAAAAAAGAAATAGACTATGAAAAAATAGAACGAAAAAACACAAAAAAAATAAAGAGATTTGTAAAAAATATATTACTTGAAAGAAGATATTTAAAGGGATCAAATCCATTTTCACTTTTGCTAGGACTCACGCAAAGAGTTCCCTATACTTTTTTTGAAAGAAGGATGATGAATCACGCGATTAAGCTTGAACCTAATTGTATTTTATGCGGAAAATGTGTCGAGCTTTGTCCTACAAAAAACTTTGTTATAAAGGATGATTCACTCAAAGTTAGAAATCGTTGTGTGCTTTGCTATCGTTGTATTAACCATTGTCCCGTTCAAGCACTTCACACAAATAAAAAAACACTTGTTGAAAAACCGTATCATGGCCCAACAGCGCAATTTAAGATAAGAGACGTTATGATGAGTGATTTACTCACTGAAGTCATTGATGAATTGGAATTATAGTGGATATTCATAGCAAAAAACATTCAAAAATCAATAAAAAATCAGCCATATTTTTGACTGATTTTTTTATATTATTTTTTTAAGCTCCACAGCAATTAATGAAGCAATCATTTGAGCACCAAAGGGGCTTAAGTGTGTGTTATCTATTACTCCATCTGGATAATTCTTTGATTCGTTTGGCTTTAAATGTAAGTAGAATTTTTTTGAGTAATCCTCACCAGACTGACTAATAATTTTATGTGTTATCTTATAGGCATCAATGATTAAAATATGATTTTCCTTGGCGAATTCCTTCATATGATTTGGATATTCTCCTACCGTATGCTCCTCTAATCTACCATCTACAAATTTTCTTCTGGTAATTGAGGTTAGTAAAATTGGGATTGCTCCATGCTTTTTAGCAACCAATACAAATCTCATCAGGTTATCCTTATATTCTGTTCTAGGATCAGTATATCTTAATGGGTCTTCAATTTTCTCGTCATTATGACCAAACTGAATAAGTAGATAATCGTCTTCCTTGATTTTATTCTCAATTTTTTCTAGTAACCCTTCATTGATAAAAGATTTTGTCGATCTTCCATTTTGAGCATAATTTTCAACCCTTATATTTGGTGTAATGAATTCATGTAAAAATTCTCCCCATCCACTTTCTGGTCTTTTATCTTCAGTTTTTATTGATGCAGTCGAATCACCGGCAATAAACAATGTTGGCATATCATACCCTCCATAATTATTCTAGCATAGATGATATTTTGATGCTATAATCAAATTAACTGATAAATGATAGGAGCACAGAAATGAAACTAAATGTTTTAAGCTTCAATTTAAGAATCAACGTTGCAGTCGATGGGAAAAATGCATGGGACTATCGAAAGGATAAAGTGTTTCAGTTTTTAAATCAGAAAAAATATGATGTCATGGGATTCCAAGAGCCTGGTCCAGGGATGTATCTAGAACTTCAAGAAAACTTAAGTGATTATGAATCATTTGGTATTCCAAGAAGTGATGGTGGGGAGTACACACCAATATTTATCAAAAAGGGATTATTTGAGGTTGTTGAAACAGAAACCTTTTGGCTAACAGATACTCCATATGTCGAATCGAAAATTGATGGCAGTCATTTTCCAAGAATAGCAACCTATGTTGTTTTAAAATTAAGTCCGAATCGGTTTCTTACCATTATCAACACGCACCTTGATTATGCAAATGACGATATCATCTATAATCAATTAGAATATGTGTATCGTATGATTAAGGTTCTAGAAATCAAATATAGAACAGAGATTATTTTAATGGGTGATTTCAACACGAAACCAGATTCTATAGGCATTAAGTTTTTATCCACCAAATATAATCAAGTCTTTGATAATAAAAAGCATATAGGTTTGACCTACCACGCTTTTTCAGATGAAACTACTGGTTTACCAATCGATTATATTTTCTTTTCGGATGCTCTTCATCTGGATAAGTTTGAAATTATCCATCATGAAAAAAAGGGTGAATATCTATCTGATCATTACCCACTCTACGCAGCTTTCATAATAGAAGATTAAAAAAATAAAAAAACCATTCAGCCGAATGGTTTTATTTATCGAATGGTACACCCACACGGGCTCGAACCGTGGACCCACTGATTAAGAGTCAGTTGCTCTACCAACTGAGCTATAGGTGCATAAATTGCCGTGCATTGATTATTATAGCATATCATTTCGAAAAAGCAAGACTCAGATAACAAAAAACCTAAGTTTTCTTTCGTCCCACATTTGTTATATATAACAAGTATTCATTTTTTAGTTTTTTGCTCGAATAATGACCTCATCACAAATTCTTAAAGTCTTTTCCATATACTCCTTTTTATGCAAAGGAAATAAAATTGCTGACTTTCCAAATTTCAAGCCAATATTTTTTTCTGCCTTAATCATTTCTACATATTCAAAATCTGTTGTGTAAATTGAAAAATGATTTTTCCCGCCACCTAGCATCAAAAATATTTCTCTAGTAATTTTTAAAACAGGTCGCTTATAAAAGAAAACAAGCTCATAGGCTCCATGATTTTCCTTCAAGTAATCCATAACATAGTCTAGCCACTCTTTACCCAAGTCATCTAGGGTCTCTCTATAATCCTCTATTGAACGAATCATCATATCCACCTCTTTATCCTATTATAACGCAAAAAGGGGATTATTTCCTATTTAGAGCACAGAATAGGCTGTATCTTAAGATACAATATATGCTATAATTAATTTAGTTTGGGATGGGATATAGCATGATGTATACATACACATTGGGATTTATCAAAAGAAAAGATGAAATTCTCTTAGTCAATCGCGAAAAAAAACCATGGAAAGGTTCATGGAATGGCGTCGGTGGAAAAAGAAATCCACTTGAAGACATCAAGGATTGTATAAAAAGAGAAATAGGAGAAGAAACTGGAATTCATGTAACCGATGATCAAATAGAAGATAAGGGATACTTAACCTGGAACTCATTTGATGTTATGGGAAATGGATTGCATATTTTTTTAATCACCTTAAGTGACGATTTTCATTTTCAAACACCTATATTAACGAGTGAAGGCATTTTGGAGTGGAAAAAAATTGAGTGGATTAATGATTTTGACAACTATGGTATTGCAGATAACATTCCATACTTCCTACCAACTGTATTATTCGAAAAAGATCGATATCATTATCATTGCACCTTTAAAGAAAAGATTTTAATCTCTGTAACGAAGGAGAAAATATAATGCTACCTGAAATTATTATAGCTATTTTAGTAATAACTATACTTGCAGTGATCGGCTATGCAAGCTTTCATCAAAAAAAGAAGAGTGAAGAAATTAAACAATCCACCATTGAATTACTGAAACAATATGGTGAATTTTCTCATGAACATAAACAAAACCTATTCAAGATCAATGATAAAACCTATCAGATACTATTTTTTTACGTCCCAACCAATGCTGAGCTAACAATCAATAGTAAAAAAATATGGGAGGTTAGAGATGCGTCCAAATCGAATTTAATTGATCAAACCCATTTTTTAAAGTCCAATCAGACTAAAATTGTTGTTGTTTATCCAACGACAGTGAAAATAAAAAGATATATTAATGAAAATGAGCTCGAATTTGTTAGCTATAAGAGGCCTTTCTATGAAATGTATGTTGTTAGACATTTTGAGCTTATTGAACTTTTAAAGGAAAACATACTATGAAAAAACTTTTGACCACCATCCTATTCATGACTCTCGTGTTCGGGTTATCTTCTTGTAAACCATACACAATTGAGTATACAGATAATGATCCCTTTACATTAGAAATTAAAGGAGATACCTTAAAGATATTGCAGGTCACTGACCTGCATCTATCCTTTGGAATCGACTACCGTGATCGAAAAACATTGGAGTTGATTAAAAATCTAGCTCAATCGGATGACTATGATTTAATTGTCATTACTGGGGATTTGACCATGTCTCCATATGCACCTAAACTTTTTTTATCACTCGTTTCACATATGGAATCTCTAGAAATTCCTTGGACATTTGTTTTTGGAAATCATGAAACTGATTTTCATGATTATGAGGACTTTTTATCAATTATCCCAGAAACAGAGTATTTGATGTTTAAGGTTGGACCAGAAATAACAAATGGTGGCTATGGTAACTTTAAAATAGAGTTTACTAAAAATAATCTTCCTTTCTATAATGCATATTTCTTAGATTCTAAAGCAGAAAGAAAAAATTATACTGAAGAAGAAGGAGAA
The DNA here is from genome assembly GCA_002345705.1 of Acholeplasmataceae bacterium UBA2284. Taxonomy (GTDB): domain Bacteria; phylum Bacillota_I; class Bacilli_A; order Acholeplasmatales; family Acholeplasmataceae; genus Peloplasma. The sequence goes on along the minus strand of DDWO01000010.1, from coordinate 67,572 downwards.
TATGACTATTTGTCGCTTGGTCAGGTTTGGTGGTATGAAGATTATGTTCAAACAGATACTGTCGATTCACTCGTCTTCATGCATATTCCGCTTAGACAATTTATAGATCCAGTAGACTACGTTGGTATTTTTAATGAGGATATGGTTTACGCTCAGGGTGTAGATACTGGTTTCTTCAATAAAATGGTGACCTATGGTCGCTCGAAGGCTCTCTTTGTTGGTCATGACCATAAAAATGATTTTTATTTAATGATGGAAGGAATTATGCTCGCCTACGGTCGAGCAACTGGCTATAATGGATATGGAAACCTTGAAAAGGGTGGAAGACACATCGAAATTTTAGCGAATAAAGAATTATTAACCTATATTATTTTAGGAAGTGAGGTGGAATGATGAAACCAAAAGACCGATTACTTATTTTGTTATCTTCATATTTTTGGGCAATTTTAGGACTATTTTTAACTGGTTCATTTCTATTCTTTTTAATTCCACTGGCTAGCCTCCTTTATTTATTCTTCGGAGGTGAAAAACGTGTTTGATTTACTAATCTATATCTTTATTAACTCCTTTTGGATTTCTTTAATTGGAGGAACATTAACGTTATTCATCCTAAGATTAATCGCAGTAAGAAAGAATAAGCTAGAAGGAAGTAAGGCGCTATTCGTTTTATTTACACCTTGTTCATTTGGTTATTTATATACCATTTCAAATGAATCCAAGTTTAAAACCTGGTATCGTATCATGATGATCTTATTTTTCATCATTACCTTGATTGGTAGTATCTTTATTCTATATATGCATTTGGAGCTGGATTTCATATGATCTATAAGGTGACTAGAAAACAAAATAATTCAGATATGTGTTTTGTCTGCGGAATGAATAATGATGCAGGACTTCATACCAATTTTTACGAGCTTGAAGATCATACGATTCTTGGAGTATTCAAGGGATCTGACATTCATCAAAGCTACCCATCTAGAATGCATGGTGGTATTATTACTGCCTTATTAGATGAAACCATCGGTCGTGCAATTCAAATGATTGATATGACTGTATGGGGAGTTACAGTGGATTTAAGTATCCGCTTTTTAAAGCCGGTTCCTCTTGATCAGGAACTCAAAGCTGTCGGGAAAATCACATCCAATAGGAGAATGATTTTTGAGGGTGAGGGCTATCTTTGTGACGAAAATAACGAGATACTTGCAACCTGTACCGGAAAATATATGAAACAGTCCGTTGAAAAAATAGTAAGCGGAGATAATTTTATCGAGGAGAAATGGATCTATGTCGAGGATGATCAACCTCCACTTAGCTTCGACTTACCAAAATGAGCATTTTAGAAGTAGAAAATATAGTTTTTAGCTACAGTGGTGAAAACCTCTATCAAAAGGCATCAATGCGTCTTTTTGAGGGAGAGCATGCTGTTTTAGTTGGACCCAACGGAACTGGCAAATCAACACTGCTGAAGCTACTTGAAAAATCATTGACACCTGATCAGGGGTTTATCAATTGGGTGCCAAATAAAAAGATTGGCTATTTAGACCAATATGCAAATGTCGATCCGAATTTGTTAGTAAAGAATTATTTATATGACGTCTTTTTACCCTTGTTTGAAAAAGAAAGGGAAATGGAAAGACTATATGAAAGTGTAGTCACTGCACCAGAAAAGGATCATGATCGATTACTCAATTGGGCATCACAATTAGGTGACCAATTGCTGCAAGCAGATTTTTATTCGATTAAGTCAAAGGTTGGTAATATAATACACGGTCTAGGCTTAACCATGGATATACTAGAAGAACCAATAAAGCATCTATCTGGTGGTATGCGCGCTAAGATTATTTTAGGCAAATTATTACTAGGAGATTCAGATGTATTACTTCTAGATGAGCCTACAAACTTTTTAGATGTTAGACATATCGATTGGCTATCCAAATTTTTAATCAATTATCCAAAGGCATATATCGTGGTATCTCACCATG